>NZ_JACYXC010000002.1:0-300000 GCF_016031615.1 Streptomyces pactum
TGGTGGGGTCGCTGCGGCGGGACGACGGCGGCCTGGACCGGTTCCTCGCCTCCCTCGCCGAAGCGTGGACCCGCGGCGCCCCCGTGGACTGGACACCGCTGTTCCCCGGCGCGCGCCGGGTGGACCTGCCCACCTACGCCTTCCAGCGCACCCGTTACTGGCTGCAGGCGACGGACCCGGACACCGCCGGCGCGGGAGACGCCCCCCGTGACGAGGCGGAGGCCCGGTTCTGGGAGGCGGTGGAGCGCGAGGACTTCGAAGGGCTCGCCCGGACGCTCGACCTCGGGGACGAGGCCGACGGGCTCCACGCGGTGCTGCCCGCCCTCTCCTCCTGGCGGCGGCGGAACCGCGAACGCTCCCTGGTCAACTCCTGGCGCTACCGCGTCAGCTGGCAGAGCGTCACCACCCCGGCGACGCCGGTGCTCACCGGCACCTGGCTGGTCGTCCTGCCGGCGGGGGACGTCTCCGAGGTCTGGCCGCCGCACGGCTCCCGGGGCGGGTGGGCCGACGCCGCGGTCCGGGCCGTCGAGCGGGCCGGCGCACGGGCCGTCACCCTCGCCGTGGACCCGGCGACCGAGGACCGGGACGCGCTCGCCGTCGCACTCCGCCGGGCGTGCGACACCATCCCCGACCTCGCCGGCATCCTCTCGCTCGCCGCCGTGGACGAGCGGCCGCTGCCCGGCCGTACCGCGCTCACCCGCGGCCACGCCGCCACCCTGCGCCTGGTGCAGGCCCTCGGTGACATCGACGCCGAGGTGCCGCTGTGGTGCGTCACCGAGGGCGCGATGACCACCGACGGCCGGGAGCCGGTGCACACCGCGGCGCAGGCCCAGGTCTGGGGCCTGGGCCGGGTCGTGGCCCTGGAACGGCCCCGGCTGTGGGGCGGTCTGGTCGACCTGCCGGCGGACGCGGACGAGGAGACCGGGACGTACCTGGCCGCCGTGCTCACCGGGCTCGACGGCGAGGACCAGCTCGCGGTGCGACCCTCCGGGGTCGTGGCCCGCCGCCTGGTGCGCGCCACCGCCCCTCCCGGCGGCACGGACACCCCCGACGGGCGCGGCTGGACGCCGCGCGGCACCACCCTGGTCACCGGTGGCACCGGCGCGCTGGGCGCGCACGTCGCGCGCTGGCTGGCCGGCGCGGGCGCCGAACACCTGCTGCTGGTCAGCCGCCGCGGCCCCGAGGCGCCCGGCGCCGCCGAGCTGACCGCCGAACTCACCGCCCTCGGCGCCGAGGTGACGGTCACCGCCTGCGACATCTCCGAACGCGACCAGCTGGCCGCGCTCCTCGCCACGGTGCCCGCCGACCGGCCGCTGACCTCCGTGGTGCACACCGCGGCCGTCCTCGACGACGGCATGGTGGACGCGCTCACCGACGACCGTCTGGAGCGGGTGCTGCGGGTCAAGGCGCTCGGCGCCGAGAACCTCCACCGGCTCACCCGTGAGCTGGACCTGTCGGCGTTCGTGCTGTTCTCCTCCTTCACCGCCGTCCTCGGCACCCCGGGCCTGGGCAACTACGCGCCCGGCAATGCCCACCTCGACGCGCTCGCCGCGGTGCGCCGCGCCCAGGGCCTGCCGGCCACCTCCGTCGCCTGGGGCACCTGGGCCGGATCGGGCATGGCCGAGGGCGAGGTGGGGGACCGGGCACGGCGGCACGGCGTCTTCCCGATGGACCCCGCCGCGGCCACCTCCGCCCTCCGCACCGCCCTCGACCTGGACGAGACCAACGCCGTCGTCATCGACATGCGCTGGGACCGGTTCGCCGTCGTCTTCACCACCGAGCGGCCCAGCCGCCTGCTGGAGGGCGTCCCGGAGGCCCGCGCCGCGCTGGAGGCCGCGGCCACGGCGGCCGCCGGCGCGACCGGCGGCACCGCCGCGCCCGGTGACCTGGCGGCGCGCATGGCCGCCCTGCCCCGCGCCGACCGCGAACGCGAGCTGACCGACCTGGTGCGGAGCAACGCCGCGGCCGTCCTCGGCCACGCCACGCCCGCCGCCATCGACGGCACCCGCGCCTTCCGGCACCTCGGCTTCGACTCGCTCACCGCCGTGGAGCTGCGCAACCGGCTGATGACCCTCACCGGGCTCAAACTGCCCGCCACCCTGGTCTTCGACCACCCCACCCCGGCCGCCATCGCCGGCCACCTGGCCACCGAACTGGGCGGCGGCGAGCCGGACCGGGACCCCGCGGCCGGCGCGCCCGCGCCGGGCCCCTCCGCCACCGACGACGACCCGGTCGTCATCGTCGGCATGGCCTGCCGGTTCCCCGGCGGCGTCGGCTCCCCCGACGAACTGTGGCAGCTGGTCGCCGGGGGCCGGGACGCCATCTCGCCGCTGCCCACCGGACGCGGCTGGGACGTGGACGGCCTGTACGACCCCGACCCGGACGCACCCGGCCGGACCTATGTGCGCGAAGGCGGCTTCCTGCACCAGGCGGCCGACTTCGACGCCGAGTTCTTCGGCATCTCGCCGCGCGAGGCGCTGGCCATGGACCCGCAGCAGCGGCTGCTGCTGGAGACCGCGTGGGAGGCGCTGGAGCGGGCCGGCATCGACCCGGCGACCCTGGGCGGCACCCGCACCGGGGTGTTCACCGGACTGACCCACTACGACTACGGCAGCGGCGCCGCCGAGGGCGTCGAGGGCTACCGGATGACCGGCAACACCGCCAGCGTCGCCTCCGGCCGGATCGCCTACACCCTCGGCCTGGAGGGCCCGGCCGTCACCCTGGACACCGCCTGCTCCTCGTCCCTGGTCGCCCTGCACCTCGCCGCCCAGGCGCTGCGGAACGGGGAGTGCGTGCTGGCGCTCGCGGGCGGCGTGACCGTCATGTCGTCCCCGGCCGCCTTCACCGAGTTCAGCCGCCAGCGCGGACTCTCGGCGGACGGCCGCTGCCGCGCCTTCGCGGCCGGAGCGGACGGCTTCGGCCTCGCCGAGGGCGCCGGCATGCTGCTGGTCGAGCGGCTGTCGGACGCCCGCCGCAACGGCCACCCGGTGCTCGCCGTCATCCGCGGCTCCGCGGTCAACCAGGACGGCGCCAGCAACGGCCTGACCGCCCCCAACGGCCCCTCGCAGCAGCGGGTGATCCGGCAGGCGCTGGCCGGTGCCGGTCTGTCGGCGGCCGAGGTGGACGCGGTGGAGGCGCACGGCACCGGCACCACCCTGGGCGACCCGATCGAGGCCCAGGCCCTGCTGGCCACCTACGGCCGGGAGCGGGACGCCGGCCGGCCGCTGTGGCTCGGCTCGGTGAAGTCCAACATCGGCCACGCGCAGGCCGCCGCCGGTGTCGCCGGCGTCATCAAGATGGTGCAGGCCATACGGCACGGGCTGCTGCCCCGCACCCTCCACGTGGACGAGCCGACCCCCCAGGTGGACTGGTCGGCCGGCGCGGTGGAACTGCTCACCGAGGACACCGCGTGGCCGGAGACCGGCGCGCCGCGCCGCGCCGCGGTCTCCTCCTTCGGCCTCAGTGGCACCAACGCCCACGTGGTCCTGGAGCAGGCACCCGAACTCCCCGCGCCCGGCGCCGAAGCGGGCTCCCGCGGTCCGGCCGGCCCGGTCCCGTGGGCGGTGTCCGCCAAGAGCCCGGCCGCGCTGCGCGCCCAGGCCGCCCGCCTGCGGGACGTCCTCGCCGCCGGCACCGCGCCCGCCCCGGCCGATGCCGCGCTCACCCTCGCCACCCGGCGCTCCCGGTTCGACCACCGGGCCGTGGTGCTCGGCGAGGACCGCGCCGAACTCCTCGCCGGCCTCACCGCCCTCGCCCAGGGCGAGCCGGCCCCCCGGCTGATCCAGGGCCACGCCACCACCTCGGACCGGACCGTGTTCGTGTTCCCGGGGCAGGGGGCGCAGTGGGTGGGGATGGCGCGGGAGTTGATGGACGCGGCGCCGGTGTTCGCGGAGTCGATGGAGCGGTGCGGTCGGGCGCTGGCGCCGTTCGTCGACTGGGACTTCCGTACCGAGTTGGCGGGTTCGTTGGTGCGGGTGGATGTGGTGCAGCCGCTGTCGTGGGCGGTGATGGTGTCGCTGGCGGAGTTGTGGCGTTCGTACGGTGTGGAGCCGGCGGCGGTGGTGGGGCATTCGCAGGGGGAGATCGCGGCGGCGGTGGTGGCCGGTGCGCTGTCGTTGGAGGACGGGGCGCGGGTGGTGGCGTTGCGGTCGAGGGTGATCGGTGAGCGGCTGGCCGGCCGTGGCGGGATGGTGTCGCTGGGCCTGTCCCGTGCGGAGACCCTGCGGCGCATAGAGCCGTTCGGGGGGCGGGTGTCGGTGGCGGCGGTCAACGGAGCCTCCTCCACCGTCGTCGCGGGCGAACCCGCAGCCCTGGACGAGCTGGTGGCCGCCTGTGAGGCGGAGGAGATCCGGGCGCGGCGTATTCCGGTGGACTACGCCTCGCACTCCCCGCAGGTGGAGTCCATCCGTGAGGAGTTGCTGAAGGTTCTGGACGGGATCAGTCCGTCGGCCTCCCGGGTGCCGTTCTACTCCACCGTGGACGCGGAGCCGATCGACACCACCGAGCTCGACGCCGCCTATTGGGTCCGCAACCTGCGGCAGGAGGTGCGGTTCGAGGCGGCGGTGGAGCGGTTGCTGGCGGACGGTTTCGGGTTGTTCGTGGAGTGCAGCGCCCACCCGGTGCTGACCATGGCGATCGGCGAGACCGCGGAGAGCACCGGCACCGGGATCACCGCCGTCGGCTCGCTCCGCCGCGACGACGGCGGCCCGGACCGCTTCCTCGCCTCGCTCGCCGAGGCCCAGGTCAACGGCGCCCGGATCGACTGGACGGCGGCCTTCCCCGGCGCCCGCACCGTCGAACTGCCCACCTACGCCTTCCAGCGCGAGCGCTACTGGCTGGAGGAGGCCGGCACCGCCCCGGACCCGTCCGGGACACCCCACGACGAGGTCGAGGCCCGGTTCTGGGAGGCGGTGGAGCGCGAGGACCTGACGGAACTCGCCGCCACCCTCGGCGTGGACGGCGACCGGGAACAGCTGGGCGCGGTGCTGCCCGCCCTCTCCTCCTGGCGGCGGCAGCGGCGCGAGCGGTCGGTCATCGACTCCTGGCGCTACACCGTCGGGTGGAAGCCGGTCTCCGGCACCGCCGTACCCGTGCTGACCGGCCCGTGGCTGCTGGTGGTCCCGGCCGCCGACACCGGCACCGAACTGACCGTCTCCCTCACCCGGGTCCTGGGCGAACGCGGCGCCCGGGTGGTGCCGCTGACCGTCGGGGCCGCCGACACCGACCGGACCCGGCTCACCGAACGGCTGCGCACCGCGCTCGCCGATCACCCCGCCCCGGGCGGCGTGCTCTCCCTGTGGGGACTGGACGAGACGCCGCACGGCACCCGCGCCGTCCTGCCGACCGGGGTGGCGGGCACCCTCGCCCTGCTCCAGGCACTCGGCGAGCTGGAGGTGACCGCGCCGCTGTGGAGCGTCACCCGCGGAGCGGTGTCCACCGGCCCCGCCGACCCGCCCGCCGGCCTGGCACAATCCCAGATCTGGGGCCTGGGCCGGGTCGCGGCCCTGGAGCACCCGCAGCGCTGGGGCGGCCTGATCGACCTGCCGGACACGGCGGACGGGGTCGGTGCCGTAGACGAGCGGGTGCTGCGGCGCCTGTGCGGCGTCCTGTCCGACCCGCGCGGCGAGGACCAGCTCGCCCTGCGTACCACCGGCACCCTCGCCCGGCGCATGGTGCGCGCGCCGCTCGGCGACGCCCGGCCGGCCCGCGACTGGCGCCCGGACGGCGGCACCGTACTCATCACCGGCGGCACCGGCGCGCTGGGCGCCTGCTTCGCGCGCTGGCTGGCCCGTAACGGGGCCAAGGAACTGGTCCTCACCAGCCGCCGCGGCCGCCGGGCACCCGGCGCCGCGGAGCTGGAGGCCGAGCTCGCCGCACTCGGCGCGCACGCCACCGTCGTCGGCTGCGACATCGCCGACCGGGACGCGGTCGCCGCGCTCATCGAGCGGCTGAAGTCCGAGGGGCGACCGGTCCGTTCGGTGATGCACGCCGCCGTCGTCGCCGACCTCGCCCCGCTCGCCACTGCCGGCCCCGAGCACTTCGAGAACGTGTACGCGGCCAAGGTCGGCGGCGCCATGCACCTGCACGACCTGCTCGCCGGCGAGGAACTGGACGCCTTCGTCCTCTTCTCCTCCATCGCCGGCTTCTGGGGCAGCGGCGACCACGCCGCGTACGCCGCCGCCAACGCCCACCAGGACGCGCTCGCCGAGCAGCGGCGCGCCCAGGGGCTGCCCGCCACCTCCATCGCCTGGGGCATCTGGGACGCCTTCCACGACTGGGACGAGCACGCCGCCGAACAGCGCAAGGAACTCAGCGAACGCGTCGGTGCCCAGGGCCTGCCGATGCTGGAGCCGGAGACGGCCTGCGACGCGCTGCGCCAGGCACTGGACCACGAGGAGACCTTCGTGGCCGTCGCCGACATCGACTGGGACCGCTTCACCACCGTCTTCACCTCCTACCGGCCCAGCACCCTGCTCGACGAGATACCCGAGGCCCGGAGCCTGCTGGACGCCGCGGCGGCCGAGAACCCGGACGGCCGGGACACCTCGGCGCTGCGCCGCAAGCTGGCCGAGCTGGACGAGGAGGAGCGGGTCACCGAACTCGCCGAGGTGGTCAAGGCTCAGGCCGCCGCCGTCCTCGGGCACGGGTCCGGGGCCCGGATCGACGCCGGGCGCGCCTTCCGCGACCTCGGCTTCGACTCGCTCACCGCCGTGGACCTGCGCAACCGCCTCAACACCGCGACCGGCCTGAAGCTGACCGCCACGGTCATCTTCGACCACCCCACCCCCACCGACCTCGCCCGCCACCTGGCCGGCCGGCTCTTCCCCGGCGGGCCGGCGCGCGGCACCGGCGACCCGGCCACCGCCGCCGCCCCGCGCCCCGTGCCGGGCGTGGTGGCCGACCGGGACGACCCCGTCGTCATCGTCTCCATGGCCTGCCGCTACCCCGGCGGGGTCGGCAGCCCCGAGGAGCTGTGGCAGCTGGTCCTGGGCGAGGTGGACGCCATCTCGACGTTCCCCACCGACCGGGGCTGGGACCTCGCCGGGCTCTACGACCCCGATCCGGAACGGGAGGGCACCGTCTACTCCCGGGAAGGCGGCTTCCTGCACACCGCGGGCGAGTTCGACGCCGCGTTCTTCGGCATCTCGCCGCGCGAGGCGCTGGCGATGGACCCGCAGCAGCGGCTGATGCTGGAGACCGCGTGGGAGGCGCTGGAGCGGGCCGGCATCGACCCGCACACCCTCAAGGGCAGCATGACCGGCACCTTCGTCGGCGCCAACCCGTCCGACTACCGCGCCGGAGTGGGCCGGGTGCCCGACGGCTACGAGGGCCACCTGCTCACCGGCGGCCACAACAGCGTCGTCTCCGGCCGCATCGCCTACACCTTCGGCCTGGAGGGCCCGGCGGTCACCGTGGACACCGCCTGCTCCTCCTCCCTCGTCGCCCTCCACCTGGCGGCCGCCGCGGTCCGCAACGGCGAGTGCTCCATGGCGCTGGCCGGCGGCGTCACCGTGATGTCCACCCCGCAGCCGCTGATCGGCTTCAGCCGCCAGCGCGGCCTCAACCGCGACGGCCGCTGCCGCGCCTTCGCCGCCGACGCCGCCGGCATCGGCATGGCGGAGGGCGCGGGCATGGTCCTGGTCGAGCGGCTGTCGGACGCGCGCCGCAACGGCCACCCGGTGCTCGCCGTCATCCGCGGCTCCGCGGTCAACCAGGACGGCGCCAGCAACGGCCTCAGCGCGCCCAACGGCCCCTCCCAGGAACGGGTCATCCGGCAGGCGCTGGCCAACGCGGGCCTGACCGCGGCCGACGTGGACGCCGTCGAGGCGCACGGCACCGGCACCACGCTGGGCGACCCCATCGAGGCGCAGGCACTGCTCGCCACCTACGGGCAGGAGCGCGGCGGTGACGAGCCGCTGTGGCTGGGCTCGTTCAAGTCCAACATCGGCCACACCCAGGCCGCCGCCGGCATCGCCGGCGTCATCAAGACGGTCCTCGCCCTCGGCGCCGGCGTGCTCCCCAAGACGCTGCACGCCGAGGAGCCGACCCCCGAGGTGGACTGGGACTCCGGCGCCGTACGGCTGCTGACCGAGGCGCGCCCGTGGCCGGAGACCGGCGCACCGCGCCGGGCCGCGGTCTCCGCGTTCGGCATCAGCGGCACCAACGCGCACCTCATCCTGGAGCAGCCCGCCACCGCGCCGGACACGGCGGACGGTGACCCGGCCGGACCGGACCGGGAAACCACCGGACCCGCCGGCGGCTCCCTGGGCGGACTCGTCCCCTGGGTGGTCTCGGCCCGCGGCCCGGAGGCACTGCGCGGACAGGCCGAACGGCTGCGGGAGTTCGCCCAGGCGCACCCCGAGGCCACCGACACCGAGATCGCCGTCTCACTGGTGCGCACCCGGGCGGGGTTGGAGCGGCGTGCGGTGGTGCTGGGTGCGGATCGTGGTGAGTTGCTGGCGGGGTTGGAGGCGTTGGCCGGTGGGGTGTCCTCGCCGGGTGTGGTGACGGGTCAGGTGGTGTCGGGGCGTCGGGCGTTGGTGTTCGGTGGTCAGGGGAGTCAGCGGTTGGGGATGGGGCGGGGGTTGTATGAGGCGTATCCGGTGTTCGCGGGGGTGTGGGATGAGGTGATGGCGGAGTTCTCGGCGGTGTCGGGGGTTTCGCCGGTGGATGTGGTGTGGGGTGGGGACGCGGGGGTGTTGGAGCGGACGGAGTTCGCGCAGCCTGCGTTGTTCGCGTTGCAGGTGGCGTTGTTCCGGCTGGTGGAGTCGTGGGGTGTGCGGCCGGATGTGGTGGCGGGTCATTCGGTGGGGGAGATCGCGGCGGCGCATGTGGCGGGGGTGTTGTCGCTTGCGGATGCGTGTCGTCTGGTGGCGGCGCGTGGGCGGTTGATGCAGGCGCTGCCCGCCGGTGGGGCGATGGTGGCGGTCGCCGCGCCGGAGGCGGAGGTGATCGAGGCGCTGGCGGGGCGTGAGGGTGCGGTGATCGCGGCGGTGAACGGTCCGTCGTCGGTGGTGGTCTCCGGGGTGGAGGAGGCGGTCCTTGAGGTGGGGGAGGTGTTTGCCGGGCGGGGGTGTCGGACGCGGCGGTTGCGGGTGTCGCATGCGTTCCATTCGCCGTTGATGGAGCCGGTGGTGGAGGAGTTCCGGGGTGTGGTGTCGGGGTTGTCGTTCGGGTCGGCGTCGGTGGGTGTGGTGACGTCGGGTGGTGGTGTGGGGGGTGATTGGGCTGATCCGGAGTACTGGGTGCGGCATGTGTGTGAGCCGGTGCGGTTCTTGGACGCGGTGCGGGCTCTGGAGGCCGAGGGTGTGGGGTTCTTCCTGGAGATCGGGGCGGACGGCACGCTGACGGCGCTGGCTCAGGAGTGTCTGGCCGATGCGGGTGGGACGGTGTTGGTGCCGGTGGTGCGCAAGGACCGGCCGGAGGCCCGTACCGCCGTCGAAGCCCTCGCCCACGCCCAGGTGAGCGGCGTCGCCGTCGACTGGTCGGCGGTGTTCCCCGGCTTCCCCGGCACCCCCGTGCCGCTGCCGACGTACGCCTTCCGGCACGAGCGCTACTGGCTGCGGCCCGCCGCGGACCGGGGCGACACCACCGCCCTGGGCCAGAGCGACGCCGACCACCCGCTGCTCGGCGCCGCCGTCACCCTCGCCGACGGCGGGGGCGTGGTCCTCACCGGACGGCTGTCCGCGCACACCCACCCCTGGCTCGTCGACCACGCGGTGGCCGGCGCGGTCCTGCTGCCCGGCACCGCCTTCGTGGAGCTGGCGCTGCGCGCCGGCGACGAGGTCGGCTGCGGCCGGATCGAGGAACTCACCCTCCAGGCCCCGCTGCTGCTGCCCGAGCGCGGCGGCGTCCGCCTCCAGGTAGTCGTCGGCGAGCCCGCCGACGACGGCGCCCGCACCGTGGGCGTCTACAGCCGGTACGAGGACGACACCCAGGACGGCGACGCGCCGTGGACCGCCCACGCCGACGGCCGGCTGGTCCCGGCCCGGGCCGAGGCCCCCGACGGCCTGACCGCCTGGCCCCCGCGCGACGCCGAGGAGGTGGACCTGGCCGGCTTCTACCCGCGGCTGGCCGAGGCGGGCTCCGTCTACGGCCCGGTCTTCCGCGGCCTGCGCCGGGCCTGGCGCCGTGGCGAGGAGATCTACGCCGAGGTCGCGCTCGACAGCGCCGACGAAGCCGCGGCGTTCGGCCTCCACCCGGCCGCCCTCGACGCCGCCCTGCACCCCATCGGCCTCGGCGGACTGCTGCGCACCACCGGACAGCCGGTGCTGCCCTTCTCCTGGACCGGCGTCGAGCTGTACGCCACCGGCGCGGCGGCGGTACGCGTCCGCCTGACCCCCTCCGGCCCGGACGCGGTCACCGTGGCCGTCGCCGACACCACCGGCGCGCCGGTGGCCTCCATCGACGCACTGGTGCTCCGCCCGGTGTCGGCCGCCGCCCTGCGCGAGGCGCGCGGCGGCGTGCGGGACGCGCTGTTCCGTCTCGACTGGGTGGCCGCCCCGGAGGGGCCCGGGCAGGACCCGGGCCGGGTGGTGGTCCTGGGGCAGGACATCCTCGACCTCGCCGGTCTCGCCGGTCTCACGGGCGGAGTCCCGGACGTGGTGGTGTTCGAGGTGCCGGTGACCGAGGACGTGCGGGTGGCGGTGCACGGCACCCTGGAGCGCTTGCGCGCGTGGCTGGCCGAGGAGCGGTTCGCCGCCTCCCGGCTGGCGGTGGTGGTCCGGCACGGGCTGCTCGCCCACGCCGCGGCGGCGGGCCTGGTCCGCTCCGCCCAGTCGGAGAACCCCGGCCGCCTCCTGCTGATCGACGTCGAGGACCCGTCCGGCGATCCGGACACGGCGGCTGCCGGGCCGCTGCCCACGGCCGGCATCGCCGCGGCCCTCGCCTGCGGGGAACCGCAGACCCGGGTCCGCGGCGACGAGATCCTGGTGCCCCGGCTCGCCCGCGCCACCGCCGACGGCACCCTGCTGCCGCCGGACGAGGCGGCCTGGCACCTCACCGTCCAGGGCCGCTCCGGCACCCTCGACGACCTGGCGCTCACCGCGCACCCGGAGAGCCGCAGGCCGCTCGCGGAGGGCGAGGTGCGGGTCGGCGTCCGGGCCACCGGACTGAACTTCCGCGACGTGCTGATCGCCCTGGGCATGTACCCCGGCGAGGCCCCGCCGCTCGGCAACGAGGGCGCCGGCATCGTGCTGGAGACCGGGCCCGGCGTCACCCGCTTCACCCCCGGCGACCGTGTCCTGGGCCTGCTGCCGGACGCCATGGGCCCCTACGCGGTGACCGATCAGCGGTTGCTGGCGCACATTCCGCAGGGGTGGTCGTTCGAGCGGGCGGCGCCGGTGCCGGTGGTGTTCCTGACGGCGTGGATGGGTCTGGTGGACCTGGCCGGCGTCGGTCCGGGCGACGTGGTGCTGGTGCACGCGGCCGCCGGTGGTGTGGGCATGGCCGCGGTGCAGCTGGCCCGGCTCCGCGGTGCGGAGGTGCTGGCGACGGCGAGCGAGGCGAAGTGGGAGGTGGTGCGCGGACTCGGGGTGCCGGAGACGCATCTGGCGTCGTCGCGTTCGCTGGAGTTCCGGGAGCGGTTCCTGGAGGTGACCGGTGGCCGGGGCGCGGACGTGGTGCTGAACTCGCTGGCCGGGGAGTACGTGGACGCCTCGCTGGACCTGCTGCCCCGCGGCGGCCGGTTCCTGGAGATGGGCAAGACCGACATCCGTGACCCGGAACAGGTCGCCACCGAGCGCCCCGGCGTCCGGTACACCGCCTTCGACCTCATCACCAGCGGACCGGACCGGATCGGCGCCATGCTCACCGAGGTCGTGGAGCTGCTGGCGCGCGGCGAGCTGACCCCGCTGCCGGTGCGGACCTGGGACGTACGCCGCGCCCCGGAGGCGTTCCGTTACGTCAGCCAGGCCCGCCACATCGGCAAGGTGGTCCTCACCGTGCCGGGCGGCTGGGACACCCGGGGCACGGTCCTCGTCACCGGCGCCACCGGCACCCTCGGCGGGCTCGTCGCCCGCCACCTCGCCGCCGCGCACGGCGTCCGCCACCTGCTGCTGACCAGCAGGAGCGGCCCGGCCGCGGCCGGCGCCGGGGACCTCCTCGCCGAGCTGCGCAAGTCCGGCGCCGAACCGGAACTGGTGGCCTGCGACGCGGCCGACAAGGACGCGCTCGCCGCCGTCCTCGCCGGCATCCCCGCCGACCGGCCGCTGACCGCCGTGGTGCACGTCGCCGGCGTGGTCGACGACGGGGTCATCGGTTCCCTCACCGCCGAGCAGGTGGAGCGGGTGCTGCGGCCCAAGGTGGACGCGGCCCGCAACCTGGACGAGCTGACCGCCGGCCTGGACCTGACCGCCTTCGTGCTCTTCTCCTCCATGGGAGGCGTGCTCGGCGGCGCCGGCCAGGGCAACTACGCGGCGGCCAACTCCTACCTCGACGCCCTCGCCGAGCAGCGGCGGCGGCGCGGCCTGCCCGCCGTCTCCCTCGCCTGGGGCCTGTGGGAGGAGGCCAGCGGCATGACCGGCAAGCTCGGCGCCGAGGACCTGGCGCGGGTCAACCGCTCCGGCGTCCAGGCCCTCGGCTCCGAACAGGGGCTCGCGCTGTTCGACGCCGCGCTCGCCACCGACGAGGCGGTCCTGCTGCCCGCCCGCTTCAACCTGGCCATGTGGCGCAACCGGGCCGCGACCGAGGAGGTACCGGCGCTGCTGCGGTCCCTGGTACGCGCCCCGCAGCGGCGCACCGCGGGCGCGGCACCGGACGCCTCCGGCGCCGCGGCCCTCGCCCGGCGGCTGGCCGGCGCCTCCCGCACCGAGCGGGAACGCGTCCTGCTGGAGCTGGTCCGCACCCAGGCCGCCACGGTCCTGGGCCACACCACGGCCCAGGGCGTGGAACCCGAACGCCCCTTCCGCGACGTGGGCTTCGACTCCCTCACCGCGGTGGAGCTGCGCAACCGGCTGGGCGCCGCCACCGGGCTGCGCCTCGCGGCGGCCGTCGTCTTCGACCACCCCACCCCCGCCGACCTCGCCCGGCACCTGGGGGCGGAGCTGGCCACCGGGGACGAGGAGCTGGGCGCGGAGGGCGCGACCGAGGACGAGCAGGAGGCGGAGTTCCGGCGCGCGCTGGCCGCGCTGCCCCTCTCCACGCTCCGCGACGCGGGCGTCATGGAGACCCTGCTGCGCCTCACCGGCCTCGACCAGGGCGACGCCACCCCCGCCGGTGACGAGCGGAACGACGACGCCATCGCGGCCATGGACGTCGGCGACCTCGTCCAGCTGGCGCTGCGCCAGAACGACAACTGAAGCGACCCCGGAGCTGAGTCCGTCATGACCCCTTCATCCTCATCCTCCTCCGCCACCTCGACGGAGACCATCGTCGCGGCGCTCCGGGCCTCGGTCACGGAGGCCGAACGGCTGCGCCGGCGCAACGAGGAACTCCTCGCCGCCCAGCGCGAACCCATCGCCATCGTCTCCATGGCCTGCCGCTTCCCCGGCGGCGTGGCCACGCCCGAGGACCTGTGGCAGCTCGTCGCCGACGGGGCCGACGCGCTGTCCCCGCTCCCCTCGGACCGGGGCTGGGACCTCGCCGCGCTCACCGACCCCGACCTCGCCACCCACGGCACCAGCTACGTCAGCGACGGCGGGTTCGTCCACGACGCCACCGAGTTCGACGCAGGCTTCTTCGGCATCTCGCCGCGCGAGGCGCTGGCCATGGACCCCCAGCAGCGGCTGCTGCTGGAGACCTCCTGGGAGGCGCTGGAACGCGCCGGCATCCGGCCCGGCACGCTCAAGGGCACCCGGACCGGCGTCTACATCGGCGCCGGATCCCCCGGCTACGGCACCGACCTGGACGAACTCCCCGAGGACGTCCAGGGCTACACCCTCACCGGCACCGCCACCAGCGTGGTGTCCGGCCGGGTCGCCTACACCCTCGGCCTGGAGGGCCCGGCCGTCACGGTCGACACCGCCTGCTCCTCCTCACTGGTCGCCCTCCACCTCGCCGCCCAGGCCCTGCGCCGCGGCGAGTGCACCCTCGCCCTGGCGGGCGGCGCCACGATCATGTCCAGCCCCGGTGTGTTCCTGGAGTTCAGCCGGCAGCGCGGACTCGCCCCCGACGGGCGCTGCAAGGCGTTCGCGGCCGGTGCCGACGGCACCGGCTGGGCCGAGGGCGTGGGCGTCCTGCTGGTGGAACGGCTCTCCGACGCGCTGCGCAACGGGCACCGGGTGCTCGCCGTGATGCGCGGTTCCGCGATCAACCAGGACGGCGCCAGCAACGGCCTCACCGCACCCAACGGCCCCTCCCAGCGCCGCGTCATCCGCCAGGCGCTGGAGGACGCCCGGCTCGCCCCGCACGAGGTGGACGCGGTCGAGGCGCACGGCACCGGCACCCGCCTCGGCGACCCCATCGAGGCCGAGGCACTGCTCGCCACCTACGGCCGGCGCACCCCCGAACAGACCCCGCACCCGCTGTGGCTGGGCTCCATCAAGTCCAACATGGGACACGCGCAGGCGGCGGCCGGCGTGGGCGGGGTCATCAAGATGGTGATGGCGCTGCGGGCGGGGGTGCTGCCGAGGACGCTGCACGTGGACGAGCCGTCGCCGCACATCGACTGGTCGTCGGGTGCGGTGGAACTGCTGACCGAGGCCCGGGACTGGCCGCAGACCGGCCGCCCGCGCCGCGCCGCGGTGTCGTCGTTCGGCATGAGCGGCACCAACGCCCACATCATCCTGGAACAGGCCCCCGAACCGGCGGCCGAGGAGACCGGGGCCGACACCACCGGCGCACCGCTGCCGTGGGTGCTGTCCGCCAAGACCCCCGCCGCGCTCCGCGACCAGGCCACCCGGCTGCGCTCCGCCGTCCGGCTCCGGCCCGCGGCGGGCGCGGCCGACCTGGGACTCTCCCTCGCCACCAGCCGCACCGCCTTCGAGCACCGCGCGGTGCTCACCGGGCGGGACAAGGACGAACTGCTGCGGCAGCTGGCCGTCCTCGCCGAAGGCGGCGAGTCGCCCCAGGTGATCCGCGGCACCGCCGGTCCGTCCACGGCACCGGTGTTCGTGTTCCCGGGGCAGGGGGCGCAGTGGGTCGGCATGGCGCGGGAGCTGATGGACGCCGCGCCGGTGTTCGCGGAGTCGATGGAGCGGTGCGGGCAGGCGCTGGCGCCGTTCATCGACTGGGACTTCCGCGCCGAATTGGCGGGTTCGTTGGTGCGGGTGGATGTGGTGCAGCCGCTGTCGTGGGCGGTGATGGTGTCGCTGGCCGAGCTGTGGCGCTCCTACGGGGTGGAGCCCGCCGCCGTGGTGGGGCACTCCCAGGGGGAGATCGCGGCGGCGGTGGTGGCCGGTGCGCTGTCGGTGGAGGACGGGGCGCGGGTGGTGGCGCTGCGGTCGAGGGTGATCGGTGAGCGGCTGGCCGGCCGTGGCGGGATGGTGTCGCTGGGCCTGTCCCGTGCGGAGACCCTGCGGCGGATCGAGGGGTTCGAGGGTCGGGTGTCGGTGGCGGCGGTCAACGGCGCCTCCTCCACCGTCGTCGCGGGCGAACCCGCCGCGCTGGACGAGCTGGTGGCCGCCTGCGAGGCCGAGGAGATCCGGGCCCGTCGTATCCCGGTGGACTACGCCTCGCACTCCCCGCAGGTGGAGTCCATCCGTGAGGAGCTGCTGGAGGTCCTGGACGGGATCAGCCCGGTGGCCTCCCGGGTGCCGTTCTACTCGACGGTGGAGGCGGAGCCGATCGACACCACCGGGCTCGACGCCGCCTACTGGGTGCGCAACCTGCGGCAAGAGGTGCGGTTCGAGGCGGCGGTGGAGCGGTTGCTGGCGGATGGTTTCGGGTTGTTCGTGGAGTGCAGTGCGCATCCGGTGCTGGTGATGAGTGTGCAGGAGACCGCTGATCCGGGGGTGCCGGTGGCGGCGGTGGGGTCGCTGCGGCGGGACGACGGCGGCCTGGACCGGTTCCTCGCCTCCCTCGCCGAAGCGTGGACCCGCGGTGCACCGGTGGACTGGACACCGCTGTTCCCCGGCGCGCGCCGGGTGGACCTGCCCACCTACGCCTTCCAGCGCACCCGCTACTGGTTGGAGGCGACGGAACGGGAACCCCGCCCGGCGGCCGGTGGGGCGGCCCCCGGCGGCGCGGCCGAGGCCCGGTTCTGGGAGGCCGTCGAACGCGCCGACCCCGGCGAGCTGGCCGGCCTCCTGGGGATCGACGACGCCCCGCTGGACACCCTGCTGCCCGCCCTGGCCCGGTGGCGGCGCGACCAGCGGGAGGAGGAGGTCATCGACTCCTGGCGGTACCGGACCGTGTGGCGGCCGGTGACCGCCACCGCCGGGGTGCTGTCCGGAACCTGGCTGCTGGTGGTCCCCGCCGGACTCGCCGACGACCCGTGGACCGCCGGCGCCGCCGACGCCCTGCGGGAGCGTGGCGCGGTCCCGGTCCGGCTCGACGTGGACGCGGACACCGAGGGCGCCGACCGGGCCGCCCTCGCGGCCACCCTCCGCCGGGTGTGCGACGGCGTCACCGACCTGGGCGGAGTGCTGTCGCTGCTGCCGCTGGACGAGCGGACGCACACCCACCACCTGGCCACCCCCCGGGGCTTCGGCGCCACCGGGACCCTGCTCCAGGCGCTGGGCGACGCGGGGATCACCGCACCGCTGTGGTGCGCCACGCGCGGCGCGGTGTCCACCGGGCCGTCGGACCCGCTGACCGGCCCGGGCCAGTCCCTGGTGTGGGGGCTCGGCCGGGTGGCGGCCGAGGAGGTGCCCGAACGCTGGGGCGGTCTGGTGGACCTGCCGGCCGCGGTGGACCGGCGCTCCCGCGCCCGCCTGGCCGACGTGCTCGCCGGCCTCGACGAGGAGGACCAGGTGGCGGTGCGCCCCGCGGGCGTCTTCGCCAACCGGCTGGTCCGCTCCGGGTGGCACGATCCCGCCACCCCCGGCCCCTGGGCACCCCGCGGCACCGTACTGATCACCGGCGGCACCGGCGCCCTCGGCGGCCACGTGGCCCGCTGGCTCGTCCAGCAGGGCGCCCGGCACCTGCTGCTGGTCAGCCGCCGCGGCCCCGAGGCGCCCGGCGCCGACGAGCTGACCGCCGAACTCACCGCGCTCGGCGCCGAGGTGACGGTCGCCGCCTGTGACATCTCCGAACGCGACCAGCTGGCCGCACTGCTCGCCGCCGTCCCCGCCGACCGGCCGGTGGGCACCGTGGTGCACACCGCGGCCGTCCTCGACGACGCGGTGCTCGACTCGCTCACCCTCGACCAGCTCGACCGGGTGCTGCGGGTCAAGGTGCGCGGAGCCTGGAACCTCCACGAGCTCACCCACGACCTCGACCTCTCCGCGTTCCTGTTGTTCTCCTCGTTCGCCGGCACCTTCGGCGTGCCCGGGCAGGCCAACTACGCGCCCGGCAACGCCTACCTCGACGCGCTGGCCCGGCACCGCCGCGCCCAGGGGCTCACCGCCACCTCCATCGCCTGGGGCCACTGGTCGGGCGGCGGCATCGCGTCCGGCGAGGCCGAGGCCCAGCTCCGCCGGCGCGGCGGCTCGGAGATCGAGCCGGCGACCGCGCTGCGCGCGCTGCGCCGCGTCCTCGACCACGACGAGACCTGTGTGGCGCTGGCACTCATCGCCTGGGACGAGATCGCCGCCCGCGGCGGGGGGATCGACGACCGGCCGCGCCCGCAGCTGCGCGCCCTGGCCGACGTGGTACGGCTGCTGCGCGCCGAACTCCCCTCCGCCCGCCGGGGCGACGGCGCGGCGGCCGTCCCCGCCGGCTCGTTCGCCGGTGAACTGGCCGCGGCGCCCGCCGCCGACCGCCGGCGGATCGTCCTGGACCTGGTACGGGGCCACGTCGCCGCGGTGCTCGGCCACGACGGCCCGGACGCGGTGGAGCCCGGGAAGCCGTTCCGCGAGCTGGGCTTCGACTCGCTCACCTCGGTCGAGCTGCGCAACCGGGTGGCGGCGGGCACCGGACTGACACTGCCCGCCACGGTGGTCTTCGACCACCCCACCCCCGCCGCGCTGGCCGAGCGGCTGCGTGACGAACTGGCCGGCGACACGAGCGAGGCCGGCGAGCCGGCCACGGCGGCACCGGCGGTACGCCCCGGCACCGGGGCCGCCCCGGCACCCGACGGCGGGCCGGCCGGCACCGACGACCCCGTCGTCATCGTCGGCATGGCCTGCCGGATGCCCGGCGGGGTGGACACCCCCGAACAGCTGTGGGACCTGGTGGCGGGGGAGCGGGACGCCGTCGGACCGCTGCCCACCGACCGCGGCTGGAACGTCGAGGCACTGGAAGCAGCCGGCGTGGACGTGCCCGGCATGCGCTACGTCCGCCAGGGCGGCTTCCTGTCCCGGGCGGCCTCCTTCGACGCGGACTTCTTCGGCATCGGCGAGCCGGAGGCCATCGCGATGGACCCGCAGCACCGGCTGCTGCTGGAGATGTCCTGGGAGGCGTTCGAACGCGCCGGGGTGTCCCCGCACACGCTGCGCGGCAGCCGGGTCGGCGTGTTCGCCGGCACCTTCTCGCAGGGCTACTGGACGGGCATGCAGGAGGTGCCCGAGGAGGCCCGCTCGTACCTCAGCGGCGGCATCTCCCCGGCCCTCGCCACCGGCCGCATCGCCTACACCTTCGGCTTCGAGGGCCCGGTGCTCACCGTCGACACCGGCTGCTCGTCGTCCTCCGTGGCGCTGCACCTGGCCGCCCAGGCGGTCCGGCAGGGCGAGTGCGTGATGGCGCTGGCCGGCGGGGCCTCGGTGCTCGCCAACCCGGCCGTCTCCCCGGACATGGGCGTCGGCGCGGCCCCCGACGGGCGGTGCAAGTCCTTCTCCGCCGCCGCCGACGGCACCGGCTGGGGGGAGGGCGCCGGCATGCTGCTCGTGGAGCGGCTGTCCACCGCCCGCGCCAACGGCCACCGGGTGCTCGCGGTCATCCGCGGCTCCGCCGTCAACCACAACGGCGTCAGCAACGGCCTCGGCGCGCCCAACGGCTCCTCCCAGCAGCGCGTCATCCGGCAGGCGCTGGCCAACGCGGGGCTGTCCGCGCACCAGGTGGACGCGGTGGAGGGCCACGGCACCGGCACCCCGCTCGGCGACCCCATCGAGGCGCAGGCCCTGCTCGCCACCTACGGTGAGGGCCGCGACCCGGAACGCCCGCTCTGGCTGGGCTCGTACAAGTCGAACACCGGCCACCCCCAGGCGGCCTCCGGGGTCATCGGCGTCATCAAGACGGTGCTCGCCATGGAGCACGGCCTGCTGCCCAGGACCCTGCACTCGGAGGAGCCCTCGCCGCACATCGACCAGTCGTCCGGCACGGTGCGGCTGCTCACCGAGTCGGTGCCCTGGCCGGAGACCGGCGAGCCGCGCCGGGCGGGGGTCTCCTCCTTCGGCGCCAGCGGCACCAAGGCGCACATCATCCTGGAGCAGGCACCCCCGGCACCGGCCCGGCCGGCCGGTGCCGGGACCGCCGCCCCGTCCGGCACGCTGGCGTTCCCCGTCTCCGGCCGCTCGGCCGAGGCGCTGCGCGCCCAGGCGGCGCAGCTGCGCGACCTGCTGGACGGCGGCACCGCTCCGGCGTTGGCGGACCTCGGCTGGTCGCTGGCCACCTCCCGGGCGGTCTTCGAACACCGCGCGGTGGTACTGGCCGAGGGACGGCAGGGGCTGATCGACGGACTGACCGCGATCGCCGACGGGGAGCCCCGGGACGCCGGGGCCGCCACCGCACCGCCCTCCGGCGGGGCGGCCGACGGCCTGGTCGTCCGGGGCGTCGCCCCGGCGGCCGACGGACAGGCCGTGTTCGCCTTCCCGGCCGCCGCCCCGGGCACCGGGGCGGGCGCCGCCACGGTACGCGACCTGTACGAGGCGTACCCGGTCTTCGCCGACGCCCTGGACGCCGTCTGCGCCCACCTGGACACCCGGCTGGAGCACCCGGCGCGCGACTGGGCGCTGGACGGGGGCGCCGAGGGGTGGCCGCCCTCGCCCACGACCGCGCACGCGGCCTCGTTCGCGGTCGGCTTCGCCCTGTTCACCCTGCTGCACCGGTGGGGCGTGCCGCCGGCCGCGGTGATCGGCGCGGGCTCCGGCGTACTGGCCGCGGCGCTCGCCGCCGAGGTGCTCTCCACGGCGGACGCGGTGGAGTTGCTGCTGGTGCTCGCCCGCACCGACGCCTCCGACGAGGCGGCGCTCCGCGCCTGCCTGGCCGGGGCCGAGCTGCGCTCCCCGACGATCCCGGTGCTCTCCGCGGTGACCGGGGAGAACGTCCCCACCGAGGCGCTGCGCGACCCCGGGCACTGGGTGCGCGGCTGGACCGCCAAGGAACTGGCCCGCCCGGCCCGGGCCGGGCGGGGTCCGGTGGTGCTCGGCGCGTCCACCGCCCCGGCGGTGGACGGAGCCGACGGGACCATCCCGGCGCTGGACGCGGCGGGCAGCCGGGCCGGGCTGCTCACGGCACTGGCCCGGCTGCACACCGAGGGGGTGCCGGTGGACTGGCGGCAGACCCACGAGGGCACCGGCGGCGCCCTGGTGGCGCTGCCCACCTACCCGTTCCAGCGCCGTGAGTACTGGCTGCGGATGCCCGTCGAGGCGATCGTGCGGGGCGCCGTGGGCGGCTGACGCTACCGCCTCCGCGCCCGGACCGGCGGGCGGGCGCGGAGGCCGGGGTCCGTCGGCACGGGCCCCGGCCCGCCCCACCCGGAGCCGGACCGGCACGCCGGGCGGCCCCCGCGAACCGGCACCGGCGCCGGCCGGACACGGCCCCGCACCGTCACGTCGGCGACCGGGGCGGCGACCACGACCGGAGAACGACGGCAGCCGCGGGCCACGGCAACCGGGGAGCCGGCGACCGGCCGCACCGACGGCCGGAGCCACCCGGCCCCGGCCGACCGTGGCCCACCACGACCGGCCACCCGGCCACGACCCGAAGAACACGACGACCCGAAGGCCCCGAAGACCCGAAGAACACGACGACCCGAAGAACACGACGACCCGAGAATCCCGACGACCGGAAGACCACGACGACCTGACCGCACACCGATGACAGCGGGTGGCGGGTGCCACGGGCCCGCCCCCGACCCGGCGGAAACGAAAGGGGTGCCACCCATGACCATCACAGCACCGAACGTCCTCCTGCGCGGAGGCCCCGTTCACCTGGCCGAGGAGGACCGTATGCGGCACGTCGCCGAGGAGCAGTCGTACCTGAAGCTGCTGACCGGCAACGCGTACGAACACTTCCGGGCCACCCAGGAGACGGTCACCCACCAGGGCACCACCTTGCGCGTCTTCGACTGGGAACGGCGCACCTACGTGGCCGAGTGATCCGGCGCCGCCCGCCCGGTGCGGTACGGGCGGGCGGCGCGGCGGCACCACGCGCGCGGGCGGTGCCCCGGGACCTCCCCGGGGCACCGCCCGCGCGCGTGTCCGGTATCCGGTGGTCAGCCGGACTCGGAACGGGCGCCCCCCGCCCCGGAGCCGCTGCCGACGGAGCCCGTCGCGCGGTCCGCCCCGGTGACCGCCCCCGGCCCGGCACCGGTGCCGCCGCCGGCCGCGGCCCGGTCCCGGCCCGGCCGCCACCAGGCACGGTCGCCCAGCAACGCCATCACCGCGGGCACCAGCACCATCCGGATCAGCGTGGCGTCGATGATCACCGCCGCGGCGAGCCCGATGCCGATGATCTTGATGAGGGTCTCCGGGACCGACACGAAGCTGAGGAACACACAGGCCATGATGACCGCCGCCGCCGTGATCACCCCGGCGGTGGAGGAGAGGCCGGCGATCACCGCCCGCCGCGGGTCCCCGGTCTTCCGGTACGACTCCCGGACGGCGGAGAGCAGGAAGACCTCGTAGTCCATGGAGAGCCCGAACAACACGGCGAACAGCAGCATCGGCACGGCGGACATGATGGGCACCGTCTTGTCCACGCCGATCAGGTCCAGCCCCCAGCCCCACTGAAACATGGCGGTGATGACCCCGAACGAGACGCCGATGGACAGCAGGGTCATCACGGCGGCCTTGAGCGCGATCACCGGTGCCCGGAACATCCCCACCAGCAGCAGCGTGCCCGCGCCGACCACGGCCAGCACCACCCAGGGCAGCCGCTGGCCGACCACGTCCGCCATGTCGATCAGCAGCGCGGTGGAGCCGCCCACCAGCGCCTCGCCCCCGGAACCCGCCAGCGCGCGGGGGGCGATGTCGTCCCGGATCCGGTGGACGAGGTCGCTGACCTCCTTGTCCTGCGGCGCGTGTTCGGGCACGACGGTCAGCAGGGCCGCCTTCCCGTCCTCGCTGATCTTGGGCGGGGTCGCCACCGCCACCTCGGGGTCCTTCTTCAGCGCGGCGGTGAGCTTCCCGGCCCGGTCCTCACCACCGTCGGTGACGGTGATGACCAGCGGGGCGTTCCAGCCGGGTCCGAAGTTGTCGGCGATCAGGTCGTAGGCCTGACGCTGCGTCAGGTCGGCCGGCTGAATGCCGTCGTCGGGGTTGCCCAGCCGCAGCGAGAACAGCGGCGCGGTGAGGGCCAGCAGGACCACGGTGGACGAGCAGGCGTACACGATCCGGTTGCGGTACACGTGCTCGCTCCACCGGCCGGCCCGGGTCGCGGCGGCGCTGTGCTCCGCCTCGCCGGGGGTGGCGGCCGCCCGGCGCGCGGCGCGCAGCCGGGGCAGCGGCAGGGCGTTCACCCGGTGGCCCAGCAGGCCCAGCAGCGCGGGGAGCAGGGTGAGCGCGGCGACCATCATCACGGCCACGGTGACGGCCCCGGCGATGCCCATGGCGCCGACGAACGGGATCCCGGCGAAGTTCAGCCCGAGGATGGCGACCACGACGGTGCCCCCGGCGAACACCACGGCGTGCCCGGCCACCGCGGAGGCGTGCCCGGCCGCCGCGGACGGGCTGTGTCCGTCGGCGAGATCGGCCCGGAACCGGCTCAGGATGAACAGCGCGTAGTCGATGCCCGCGCCGAGGCCGAGCATCACCGCGATGATCGGGGCGGAGGTCGGGATGTCCATCACCGAGCCGACCAGCAGGACCAGCGCGGTGCCGGCGACGATGCCGACGCCGGCCACCACCAGCGGCAGCCCCGCGGCGACCAGCGAGCCGAAGGCGATGATGAGCACGATCAGCGCGGCGCCCAGGCCGACGAGTTCGGCGGCGCTGGTGGTGGGCTCGTTGCCCAGGTCGACCACCATGCCGCGGAACTCCACGTCGAGTCCGGTGGCGCGCACCGGCTCGGCGGCGTCATCGAGCCGCTCGTAGTGCGCCTTGTCCAGTTCGCCCAGTTCCTTGTCGTAGGAGACGCTCGTGGTGGCCGCCCGGCCGTTCTCGCTCGGGAAGGGCCGGTCCACCCCGCTGACGTCCGGCTGATCACGGACCTCGGTCAGCATCCGACGGATCGCGGCGGAGCGTTCGGGGGTGTCCAGCTTCCCGTCCGGCGCGTGCCACACGATCTGCGAGTCCACCGCGCCGAAGGAGGGGAAGTGGTCCCGCGCCTCGTCCGTGGCCTTCTGCGACTCCACCCCCGGCACCCGGAAGTCGTTCACGAAGGTGCCGCCCGCCGCCTGTCCCAGCGCCAGGAGCGCCACTGCCGCCACCAGCCAGGCGGTGATCGTCCGCCAGGGCCGTAAAGCACACGATCGACCAAGAGTTTCCAGTAGACGTTCCATGTTTTGATAAAAGCCCAGCCCGGAGAAAACTTCAAGCGATGCAAAAATGCATGGCGTGCGAGAATTGGGGTAGGGTGTCACCATGATCGACTCGACGGGTTCGCCCGCGGCCGTCACCGGGTCCCCGCCCGGGGACGACGGGCCGCGGCCGATGGGGCTGCGGGAGCGCAAGAAGCAGCGCACCCGGCGCGCGCTCATCGACGCCGCCGTGCGCCTGGTGGCGGAGCGCGGGTACGAGGAGACCACGGTCGCCGAGATCGCGGCCGCGGCGGACGTCTCGACGCGTACCTTCTTCAGCTACTTCCCGGGCAAGGAGGACGTACTCTTCGCCGACAGCCAGGAGCGCGTCGACGCCCTGGTGCGCGCGGTGGGCGGGCGTCGGCCGGGCGAGACCGTGGCCCAGCTGCTGCTGCGGGCGCTGCGGACCTCGGTGGTGTCACCGGACGCGGCCGCGGACCTGACCGGGGAGCTCCCCTCGCTGCGGGTGCGGCTCATCCTCGCCTCGCCGGCCCTGCGGGCGCGTGCCCTGCACTGGCTGTTCGAGGCCCAGCGCCAGCTGACCGGCGCACTGCTGGCGGCCTGCGGTGACGAGATCGACGAGGCGGAGGCGTCCGCCGCGGTCGGTGCGCTGGCCGGCGCCCTGATCAACACGGCGCTCGTCCGCCTGGCCCGGGGGGCGACCGCCGACGAGCTGCGGACGGCGCTCGACCGCGCGGCCACCGTGGCGCTGGGCGGCCTGGCCGGCCTCGGCGCCGGGGCGGCGTCCGCCCCGCCACCGGAATCCGGCGACCGGGTCGGCCGCGCGCCCTGAAACACCCTCACCCGGCCGGTGGGTGGTCACCTCACCAGGCCGGCGGGTCCGGCGCCGCGCCGCCCCCCACCGCCCGGCCGGGCCCCACGCCGTCCTCGCGAGCCTCCCCCTGTGGCAGGCGTTCCTGCTTCCGGCGCGCCGCGCCGGCGCGCTCCTGTCGTACCGGTGCGACGTGTGACCGCCCGTCGACCGGTGTGCCCAACGAGGCCGTGGCGCACGCACGTTGAGGTGGTATCGGGGCGGGCGGGGGAGGGGGAGCACCCCGCACCGACGGACCAGAATCACCCGATCGAGTGACGGGGTGGCGGCTCCCGGCGGTGACCGGAGCCGGTGCCGGCCCACCGCACCGCTCCGGCCGCCGCATCCGCCCGGCCCGGTGAACGCGCGCCCGGGCGGGGCCGCACCCCGGCGCGGCGGCGGTGGACCCGCCGGGGACGGTGGCGCGTCCGCCGAGGACGGTGGCGGCCCGTCGGTCCGGTGACGGTCCGTCGGTCCGGTGACCGGTCCGCCGTCGCGGTGGCCCCTGCCGGGCCCCGGACCCCGCGGCCCGGTGGCGGATCCGGGGCGGGGGCGGCGTACGTGCCGGGACGGTGCCGGACGCCGCCCGACGTCCGCACCGCCCGCCCGGCAGCCGCGGGAACCCAGGACGGCGGAAGCCGCCGCGGGAACTGAGGACGGCGGGAACCCGGCCCGGGTCCGCCGCGACTTCTGGTGCGTCACATCACCCGGCGAGTCCCGCCGACGCCCGAGGAGACACAGCATGTCCCTGCCCGAGCCGGTCCCGCTCCTCGGTCGCGCGTACAAGCGCGACCCCTACCCGTTGTACGAGCGGCTGCGGGCCGCCGGCCCGGTGCACCGGGTGCGCTTCCCCAGCGGCGTCGACGCCTGGCTGGTCACCGGCCACCAGGCCGCCCTGGAGACCCTGTCCGATCCCCGGCTCGGCAAGAACCACGACCTGGGCAACGACCGCTGGCGGGCCCGCGCCTCGATCATGCCCGAGCCCCAGCACTCCCGGCTCCAGGTCCATCTGCTGCACCAGGACCCGCCCCGGCACACCCGGCTGCGCCGCCTGGTCACCGACGCCTTCGCGCCCCGCCGGGTGGCGGCGCTGCGCCCCCGCTTCCAGCGGATCGCGGACGCGCTGGTGGACGGGATGCCACCGGCCGGGGACGCCCACCCCGTGGACCTGGTCCGCTGCTTCGCCGCCCGGTTCCCCTTCCTGGTGCTCGCCGAGGTCATCGGCCTGCCGCCCCACCTGGCCGCGCGGTTCCGGCGGGAGTGGGGCAAGGTGGTGCAGCCGGTCGGCCCGCGCGACCCCGGACGGGCCGCCTACGAGGCCCTCCTGCACGGCCTGGAGGGCTACATCGCCGAGGTGGTCGCGGCCAGGCGGACCGGGCCCGCCGACGATCTGCTCGGCCGGCTGGTGGCCGGCTGCGACACCGGCGAGCTGACCGCCGCGGAACGGGACTCCATGATCTTCCAGTTGCTGGTGGCCGGCCAGGAACCGGTCACCAACCAGATCACCACCGCACTGCTGGCCCTCTTCCGGAATCCCGGGGCGGTGGCCCGACTGCGCGCCGAACCGGCGCTGCGGCCGCGGGCGGTGGAGGAACTCCTCCGCCACGACGCCGCCTTCGAACTCACCACCTGGCGCTTCCTCGCCGAGGACGGCGAGTTGCACGGCACCCGGGTGCCGGCCGGCGACTCGGTGATCGTCTCGCTGTGCGCGGCCAACCGCGACCCCGAGCGCTTCGCCGCGCCCGACGCCCTCGACCTGGACCGGGCGGTCAACCCGCACCTCGCCTTCGGGCACGGCGTCCACTACTGCCCCGGTGCCGCCCTGGCGCGCATCGAACTCCAGATCGCCCTGGGCACCCTGCTCGACCGGCTGCCCGGGCTGCGGCTCGCGGTGCCGGCCGAGCGGATCGAGTGGATCCCCGCCGTCCTGGCGCGCGGCACCGACCACCTTCCGGTCCACTACGGGCGCACGGCGGCCGCCCGTGGCTGACGCGACGACCCGTCCCGCGGGAGCAACCCAGGTGCGGTGGGGCACGGCACGGGCCGGGGCGCGCCCCGGGGACCACACCGGACGCGGACCCCGCCGGGCGCCGCGGGCGGCGGCCGAGGCGGAGGTGGCCCGGATCAGCGCCCGGGTGCTCGCCCTGCTGCTGCCCCACCGCCGGGCGGCCGACCCCGGCCCGCCCCCCGGCCGGCGGTACGGAGGACGGGCGAGGCGGCACGCCGGTACGCCCCCGCGCCACCACGCCGGACCCGCGGCCGGGCGCGGCGCGGGCCGGGACCGGGACCGGCGCGGCCCGGGCCGAGGCCGGCGCGGCGGACCCGGGCTTCGCGCCGCAGCGCACCCGGATAGCCGAGTTCGTCCGCGCTGGAGAACCGATTCTGCTCACCCTGCCGGGCTTCCCCTGCAAATCCCCCAACCCGGCCAAGGTGCTGGGCCACCTCCCCGACGAAGGGGAGCGGCTCTCCCTCGCCTTCCTGGACCGGCTCTGCGCCGGCATCGGCGAGGTGTACCCGCCCGGAGCCACCTTGCTGATCTGTTCCGACGGGCACGTCTTCGGCGACCTCATCGGGGTGCCCGACGCGCACATCGACGCCTACGGCGACGCCCTGCGCGACATGATCGTCCGGGAGCGCCTCACCCATCTGGACACCTTCGACCTGCGGGACGTCCACGGCGACCTGCGGCACGCGGAGATGCGCGCCCGCGTCCTGGCCGCCCACGCCCCGGACGTCGAAACGCTGCGCGCCGAGGTCCGCACGGACCCGGACACCCTGCGGCTGTACCGGGGCATCACCCGCTTCCTGGTCGAGGACGCCGCCGGCCACCGGGGCACCCGCTCCGCCCTCCAGCGGGAATGCCGCGCACGGGCCTACGGCGTCATGGCCCGCAGCCGCGCCTGGGGCGACCTGATCGCCGAGCACCGGCCGCGCTCGGTCCGGCTCTCCATCCACCCGCAGCCGCGGGGCTCGGCGAAGTTCGGACTGCGGCTGCTCGACGCCGACGACGTCTGGGTCACCCCCTGGCACTCCGTGGTGCTGCGCCGCGCCGACGGCAGTCCCCGTCTGCTGCGGCGGGCCGAGGCGGAGCGGCTCGGCCGGCTGGTGCTGCGGGACGGCCGCCCCAGCCACTTCCAGCAGGAGTGACCGCCCCGCCACGGCCCCACCGCCGCCCGGCCCGGCCGGGCAGCGCCGCCCCGTCACCCCTGGCCCGTCACCCCTGGCCCGTCACCCTGGCCCGTCACCCCTGGCCCGTCACCCCTGGCCCGTCACCCCTGGCCCGTCACCCCTGGCCCGTCACCCCTGGCCCGTCACCCCTGGCCCGTCACCCCTGGCCCGTCATCCCGGGCCCGTCGGCGTGCCGGTCAGCTCAGGGCCGTCGCCGTCGCGGTCGCCGCGGACGGTGGCCCGGTGGTCGAAGGCGATCAGCGGATCGCCGGTGAGCGGGTGCCGCACCACCGCCGCCCGCACCCCGAAGACCTCGGCGAGCAGGTCCGCGGTCAGCACCTCCCGGGGGGTGCCGGAGGCGACCACCGCGCCGTCGTGCAGCACATGGAGCCGGTCGCAGACCGAGGCCGCCGCGTTGAGGTCGTGCAGCGCCAGCAGGGTGGTGCGGCGCTGCCGGCGCAGCAGGGTCAGCAACTCCACCTGGTGCCGCACGTCGAGGTGGTTCGTGGGCTCGTCCAGGACCAGGACGTCGGGCGCCTGGGCCAGGGCCCGGGCCAGCAGGACCCGCTGCCGCTCGCCGCCGGAGAGCGCGGAGAACCGCCGCCACCGGTGGGACCCCGCCATGCCGACCTGCTCCAGGGCCCGGCCGACCACCTCCCGGTCGGTGTCGTCGTCGGCGGCGAAGGCCCGTTTGTAGGGCGTGCGCCCCATCGCCACCACCTCACGGACCGTCAGCTCGAAGTCGCTGCCCCGCTCCTGCGGCAGCGCGGCGATCCGCCGGGCCGACTCCACCGGGGACAGCGCCCGCAGATCCGTGCCGCCGACCAGCACCCGGCCGGCGCGCGGGGCCAGGTGCCGGTACACGGTACGGAGCACCGTGGACTTCCCGCTGCCGTTGGGACCGACCAGGCCCGCGATCTCCCCCTCCTCGGCGATCAGGTCCACCCCGCTCACCACGGTCCGCCCCGACAGGGCCACCGCCAGGTCCTCCACCGCGATCCTCATGGCCGCTCCAGTCGCCGGTCGAGCAGATACAGCAGGGCGGGCGCGCCGATCAGCGAGGTGACCACGCCCACCGGCAACTCCTGGTCGGGGAGCACGGTGCGGGCCGCCAGGTCCACCACCACCAGCAGCACCGCGCCGGCGAGCGCGGAGAGCGGCAGCAGCCGGCGCAGATCGCCACCGGCGACGAGCCGGCACGCGTGCGGCACCATCAGCCCCACGAAGCCGATCGCCCCGGAGACCGACACCAGCACCCCGGTCAGCACACTGGTGACCACGAACAGCTCCCGGCGCAGCCCGGCCACCCGGACGCCCAGCGCGGCCGCCGTCTCGTCGCCCATCTGCAGGGCGTTCAGCGCCCGCGCCCGGGCCTGCAGCGCGACCAGCCCCGCCGCCACCGTGACGGCGGGCACCGGCAGCGTCTCCCACCGCGCCCCGCCGAGCGAACCCATCAGCCAGAACAGCACCCCCTGGGTCTGCTGCTCGTCACCGGCCCGGAGCACCAGGTAGCTGGTGAATCCGGAGAGGAACTGGCCGACGCCCACCCCCGCCAGCACCAGCCGCAGCGACGAGAAACCGCCGCCGCGCCGGGCCACCGCCCACACCAGGGCGATCTTTTTCTGCTCCCCCGGGAACCCCGCCGAGGTCCGCCCCAGCCCCCGCGCGCCGCCCCCGCCCGCCCCGAGCACGATGGCCGCCACCGCGCCCAGCGAGGCCCCGGAGGAGACACCGAGCAGATACGGGTCGGCCAGCGGGTTGCGGACCAGCGCCTGCACCGCGGTGCCGACCAGTCCGAGCCCGGCGCCGACCACCGCGGCCAGCAGCGCGCGCGGCAGCCGCAGCTGCCACACGATCAGGTCCGAGGTGCCGGGCACCGGTTCGCCCCCGGTGACCCCGCGCACGACGGCCGACCACACCTGGGACAGCGGTACGTCGGTGGAGCCCAGCGCGACGGCGGCGGTCAGCGCCGCCAGCAGCGCCGCGCCGAGGACGGAGCCGACCAGCCCGGCGCGCGGCCCGGGCCCCCGCCGCCCCGCTCGTACCGGCCGCCCCCGGCCCCCGCGCGCGGTACGGCGCCCCCGGCCCGTCCGCCGCCCGGCCGTCCGCGGCGGGGGCGCCGGTGTCCTTGGTGAGGCCGCCCATCACTTCACCCGGTCCGGGTGGAGGGCGCGCGCGATCTCCCGGACCGTGTCGGCGCTGCGCACCCCGCCGATCGTGGTGCGCTCGGAGCCGATCCGCAGCAGCCGGTCCTCCCGCACCGCCGTGAGCCCCTTGGTGGCCGGGTGGTCCCGCAGGAACGCGGCGGCCTCGTCGAACGCCTTCCGGTTCGCCTCCGCGCCGCCCCGGTCACGCACCCCCAGCTGGATCCAGTCCGGGTTCGCGGCGACCACGTCCTCCCACCCCACACGCGTGAAGTCACCCTCGCAGCCGGCGAACACGTTGCGCCCGCCGGCCAGAGTGATCACCGCGTTGGCGACCTGCCGGCCGCACACCGCCAGCGGCTGCTCGGTGCCCGCGTCGTAGTCGAAGAAGAAGTACGTCGGCCGCTCCGACCGCGCCACCCCGGCCAGCGCGGACCGCACCGCCCCGGTCTTCCGCCGCATGCCGGCGACGAGTTCGGCGGCGCGCGGGGAGGTGCCGGTGACCCGGCCCAGCTCCAGGATGTCCTCCTCCACCTGGGACAGGTCGGTGCGTTCCCCGCGCAGCGAACCGGCGCACGCGGTGGAGCGCAGGTACACGTGCTTGATGCCGGCGGCCCGGAACTCCTCCGGCCGCGGCCCGTCGACGCCCCCGCCCATGTTCCGCATCGACGAGAAGGTGTCCACGTACAGATCGGCGCCGGAGCCCAGCAGCCGCTCCTTGGCGATCACCGTACGGCCCAGCACCGGCACCCGGGCCGCCCGGTCCGCGAACGCCGCGGGCAGGGTACCCCTGCCGGGCGGGAAGCCGGTGCCGACGACCTTGTCCCCGGCCCCGAGCCAGAAGAGCATCTCCAGGCCGGCCGCGTTGCTGGTGACGATCTTCTCGGGGGGCCGGTGGAAGGTCGTCCTCCGGCCGTCGCAGTCGCTCACGGTGACCGGGTAGCCGGGCCGGTTGCCGTCGGCGGTGTCCGCCCGCCGCCCGTCGCCACCGCCGCCGCAGGCCGTGACGGACAGGGCGACGGCGGCCAGGACACCGCACAGGACGCGAGGGCGCATGGGACTCTCCAGGAAATCGACGGTCCACAGGCCCGCCGTCGCGGGCCCGGACCAGGTAGTCGGACCGCGGCCCGGCCGGGTTCCCGCCCCGCCGCCCCGTTCCGCCGCCCCCGCCCGGAGGCCACCGTTCCGCCGTCCCTGCGCCGGGGTGCGTCGCCCGAACGGCCGCCTGGCCTGGCGCCCCGGTCGTCCCGGTCGGTGCCACCGGTCGTCCCCGTGGCCGGTGTCCCCGTTCGCCCCCGTGGCCGGTGTCCCCGGGCGTTCCGGTCGTCCCGGCCGGGGCACGGTCGCTTCCCGTCACCCCGGCAGGTGCCCCCGGTGTTCCGGTCACCGTGATGGTCCCGGCTCCTCCGCCCCTGTCGCGGGAGAGCGCCACCCGGCGCCGCCGGTGCCGCACGGGGGCCCGGCACCCGCTCGCCGAAACCGGGGATTCCCCGCAGTACCGCCTACGCTGCCCCCGTGCGGACCGTGGAGGAGAGGCGATGAGTACCGACGAGACCGACGGCGGCCGGGCGGCAGCGGGGGACGGCGACAGGCCGGGCGGCGACCGGACGGACGGCCCGGGCACCGGTGCGCGGCGGCCGGGCACGGAGGCCGCCCCGCCCCCGGCGGACCGGCTGCGGCCGATGCCCACCGACTGGCGGCGCGCGCTCGCCATCGTGGCGCACCCGGACGACCTGGAGTACGGGGCGTCCGCGGCGATCGCAACCTGGACCGACGAGGGCCGGGAGATCGGATATCTGCTGGCCACGGTGGGGGAGGCCGGGATCGACGGCATCGCGCCCGCGGAGTGCGGCCCGCTGCGCGTCCGCGAGCAACGGGCGAGTGCCGCGGAGGTCGGGGTGACCTCGGTGGAGTTCCTCGGGTACCCGGACGGCGTGATCGAGTACGGCACGGCGCTGCGCCGGGACTTCGCCGCCGCCATCCGCCGCCACCGGCCGGAACTGGTGATCACCCTCAACCACCACGACACCTGGGGCGGCACCGCCTGGAACACCCCGGACCACCGGGCGGTGGGCCGGGCGGTGCTGGACGCGGTCGGGGACGCCGGCAACCGCTGGATCTTCCCCGAGCTGGCGGAGGAGGGGCTGAGCCCCTGGGACGGGGTCCGCCACGTGGCGGTGGCCGGCTCCCCGCACCCCACCCACGCGGTGGACGCCTCGGCCGGCGCCGAGCGGGCGGTACGGTCGCTGCTCGCCCACCGGACCTACATCGAGGCGCTCACCGACGAGGACCCCGAGCGGTACTGCCGGACGTTCCTGGACGGCATGATGGCCGCGGCCGGCCGGCGGTTCGGTGGTCGGCCCGCGGTGGCCTTCGAGGTGTTCAGCCACTGAGGCCGGCCCGGCCGCGGGAAGGTGCCGGCCGCGGGAAGGTGCCGAGCCGCCGGGGAGGTGGCAGCCGCCCGGGCGGCGAGACCGCCGCGCGAACCGCCGGAGCCGACGGGACCCCGCCGGCCGCCGCGTCGCCAGAGCCACGGAACCCGCCGGGGCGGCCGGCCCCCGGCGCCTGCCGCGCGCCCGGGTGCCGCTCGGCCCCACGGCAGGCCGCGCCGTGGCGGGTGCCGCGAGCACGGCAGGGAAGCCACCGGCCGGTGGCTTCCGGCGGGCGAGGGCGGGCCGGGGCCCGGCGCGGGCGGCCGGAACCCGGTGGGGACGAATGGGCCGGGGGTCGTACGGCTCGGCCGGGCGTACGGGGCGTCCAGCCCCGTACGAAGACCGGGGCCCGGGCGTACGGGGTGTCCGCAGCCGTGTAGAGACGACGGCCAGGGCCCGGTGGCGGTTCGGCGGGGCCGGGTGACGGGATGGCGGGCGCGGCAGGACGCGCCGGTGCGCCCCCGCGGCCCGCTCACCGCCGCGTACGCTCCACCACCAGCACCGCGGCGTCGTCCTGAAGCCGGCCGCGGGTGTGGACGTCGAGGTCCGCACGGAGCCGGTCCAGCAGCTCCGGCGTGGACAGCGCCGCCCATCCGCCGAGCCGTTCGGCCAGCGGGTAGAACGTGCCGTCCGGGGCGCGCGCCTCGGTCACCCCGTCCGTGCAGGTGAACACCCGCGCGTCCGCCGGGAGGGCCAGGTGCTGCACCGTCCGGGGCCGGTCCACCAGCTCGCCCAGACCCAGCGGCAGCCCCGGTTCGGCCGGCTCCAGCTCGCTGACGCGGCCGTCCGACTCGATCAGGTACGGGATGAGGTGTCCGCAGTCCACCAGGGTCACCGGCACCACCGGCCCCTCCGCCACGGTCTCGCCGCCGGGCACCGCGAGCACCAGCGCGGTGACGAACCGCTCCTGATCCTCCGGGCCGCCCTGCGCGTCCGACGCCGTGGCCCCCCGCCGGGTGCTGGACCGCGCGTACCGGCGCAGGCCCTGTTCCATCGCGCTCACCGCGTCCACCAGGCGGGGCCGGTAGTACGCCGCTTCCCGGAAGGCGGTCAGCACCGCGGCCCCCGCCCCCAGGGCACGCAGCCCCTTGCCCTGCACGTCCCCGATGAGCACCCGGGTGCCGTAGGGGGTCTCCACCACCTCGTAGATGTCACCGCCGACCAGGGCGTCCTGCTGGGCGGAGACGTAGAAGCCGTCCACCGTCACCTCGGGGCTGCGCAGCGGCAACTGGCGCAGCAGGGCGCGCTGGGCCGCCTCGCCGGTGATCCGGAGCCGGTCCAGCAGGGCGTCCCGCTCCCGGAGCAGCCGCGCGACGGCCACACTGGCGCCGGCCAGCAGGGCGTTGCCCACGATGGCGGAGATCCGGTTGACGGCCTGCGGGTCGTCCGGCACCACGCCGCTCAGCACCACCATGACCAGGAAGTCCACCACGGCGAGCACCACGGTCTGCCGGAAGGTGCACAGCGCGGCCGCCGCCAGCGGGGCCACGGCCGCGTACACGTCGAGCCGGATGGACTGCGGGGTGAGCAGGTCGATGACCACGGCCAGCGCGATGTAGCCCAGCAGGGCGATGAAGAGGCTGGTCGTATGGGCGCGGGCGCGGACCCTGAACGGCACGGTGAGCGGGAACCTCCGCGTCCGTAGCGGCGGGGGAACGGGGACACGTTCAGGCTCGCACGCCTCCCTGGGGCCTGCTACCCAGGCGGCGGGCCGACCGCCCCGGTCCGCCCGCCCCCTCCGCGCGACGGACCCGCGGGCCGCCGCCACGGGCCATCTCCCCGCCCGACCGCCGGCGGGCCGTCGGCAGAGCCGTCGACGGGGCCGACGGGGCGAAGGGGGCGAGCAGGCCGCCGACCGGGCCGGCGGGCCGGCGGACCGCCGCGCCGCGGGATGCCCCGCGCCGTGCCGTGTGACGCTCGCCCCACCCCGCGTTCGCCGTGCCGTGTGACGCCCGCCCCACCCGGCCCGGTCCGCGGGGGAACCGGGCGGTGACGGAACGGTGCGTTCCGGGGTGCTTCGTACGGGTACGCGTACAGCGGGCGGATTCCCACCGATGATCACTGGACCAGTGACGGAACGCCGTCCATCGGGCATACTCCAACCGGCCACAGCCGCAGGTCACCCCTGGTCCGAGATCCGGTCCGGGACAGGACCGGCTGGGTGCCCCGACCGCGGCGCCGCCACACCCAGGGCCCGCGCCGTCCAGCCCCCGACCCAGGAGGAGAGCGCCGCTATGACCGAGCACGGCCGGCAGCCGGTGGAACGCCAGCTGCCCACCGAGGAAGCCCGTGACCTGATCTCGCTCGTGCGCGAGCTGGCCGAGCGGGAGATCGCGCCGCGGGCCGCCGAGGAGGAGGCCGCCGGTCGGTTCCCGCGCGACCTGTTCCGCCTGCTCTCCGACTCCGGGCTGCTGGGCCTGCCGTACCCGGAGAAGTTCGGCGGCGGCGACCAGCCCTACGAGGTCTACCTCCAGGTGCTGGAGGAGCTGGCCGCCGCCCGGCTCACCGTGGGGCTCGGGGTCAGCGTCCACACCCTGGCGTGTCACGCGCTCGCCACCTTCGGCACCGAGGAACAGCGCACCGAGCACCTGCCGGACATGCTCGGCGGGGGGCTGCTGGGCGCCTACTGCCTCTCCGAGCCCGCCTCCGGCTCCGACGCGGCCAGCCTGCGCACCCGCGCGGTGCGGGACGGCGACGACTGGGTCCTGAACGGCACCAAGGCCTGGATCACCCACGGCGGCGTCGCCGACTTCTACACCGTGCTCGCCCGCACCGGAGGGGAGGGGCCGCGCGGAGTCACCGCGTTCCTGGTCCCCGGCGACGCCGAGGGGCTCTCGGCGGCCGCCCCGGAGCGCAAGATGGGGATGAACGGGTCGCCCACCGCGCAGCTGCACTTCGACGGGGTGCGCGTCCCCGACGCCCGGCGGCTGGGTGACGAGGGGCAGGGCTTCACCGTCGCGCTGGCCGCCCTGGACGCCGGCCGCCTGGGCATCGCCGCCTGCGCCCTCGGAGTGGCCCAGGCCGCGCTCGACGAGGCCGTGGCCTACGTGGCGGAGCGCCGCCAGTTCGGCCGTCCCATCGGCGACTTCCAGGGCCTGCGCTTCATGCTGGCCGACATGGCCACCCAGATCGAGGCCGGCCGAGCGCTCTACCTGGGGGCCGCCCGGCGCCGGGACGCCGGCCTGCCCTACGCCAAGCAGGCCGCGATGGCCAAGCTGTTCTGCACCGACACCGCGATGCGGGTGACCACCGACGCCGTCCAGCTCCTGGGCGGGTACGGCTACACCGTGGACTTCCCGGTCGAGCGGTACATGCGCGAGGCCAAGGTGCTCCAGATCGTCGAGGGCACCAACCAGATCCAGCGGGTGGTCATCGGCCGCCACCTGGTCGGCCCCGAGAGCCGCTGACCCCACCGGCCGGCCGGTACCGCACCGGCCGGCCCCGCGCCGCCCGGCGTCCCCCGCGGGCCGGTGACCGCGCAGGTCCGGGTCCCACCGCCCGGCGGTCGTTACCCCGGGTGGCCGTCCCCCTCGGGCCGTCGCCGCCTGCCGGCGTCTCACCCGGCGGCTTCTCACCCAGGGCCCCGGGGACGGCCACGGCACGGACGCGAGACCCTGGTACGGGCGGACGCCCGCGGAGCCGAATCCCCCGGTACGCGGGCACACCCCGGTACGGAGCCGGATCCCCCGGTACGCGGCCGCACCCCGGTACGGAGCCGGAGCACCGGGGGAGAGCCGGCCGCCGCCGGCCCGCCCCCCCGGCCACCGGTCCGCCCCGCGCACCGGTCCGGGCCGCGGGGTCCTCCGGCGCCCGCACCGCTTTCACGGCCTGTTCAGCTCTCCGCCCCGGCGGGTCGCACGGCCCGCTCACCGGGTCCTCCCAGACTGGTGGGTTCCACGTCCCCCGTCCCCGGTGGCGGCGGGCCCACCGCCGGCCGCCACCGGGGACGCCGACCGAGTACCTCCTGGAGGACCCGTGTCCGCTTCCCGGTTCAGCCGTCGCCGCGGTCTCGCCGCCGCGACGGCCGCCGCGCTCACCCTGCCGGCCGCCACCCGCCTCTCCGGAACCGCCCACGCGGCGTCCGGCGGTCGCCGGCCGCTGCACGCCATGACCTTCAACCTCCGCTTCGCCTCCGACACCCCGCCCCACACCTGGGCCGAGCGGCGTCCCGTGATGCGGGAGCTGCTGCGCCGCGAGGAACCCCATCTGCTCGGTACCCAGGAGGGTCTGTACGGGCAGCTCCGCGACATGCACGCGGATCTGGGGCCGCGTTACGACTGGCTCGGCACCGGCCGGGCCGGGGGAAGCCGCGACGAGTTCATGGCCGTCTTCTACGACACCGAACGGCTGGAGCCCCTGGAGTACGACCACTTCTGGCTCTCCGACACCCCGTACGTCATCGGCTCAAACACCTGGGGCGCGGCGGTGGTGCGCATGGTGACCTGGGTGCGGTTCCGCGACCGGCGCGGCGGTGGGCAGTTCTACGCCCTCAACACCCATCTGGACCACCGCAGCCAGCCGGCCCGGGAACGCTCGGCCGCGCTGATCACCGAGCGGCTGCGCGGGCTCGACCCGGCGCTGCCGCGCGTCGTCACCGGTGACTTCAACGTCCCCGCGCACGGCAACCCGGTCCATGACACGCTGCTGGGCGGCGGGGCGCTGGTGGACACCTGGGACGTCGCGGACCGGCGCGGGCCGCAGTACGCCACCTTCCACGGCTACCGGCCGCTGGTGCCGGGCGGGGACCGGATCGACTGGATCCTCACCTCCCCGGCGGTCCGCACCCGCTACGCGGCTGTCAGCACCTACTCCCGAGGCGGTCAGTTCCCCAGCGACCACCTGCCGGTGCGGGCGGTGCTGGAGTTCTGACGCGCCGCGGCGGCACCCGCATCCGGGCCCGGGACCCGGACCGGCGACGCGGACCCGGAGACCACCCGGCGCACGGTGCGGCCCCGCACCGTGCGCCGGATCGCGTCCCCGGCCGGCGGCCGCTCCTGCAGGTATGGCACCGCACCGGACGTCCGGGGCCGTCGTGCCGCCGGGGTGAACCCGGCCCCGTCGGCGGCCCCACCGGGCCGGCATGTGCCGCCCCCGCGTGCGGGCACGCCGGAGCGCCGCTCCCGCCGGACGCCCCGGCCGGGACGGAGCCGGGCAGCGCCGAGGGGGGACCGGAAAAGGGCAGCCGGAAACCCGCCGCTGCCCCGGAAGCGGGGAGACGCCGCGAGGGCGAACCCGCCCGGGGCACCCTCCGCGCCGCCGCGTCGGAGGATGCCCGGAACAGATCCGTACGCCCCAGGCGGAGGAACCGGGCGTGACAATGCACTCACCCCGCGGCATTCGAGGATCGCACGGCTGCCTCGGTACGGTGGCTGGGGCTCCGCCTCAAAAGACTGTCCATATAAGGACATTGATGTGATGGCCCCGGAAGAACGACAGAAATGAAAGGCGGAGTGCCGGTGATTCAGCCGGCGGCGTTTTCCATTGCCGCGACAAGACTCTTGGGGCGCATATCGGTCCAGTTCTCGTTGATGTAGTCCAGGCAGGCCTGCCGGGTGTCCTCGCCGTGGACGACGGTCCAGCCCTGCGGAACCTCGGAGAAGGCCGGCCACAGGGAATGCTGTCCCTCGTCGTTGACGAGCACGAAGTAGCTTGCGTCCGGGTTCTCGAACGGATTGCTCATGAGAGTTCCTTTCACCATGCGTGATTCGCTGTGACCGGCACGCCGGGCGCCGGCGTCCGGCGTGCGGTGGGCGCCCGACCAGCGGCCTTCACCCGGCGACCGCCGATCGACGGCCGCCGCGCCGAGGTGGGGGCATGCGCGGAGGATGGGGCCGGCGGCGGGGGCGTCCGCCTTCCACGGCCGCACGACATCAGGTCGCACACTACGGCGCCACCGTTCGGTGCTGACAACTCGCCGGACAGGAAGAAGCCATTCGGCCAGATGGCCGGGAATGAATGGGACAACGGCTGGCCACTTCCTGTCACGGGTGTCTCAGGGGTGACCGCCCGGGCGTTCCCGAGTCAATTCGGGCGAATGTGCATGTATATGGCAGCAGTTCTCCCTGTCTGTGGAAATGGCGTTATCGGGGCCGAGTCAGCAAGCTGCCACGTCGTCACTCCCGGTATCCGTCTGATGCCCCGGAATTCTGTTGCCGATGCCACACTTCGATGCGCGGACTTGCAGGAAGCTGCTGACGGCATCAATTTTTTTGGCCTTATGGCCGGGAGTTGTTGTTCCCTCAGGTCGTCCTGCCACCGCACGATGACGGAAGCGTGCCGCGCCATAGAAGCGAGTGTGAAGAGAAATGCCTGACCCGTCCGGTTCACGGCTGCCGTTGACGGCCGCTCAGTCCGGTATCTGGTTCGCGCAGCACCTGGACCCGTCCAACCTGATCTACACCCTGGGCGAGTACACCGAGATCCGCGGCCCGGTGGACGCCGATCTCTTCGAGGCCGCGCTGCGCCGCCTGGTACGGGAGGCCGAGTGCCTGCGGGTGCGGTTCACCCAGGAGGACGACCAGCTCTGGCAGGTGGTCCCCGACGACCTGGACTGGCACATGCCGCGGATCGACGTCAGCGCCGAACCGGACCCGTGGGCCGCGGCCGAGGCATGGATGACCGAGGAGATGAACCGCCCGCTGGACCTGGCCACCGGCCCGCTGTTCACCTTCGCCCTGATCACCGTGGCGCACGACCGCGTCCTGTGGTTCTACCGCTGCCACCACGCGGTCATCGACGGCTACGGCTCGGCGCTGCTGGTACGGCGCGCCGCCGAGCTGTACAGCGCCGCGGCGGCCGGCCGTCCGCTGCCCGACGGCAGCCCCTGGGGGTCGCTGCGCTCCCTGGTGGAGGAGGAGGCCGCCTACCGGGCCGGCCCCGACCACGCCCGCGACCGCGAGCACTGGCTCACCCGGCTCGCCGGCGCCCCCGAGCCGGTCGGCCTGGCCGGCCGCAGCCCGGGGATGCCGCGGTGGCTGCGCCGGCGCACCTGCCACATCGACCCGGCCGCCGCCGAGGCGCTGCGCGACCTGGCCCGCGAGGTGGGAGTGGCCTGGCCCGCCCTGGTGGTCGCCGGCACCGCCCTGTACCTGTCCCGGATGACCGGGGGCCGGGACGTCGTCCTGGGGCTGCCGGTCTCCGCCCGCACCACGGTGGCCTCGCGGAACGCCCCCGGCATGCTCTCCAACGTGGTGCCGCTGCGGATGGAGATCGACCCGGCGGCACCGCTGGAGCGGCTGCTGCGGGACGCCGCCCGGGAACTGCGCGGCGCCAGCCGCCACCAGCGGTACCGCTACGAGGACCTCCGCCGCGACCTCGGACTCCTCGGCGACAACGGCAAGCTGACCGGCCCCCAGGTCAACATCGTGATGTTCGACCACAACCTGACGTTCGGAGGCCACCCCGCCCGGCCGCACAACCTCACCATGGGGCCGGACGACGACCTGTCCCTGGTGATCGACAGCAGGGTCGCCGACGGCGGCATCCGGATCGACTTCCACGCCCACCCCGAGGCGTACGACGACGCCGCCCTCGCGTCCCACGTGGAGCGGTTCCGCCGCTTCCTGACCGCGCTGGCCGCCACCGCCCCGGGGCTGCCGGCCGCCCGGGCCGAGATCCTCGCCCCCGAGGAGCGCGACCGCGTCCTGCACGGCTGGAACGACACCGCCCGCCCGGTGCCCGGCACCACCCTCACCGCGCTCGTCGAGGACCGCGCCGCCCGGGTGCCGGACCACCCGGCCGTGGTCTTCGAGGGCACCCGGCTGAGCTACGCCGAGCTCAACGCCCGGGCCAACCGCCTGGCCCGGCTGCTGGTGGCGCACGGCGCCGGCCCCGAACGCCGGGTGGCCATCGCGGTACCCCGCTCCCCGGAGCTGGTCACCGCGCTGCTGGCAGTGCTCAAGACCGGCGCCGCCTACGTCCCGGTGGACCCCGGCTACCCCGCCGAGCGGATCGCGTACATCCTCGGCGAGTGCCGGCCGGCCCTGCTGCTGACCACGGCCGCCACCGAGGACCTGCCCGGCGCGGCGGACACCCCGCGGCTGGTGCTCGACGGCGAGGAGGCCACCGCGGCGCTCGCCGGCCGCTCCGCCGCGAACCTGACGGACCACGAGCGCACCGCGCCGCTGCTCCCGGACCACCCCGCCTACCTGATCTACACCTCCGGCTCCACCGGCCGCCCCAAGGGCGTGGTGGTACCGCACCGCGGCATCGTCAACCGGCTGCGCTGGATGCAGGACCGCTACCGGCTCACCGCCGACGACCGGGTGCTGCAGAAGACCCCGTCCGGGTTCGACGTCTCGGTGTGGGAGTTCTTCTGGCCGCTGCTGGAGGGCGCCACCCTCGTCCTGGCCCGGCCCGAGGGCCACAAGGACCCCGCGTACCTCGCCGGGCTCATCCGCAGCGAGGGCGTCACCACCGTCCACTTCGTCCCCTCCATGCTCCAGGTCTTCCTGCGGCAGGCCGCCGCGGACGCCGACGACCCCGCCGGCCCCACGGACGCCCCGGACCCCACCGGCACCACGGACCCCGCCGCCCCGGACCCCGCCGCCACCGCCGGCACGCCCGTCGCCGCGCACCGGCTGCGCCGGGTGCTGTGCAGCGGGGAGGCGCTCCCCGAGGAGCTCCAGCGCCAGTTCTTCCGGACCTTCAGCGGGGTGGAACTGCACAACCTGTACGGGCCCACCGAAGCGTCGGTGGACGTCACCTCCTGGGAATGCCGGCCGGACGCGCCGCCCGGCCCGGTACCGATCGGCCGGCCGGTGTGGAACACCCGCACCTACGTGCTGGACACCGCGCTGCGGCCGGTCGCCCCCGGGGTCCCCGGCGACCTGTACCTGGCCGGCGTGCAGCTGGCGCGCGGCTACGCCAACCGGCCGGAGCTGACCGCCGAACGCTTCACCGCCGACCCGTTCGGCCCGCCCGGTTCCCGGATGTACCGCACCGGCGACGTCGCCCGGTGGACCGCCGACGGCGCCCTGGACTACATCGGCCGCAGCGACGACCAGGTCAAGATCCGCGGCTTCCGGATCGAGCTGGGCGAGATCGAGGCCGTCGCCGCCCGGCACCCGGGCGCCGCCGCGGTGGCCGTCGTCGTCCGCGAGGACCGGCCCGGCGAGAAGCGGCTGGTGGGCTACGCGGTACCGGCGGCCGGCGCCGCGCTCTCCTCGTCCGGCCTGCGGGACTTCGTGGCGGACGCGGTGCCCGAGTACATGGTGCCGTCGGTCTTCGTGGTGCTGGACGAACTGCCGCTGACCGCCAACGGCAAGCTGGACCGGCGCGCCCTGCCCGCACCCGACTTCACCGCGCCGGCCACCGGACGCGGCCCCGGCTCGGCCCGCGAGGAGACCCTCTGCGCGATCTTCACCGAGGTCCTGGGGCTGGAGAAGGTCGGGGTGGACGACAGCTTCTTCGACCTCGGCGGCGACAGCATCCTCTCCATCCAGCTGGTCAGCCGCGCCCGCACCGCCGGGCTGGTGTTCACCCCCAAGGACGTCTTCGAACGCAAGACGGTCGCCGCGCTGGCGGCCCTCGCCCCGGACGAGCACGGCCCGGTCGCCGAGGACGCCGCGGCGGCCGTCGGCGAGGTCGTCCCCACCCCCGTCATGCGGTGGCTGGAGGAGCGCGGCGGGCCGGTGGGCCGGCTCAACCAGTCGGTGCTGCTGCGGGTGCCGCCCCAGCTGGGCGAGGACCACCTGGCCACCGCGGTCGCCACGGTGCTCGACCACCACGACGCACTGCGGCTGCGGCTGTCCGCCGACGGACCGGACGGGACCGGCTGGCGGCTCACGGTCCCGCCGCGCGGCACCCCCGGCGGCGCCGCCCCGGTGGAGCGGGTGGACGTGACCGGGGCCGATGACGCCACGCTGCGCGAGGTGATCGCCGCCCGGACCGAGGCCGCCTGGGACCGGCTCGACCCCACCGCCGGGGTGATGCTGCAGGTGGTCTGGTTCGACGCCGGGCCCGGCCGCGACGGCCGGCTGCTGATCGCCGCCCACCACCTGGCCGTGGACGGCGTCTCCTGGCGCATCCTCCTGCCCGACCTGGAGGCCGCCTGGGCGGCGGCCGCCAGGGGCAGGCCCGCCGCCCTGGAACCGGTCGGCACCTCCTTCCGCACCTGGGCCGGCCGGCTGGCCGCCGCCGCCACCGACCCCGGCCGGTCCCGCGAGGCGGGCCTGTGGACCACCATGCTCCAGGCGCCCGGCGGCGGGCTGGGCGTGCGCGGCCCGCGGCCCTCCCGCGACACGGCCGGCACGGCGCGGCGGCTGACCGTGACGGTGCCGGCCGCCACCACCGACGCCGTCCTCCACCACGTCCCCGCCGTCTTCCGGTGCGGCGTCGCGGAGGTGCTGCTGACCGGCCTGCTGCTGGCCGCCGGCGACTGGCGCCACCGCCGCGGCGTGGCCGCCCGCACCGGCGACGCGCTGCTGGTGGACGTGGAGGGGCACGGGCGCGAGGAGGGCCTGGCCGAGGGCCTGGACCTGTCCCGCACCGTGGGCTGGTTCACCAGCCTCTTCCCCGTCCGCCTCGACCCCGGCCGGCTGGACCGGTCCGACCTCCGGCGCGGCGGGCCGTCGGTCGGCGCCGCCCTGAAGGCGGTCAAGGAACGGCTGCGGTCGCTGCCCGACGGGGGCATCGGCCACGGGCTGCTGCGCTACGCCAACCCCGCCACCCGCGCCGCGCTCGCCGAGGCCCCCCGGCCCCAGGTCGCCTTCAACTACCTCGGCCGGTTCGCCGGCCCCGGGACCGGCTCCGGACCCGGCGGCCGGACCGGCTGGACACCGGCCGCCGAGGCCGGGGACCTGGGCGCCGGCTTCTTCGGCGGCAGCGACCCGGACCTGCCGCTCGCCCACGTTCTGGACATCAACGTCGCCGCCGTGGACCGGCCCGGCACCACCGAACTGGTCGCCACCTGGTCCTGGCCGGCCGCGCTCCTGACCGAGCAGGACGTCCGCGACCTCACCGACACCTGGCTGCGGGCGCTGGACGCGCTCGCCACCCACGCCGACGACCCGCAGGCCGGCGGCCACACCCCCTCGGACCTCTCACTGGTGTCCCTGACCCAGTCCCAGATCGACATGCTGCACAACGTATGGAGGGCAACGAAATGACGCAGGCCGGATTCGAGGACGTACTGCCGCTGACCCCCCTCCAGCAGGGCCTGTTCTTCCACGCCCTGTACGACCGCCAGGGCACCGACGTCTACACCGTCCAGCTCCGCCTGGACCTGCGGGGACCGCTGGACCCCGAGGCGCTGCGCACCGCGGCCGGCGCGCTGCTGCGCCGCCACGCCCCGCTGCGCGCCGCGTTCTGGCACGAGAAGCTCGACGAGCCCGTCCAGGTGATCCTCAAGGACGTGCCGCTGCCCTGGGCCGAGCACGACCTCACCGCCCTGGACCCGGAGAAGCGGGAGGCCGAGCTGGACCGGCTGATGGCCGAGGACCGGGCCCACCGCTTCGACCCCACCGAGCCGCCGCTGCTGCGCTTCACCCTCGTCCGGCTGGCCGAGGACCGCCACCGGCTCCTGCTCAGCCACCACCACCTGCTGCTCGACGGCTGGTCGCTGCCGGTCGTGGTGCGCGACCTGTTCGCCCTCCACGCCCACGGCGGGGACGCCTCCCGGCTCCCGGCGGTCACCCCCTACCGCGCGTACCTGAGCTGGCTGACCCGGCAGGACCGGGCCGCCGCCGGCGAGGCGTGGCGGCAGGCCCTGGCCGGCCTCGACGGCCCCACCCTCGTCGCCCCGGGCGCCCCCGGCCGGCCGGCCGCCCCGCGACGGGTCGGCACCGAGCTGACCGAGCGGCAGACCACCGCCCTGCGGGCCCTGGCCCGCGAGTACGACGTCACCTTGAACACCGTCGTCCAGGGCGCCTGGGCGCTGCTCGTCGGAGCGCTGACCGGCCGCCAGGACGTGGTCTTCGGCGCCACCGTCTCCGGCCGCCCGCCGGAGATCCCCGGCGTGGAGTCCATGGCGGGCCTGTTCATCAACACCCTCCCGGTCCGCGTGCCGCTGCGCCCCGCCGACTCCTTCGCCGACCTGCTGGAGCGCCTCCAGGGCGACCAGCTGGACCTCATGCCGCACCAGCACGCCGGGCTCGCCGACATCCGGCGCGCCGCCGGCGGCGGCGACCTCTTCGACACCCTCGCCGTGTTCGAGAGCTACCCGCTGTCGACCGGCGACGCCGCCGGACTGCTGCCGCCGGACAGCCCCCTGACGGTGACCGGCGCGTCCGTCCAGGACGCCACCCACTACCCGCTCTCCCTGATCGCCGTCCCGGGCGAGCGGCTCGCCCTCCACCTGGAGCACCGGCCGGACGTCTTCGACGACCACGGCGCCACCACCCTGCTGGACCGCCTCGCCGGCCTGCTGCGCACCCTCCCGGACGACCCCGAGCTGCCGCTGGCCCGCACCGCGACGCTGAGCCCGCGGGAGCGGCAACTGGTGCTCCGGGAGTGGAACGACACCGCGCACCCGCAGCCCGCCCTGGCCGGCTCGGTGCACGAGCACTTCGCCCGCCGGGCCGCGCTCACCCCGGACGCGGTCGCCGTCGTGCACGGCGACCGCACGCTCACCTACCGGGAACTGGACGAGCGGGCCAACCGGCTCGCCCACCACCTCATCGACGCCGGCGTGACCCCCGAGACCCCGGTGGCCGTCCTCCAGCAGCGCTCCGCCGACCTGCTGGTGTCGGTGCTGGCGGTCCTGAAGGCCGGCGGCGCGTACGTACCCCTGGACGAGCGGTTCCCCGACGACCGGCTGGCGTTCGTCCTCGCCGACACCGGCGCCCCGGTGCTGCTCACCGACCGCGCCTCGGCACCGCGCGCCGCCGCGCACCGGGCCCGTACCGTCGTCGTGGACGACGACGCGGCGTGGGCGGACCGCGCCCCCTCCGCCCCGCCGGTCCCCGGCCACCCCGAGCGGCTGGCGTACGTGATGTACACCTCCGGCTCCACCGGCACCCCCAAGGGCGTCGCCACCACCCACCGCGACGTGCTCGCCCTCGCCCTGGACCGCTCCTTCGACTCCGCCGCGCACGGCCGGGTGCTGGTCCACTCGCCCACCGCCTTCGACGCCTCCACCTACGAGATGTGGGTGCCGCTGCTCCGCGGCGGACGCGCCGTCGTCGCCCCGCCCGGCGAACTCGACCTCGACACCCTGGAGCGCGAGATCACCCGCGCCGGGGTGACCGCGCTGTGGCTCACCGCCGGCCTGTTCCGCCTCGTCGCCCAGGACCGCCCCGGCCTGCTGCGCACCGTCACCGAGGTGTGGACCGGCGGCGACGTGGTCCCGGCGGCCGCGGTGCGCCGGGTGCGCGAGCAGTGCCCGGGCATCACCGTCACCGACGGCTACGGGCCCACCGAGACCACCACCTTCGCCACCCGGCACGTCCTGGACGGCACCGCCCCGGTCCCCGAGCCGGTCCCCATCGGCGGCCCGCTGGACAACACGCGCGCCTACGTCCTGGACCACGCCCTGCGCCCGGTGCCGCCCGGCACCCCGGGCGAGCTGTACATCGCCGGAGAGGGCCTGGCCCGCGGCTACCTGGGCCGCCCCGCGCCGACCGCCGAGCGGTTCACCGCCGACCCCTTCGGCGCCCCGGGCACCCGCATGTACCGCACCGGCGACATCGTCCGCCACGACGCCTCCGGCGCACTGCACTTCGTCGGCCGCGCCGACACCCAGGTCAAGCTCCGCGGCTTCCGTATCGAACCGGGCGAGATCGAGACGGTCCTCACCGGCCACCCGGCGGTCGCCCAGGCCCTGGTCACCGTCCGCGAGGACCAGCCCGGCGTCAAGCGCCTGGCCGGCTACCTCGTCCCGGCCGGCCCCGGCACCGTGGACACCGCCGAGCTGACCGGGTACGCCGCGGCCCGTCTGCCCGCCTACATGGTGCCCGCCGCGCTGGTCGTCCTGGACCGGATCCCGCTGACCGCCAACGGCAAGGTGGACCTGCGGGCGCTGCCCGCCCCGGTCACGGCCGCCGGCACCGGCGGCCCGGCCCGGCCCCGGTCCCCGCAGGAGGAGATCCTCGCCGACCTCTTCGCCGAGGTGCTCGGACTGCCCGCGGTCGGGGTGGACGACAGCTTCTTCGACCTCGGCGGCGACTCGCTGCTCGCCACCCGTCTGGTCAGCCGCATCCGCTCCGCGTTCGCCGCCGAACTGCCCGTCCGCGCCCTCTTCGACGCACCCACCGTGGCCGGCATCGCGGCGCTGCTCGGCGGTGCCCGGACCGCCCGGCGCGGCGTCCGCCCGGTCGAGCGGCCGCGGGAGATCCCGCTGTCGTTCGCCCAGCGCCGGCTGTGGTTCCTCAACCAGCTGGAGGGCCCCAGCCCCAGCTACAACATCCCGCTGGTCATCCGGCTCGGCGGCGACCTGGACCGCGCCGCGCTGGAAGCCGCGCTCACCGACGTGGTCGCCCGCCACGAGTCGCTGCGCACGGTGTTCCCGGAGACCGAGGGCCGCCCCCGGCAGCAGATCCTGGACCCCGCCGCCATCCGCCTCCCGCTGCCGGTCACCGAGGTCGCCGCGGCCAAGCTGCCCGCCGCCCTGGAGGCGGCGGCCGCCCACTCCTTCGACCTGGCCGCCGAACTCCCGCTCGCCGCACAGCTGTTCGCCACCGGCCCGCGGGAACACACCCTGCTGCTGCTCATCCACCACATCGCCGCGGACGGCTGGTCGCTCGCCCCGCTCGCCCGCGACCTGAGCGAGGCGTACAACGCGCGCCGCGCCGGCCGGGCCCCCGACCGGTCCCCGCTGCCCGTCCAGTACGCCGACTTCACCCTCTGGCAGCACCAGGTGATGGGCGAGGAGGACGACCCCGACGGCGCCCTCGCCCGGCAGCTGGCCTACTGGACCGAGAAGCTGGCCGGCCTGCCCGACGAGTTGCCGCTGCCCACCGACCGGCCCCGGCCGACCACGGTCAGCTACCACGGCGAGATGCTGACCTTCCGGCTCGACGAACGGCTGCACGCCCGGCTGACCGCCCTGGCCCGGGAGAACCGCGCCACCCTGTTCATGGTGCTGCAGGCCGGACTCGCCGCCCTGTTCACCCGGCTCGGCGCCGGCACCGACATCCCGCTGGGCACCGGCATCGCCGGCCGCACCGACCAGGCGCTGGACGAGCTGGTGGGCTTCTTCGTCAACACCCTGGTGCTGCGCACCGACACCTCCGGCGCCCCAGGCTTCGCGGAACTGCTGGAGCGGGTCCGGGAGACCAACCTGGCCGCCTACGCCCACCAGGACCTGCCGTTCGAGCGGCTGGTGGAGGCGCTCAGCCCGGCCCGGTCCCTCGCCCGCCACCCGCTGTTCCAGACCAGCCTGACCGTCCACAACAGCCCCGACCCGGTGCTCGACCTGACCGGGCTGGACGTGACGCCGGAACCCGGCAGCCTCACCCGCGCCAAGTTCGACCTCGCCTTCGAACTCACCGAGGAGCACACCCCCGACGGGACGCCCGCGGGCATCCAGGGCCTCCTGGTGTTCTCCCGGGACCTGTTCGACCGGGAGACCGTCGAGCAGCTGGTGGCGTCCCTGACCCGGCTGCTGGACGCGGCCGCCGCCGACCCCGCCGAGAGCATCGAACGACTTCCGCTGCTCTCCGCCGAACGGCGCCGCGAGGTGCTCCAGGAGTGGAACACCCCCGTCACCGCCACGGCGGCCGGGGACGCGGAACTCCCCGCCCCCGCCACCGTCACCGCGCTGTTCGAGGCCCGGGTACGGCGCGCCCCCGACGACACCGCCCTCGTCTCCGACGCCGGCGAGCTGACCTACGGCGAACTCAACGCCCGCGCCAACCGGCTCGCCCACGCGCTCATCGCGCGCGGCCTGGGCCCGGAGCGGATCGTCGCCGTGGCGCTGCCCCGCTCGCCGGAGCTGGTGGTCGCCCAGCTCGCCGTGGTCAAGGCCGGTGCGGCCTACCTCCCGGTGGACCCCGCCTACCCGGCGGACCGGATCAGCTACATGCTCACCGACGCCGCCCCGGCCCTGCTGCTGACCACCACCGAGATCGCCGGCCGGCTCCCGGACCGGGTGACCACCCCCCGGCTGCTGCTGGACACCGACCCCGGCCACCTCTCCGGCCCGGACACCGACCCCGCGGACGAGGACCGCACCGCCCCGCTGACCCCCCACTCACCCGCGTACGTCATCTACACCTCCGGCTCCACCGGAAGACCCAAGGGCGTGGTGGTCACCCACGCCGGCGTGGCGAACCTCTCCGCCACCCAGACGCGGCACTTCGCGGTGGGCGAGGGCAGCCGGGTGCTGCAGTTCGCCTCACCCAGCTTCGACGCGGCCTTCTGGGAGCTGTGCATGGGCCTGCTCTCCGGCGCCGCCCTGGTGCTCGGCACCCCCGAGACCCTGCTGCCCGGGGCACCGCTGCGGGACCTCCTCCACCGCCACCGGATCACGCACGCCACGCTGCCGCCGGCCGGACTCGCGGTGATGCCGGCCGACGGCCTGCCGCCGGGGATGACGCTCGTGGTCGCCGGCGAGGCGTCCCGGCCGGACCTGGTGGCCCGCTGGTCCACCGGCCGGCGCATGATCAACGCCTACGGCCCGACCGAGGCCACCGTGTGCGCCACCATGAGCGACCCGCTGACCGGCGAGACCGTCCCGCCGATCGGCCGCCCGGTCCTGGGCACCCGCGTCCACGTCCTGGACGGCAACCTGGACCCGGTGCCACCGGGCGTCCCCGGCGAGCTGTACATCGCCGGGACCGGGCTGGCCCGCGGCTACCTGGGCCGCCCGGACCTCACCGCGGAGCGGTTCGTGGCCGACCCGTTCGGCGCGCCGGGGGAGCGGATGTACCGCAGCGGCGACCTCGCCCGCTGGACCCACGCCGGGGAACTGGTCTTCCTCGGCCGCGCCGACGACCAGGTGAAGGTCCGCGGCTTCCGGATCGAACCCGGTGAGATCGAGGCGGTCCTGCTGCGCCGCCCCGAGGTCGCCCAGGCCGTCGTCACCGTCCGCGAGGACCAGCCCGGCGACCGCCGGCTGGTGGCCTACGTGGTGCCCGAGGGCACCGGCTGCGACACCGCCGCGCTCACCGACCACGTCGCCGGCGCGGTCCCCGAGTACATGGTGCCGTCCGCCGTCGTGACCCTGGACGCCCTCCCGCTCACCCCCAACGGCAAGGTGGACCGCGCCGCGCTGCCCCGCCCCGAGGCCGGACGGGCACCGGCCGCCGACCGCCCCCGCACCCCCACCGAGCAGACCCTGGCCGAACTCTTCGCCGACGTGCTCGGAGTGCCCGAGGTGGGCCGCGAGGACAGCTTCTTCGACCTGGGCGGCCACTCGCTGCTGGCCACCCGGCTGGTCAGCCGCATCCGCCGCGCCTTCGACACCGAACTGGTCGTCCAGACCTTCTTCGACAACCCCACGGTCGCCGGCCTGGCCCAGGTGCTCGGCGACGGCGAGGAGGCCCGCCGCGCCGTCACCCCGATGCCCCGCCCCCGGCGCATCCCGCTGTCCTACGCCCAGCGGCGGCTGTGGTTCCTCAACACCTTCGAGGGGCCGAGCGCCACCTACAACATGCCCATCGCGCTGCGGCTCACCGGCGAGGTCGACGTTCCGGCGCTGCGCGCCGCGCTCGCCGACGTGCTCGGCCGGCACGAGAGCCTGCGCACCGTCTTCCCGCGCACCGACTCCGAACCCCACCAGCACATCCTGGCGCCGGACCCCGCCTGGGCCTCGGCCGACCACGGGCTGCTGACCGTCACCGACAGCACCGAGGACCGCCTCACCGCCGACCTGGAGGCCGCCGCCGGCCGGGGCTTCGACCTCGCCGCCGACCTGCCGCTGCGCGCGGAACTGTTCCGGATCTCCCCGACCGACAGCGCACTGCTGCTGGTGATGCACCACATCGCGGGGGACGGGTGGTCGTTGGCGCCGTTGGCGCGGGATCTGGGGGTGGCGTACGCGGCGCGGTGTGCGGGTGGGGCTCCTGCGTGGGGGGCGTTGCCGGTGCAGTACGCGGATTACACGTTGTGGCAGCAGGAGGTGATGGGTTCGGAGGAGGATCCGTCGTCGGTGGTGTCGCGGCAGTTGGCGTACTGGACGGGGGCGTTGGTGGGGTTGCCGGAGCAGTTGGAGCTGCCGGTGGACCGTCCGCGTCCGGCGGTGGCGGACTACCGGGGTGATCTGGCGTCGTTCCGGATCGATGCGGGGCTGCACGGGCGTGTGGTGGCGTTGTCGCGGGAGTCGGGCGCGAGTGTGTTCATGGTGCTGCAGGCGGGGCTTGCGGCGTTGTTCACGCGGTTGGGTGCGGGGACGGACATTCCGCTGGGCACCGCGATCGCGGGGCGGACGGACGAGGCGCTGGACGATCTGGTCGGGTTCTTCGTGAACACGCTGGTGCTGCGGACCGACACCTCCGGTGATCCGTCGTTCCGGGAGCTGCTGGGCCGGGTGCGGGAGGCGGACCTTGCGGCGTACGCGCATCAGGAGCTGCCGTTCGAGCGGCTGGTGGAGGCGCTCAACCCGGCCCGGTCCATGGCCCGCCACCCGCTGTTCCAGGTCATGCTCTCCTTCCAGAACACCACCACCCCGGAACTGGACCTCCCCGGCCTCACCGCCCACCCGATGGTCACCAGCCCCGGCGCCGCCAAGTTCGACCTCTCCTTCAACCTCCGGGAGGTCCACGACGGCGACGCCCCCGGCGGCATCGAAGGGGTCCTCCAGTACAGCAGCGCGCTGTTCGACGAGGAGACCGTCCAGCGGATGGCCGGACGCCTGGTGCGGCTGCTGGAGGCGGTCACCGCCGACCCCGGCCGCCGGATCGGCGACATCGACCTGCTCGACGACGCCGAGCGCACCCGCGTCCTGCGGGAGTGGAACGACACCGCGTTCGACGCCCCCGGCGAGCTCGTGCACCGCCTCGTCGAGGAGCAGTGCCGGCGCACCCCCGACGCACCCGCCGTCGCCGGCGACGGCACCACCTGGACCTACGCGGAACTCAACACCCGCGCCAACCGCCTGGCCCACGAACTCACCGCCCGCGGCACCGGCCCCGGGCAGCTGGTCGCGGTCGCCCTGCCACGGACCCCGGAGCTGATCGCCGCCCTGCTCGCGGTGCTCAAGAGCGGCGCCGGCTACGTCCCGGTGGACCCCGGCTACCCGGCCGAGCGCATCGGCCACATCCTGGACGACGCCCGACCCGCCCTGCTCGTCACCGACACCGCGACCGGCGCAGCGCTGCCCGGCCCCGACGGACCCGCGCGCATGCTGCTGGACGGCGCGGCCGACCGCGCGGCGGTGGCCGCCCGTCCCGGACACGACCCCGCGGACGAGGACCGCACCGCCCCGCTGTCGCCGTCCCACCCGGCGTACGTCATCTACACCTCCGGCTCCACCGGCCGCCCCAAGGGCGTGGTCGTCGAGCACCGCTCGGTGCAGGACTACCTCGGCTGGACCCGGCAGGCGTACGCCGCCGCCGGCGGCACCGCGCTGCTGCACTCCTCGGTCTCCTTCGACCTGACCGTGACCGCCCTGTACACCCCGCTGGTGACCGGCGGCTGCGTCCACCTGGCCGAGCTGACCGACGGCCGGCCCGGGGCGCAGGAGCGGGTGCGCACCCGGCCCACCACCTTCCTCAAGGCCACCCCCAGCCACCTGCCGCTGCTCGCCGCCCTGCCCGACGGCTTCTCACCCTCCGGTGAACTGCTGCTCGGCGGCGAGGCACTGCGCAGCGAGGCGCTCGACGCGTTCCGCCGCCGCCACCCGGACACCACGGTGTTCAACGTCTACGGACCCACCGAGGCGACCGTCAACTGCACCGAGTACCGCATCCCGCCCGGCGCCCCGCTGCCCGCCGGACCGGTGCCCATCGGCCGGCCGCAGGGCAACGCCCGCGCCTATGTGCTCGACGCCCGGCTGCGCCCGGTGCCGCCGGGCGTGCGCGGCGAGCTGTACATCGCCGGGGCCGGGCTGGCCCGCGGCTACCTGGGCCGCCCGGACCTCACCGCGGAGCGGTTCGTGGCCGACCCGTTCGGCGGCCCGGGGGAGCGGATGTACCGCACCGGCGACCTCGCCCGCTGGACCACCGACGGCAACCTGGTCCACGCCGGCCGCACCGACGACCAGGTGAAGGTCCGCGGCTTCCGGATCGAACTCGGCGAGATCGAGACCGTGCTCGCCGGCCACCCCGCCGTGGACCAGGTCACCGCCCAGGTCCGCGAGGACCGGCCCGGCGACGCGCGGCTGGTCGCCTACGCGGTGCCGCGCGCCGGCCACCGCGCCGACCCCGCCGAACTGCGCGACCGGGTCGCCCGGGCACTGCCCGAGTACATGGTGCCCGCCACGGTCGTGATCCTCGACGCGCTGCCGCTCACCCCCAACGGCAAGCTGGACCGCGCCGCGCTGCCGGCCCCCGACTTCGCCGCCGCCACCACCGGCCGGGCCCCGCGCACCCCGCGCGAGGAGATCCTGTGCGGCCTGTTCGCCGAGGTCCTGGACCTGCCGCGGGTGGGCCCGGAGGACAACTTCTTCGACCTGGGCGGCCACTCGCTGCTGGCCACCCGGCTGGTCAGCCGGATCAGGACGGTCCTCGACGTGGAGCTGCCCATCCGCAGCCTCTTCGAGCGGCCCTCCCCGGCCCGGCTCGCCGAGGCGCTGGACGGCGCCTCGGCGGCCCGCGAGCCGGTACGCGCCGCGGTGCGGCCGGAGCACATCCCGCTCTCCCACGGCCAGCGGCGGCTGTGGTTCCTCAACCGCTTCGACGGGCCGAGTGCCACGTACAACATGCCGATCGCGCTGCGGCTCACCGGCGAGCTGGACGTTGCGGCACTGCACGCCGCGCTGCTGGACGTGGTCGCCCGCCACGAGACGCTGCGCACGGTGCTGCCCGAGACCGACGGCCGGCCCCGCCAGCTGATCCTGGACCCGGCCGCGGTGGACCTGCCGCTGCCCGTCACCGAGGTGCGCGCCGACGAACTGCCGGTCGCGCTGGAGGCCGGCGCCGGGCACGCCTTCGACGTCACCCGCGACCTGCCGCTGCGCGCGGAGCTGTTCCGGCTGTCGGCGTCGGAGAGCGTGCTGCTGCTGGTGGTGCACCACATCGCGGGGGACGGGTGGTCGTTGGCGCCGTTGGCGCGGGATCTGGGGGTGGCGTACGCGGCGCGGTGTGCGGGTGGGGCTCCTGCGTGGGGGCCGTTGCCGGTGCAGTACGCGGATTACACGTTGTGGCAGCAGGAGGTGATGGGTTCGGAGGAGGATCCGTCGTCGGTGGTGTCGCGGCAGTTGGCGTACTGGACGGGGGCGTTGGCGGGGTTGCCGGAGCAGTTGGAGCTGCCGGTGGACCGTCCGCGTCCGGCGGTGGCGGATTACCGGGGTGATCTGGCGTCGTTCCGGATCGATGCGGGGCTGCACGGGCGTGTGGTGGCGTTGTCGCGGGAGTCGGGCGCGAGTGTGTTCATGGTGCTGCAGGCGGGGCTTGCGGCGTTGTTCACGCGGTTGGGTGCGGGGACGGACATTCCGCTGGGCACCGCGATCGCGGGGCGGACGGACGAGGCGCTGGACGATCTGGTCGGGTTCTTCGTAAACACGCTGGTGCTGCGGACCGACACCTCCGGTGATCCGTCGTTCCGGGAGTTGCTGGGCCGGGTGCGGGAGGCGGACCTTGCGGCGTACGCGCATCAGGAGCTGCCGTTCGAGCGGCTGGTGGAGGCGCTGAACCCGGCCCGGTCCATGGCCCGCCACCCGCTGTTCCAGGTCATGCTCTCCTTCCAGAACAACGCGGCCGCCGAACTGACCCTGCCGGGCCTGACCGTCACCGTCGAGGAGTCGGTCCTGGAGGCGGCCAAGTTCGACCTGCTGTTCAGCCTCCGCGAACGGCACACCGAGGGCGGCACACCCGACGGCATCGACGTCGCGGTCCAGTACCGCCGGGACCTGTTCGACCCCGGCACCGTCGCCACCCTGGTGGAACGGCTCACCCGGCTGCTCACCGCGGTGACCGACGACCCCGCGCTGCCCATCGGCCGGGTGGAGCTGCTGGCGCCCGCCGAGGCCCGGCGCATCCTCCACGAGTGGAACGACACCGCCCGCGCCACCGACCTGACCGGCTCGGTGCACGCCCGGATCACCGCCCGTGCGGCCCGCACCCCGGACGCGGTCGCGGTCGTCCACGACGGCACCGAGCTGACCTACCGGGAACTGGACCGCCGGGCCAACCGGCTGGCGCACCGGCTGATCGAACTCGGCGCCGGCCACCACGCGCCGGTCGCGGTGCTCCGCGACCGGTCCGCGGACCTGGTGGTCACCCTGCTCGCGGTGCTCAAGACCGGCGCGCCCTACATCCCCCTGGACGGGCGCTACCCCGACGAGCGGCTGCGGTTCATCACCGCCGACACCGGGGCCCGGATCGTGGTGGTGGACCCCGCCCACGCCGACCGCGACTTCGGCCCGGCGCGGCCGGTCGTCGCTCCCGAGCGCGACGCCGACCGGTACCCCGACAGCGACCCGGCCGTCCCCTGCCACGGCGACCGGCTCGCCTACGTGGTGTACACCTCCGGCTCCACCGGCGCCCCCAAGGGCGTGGGCACCCCGCACCGCGCGGTGCTCGCCCTCGCCGGCGACGAGGCCTTCCGCGCGGCGGCGCACCGGCGGGTGCTGGTCCACTCGCCCACCGCCTTCGACGCCTCCACCTACGAGATGTGGACCCCGCTGCTCGGCGGGGGCTGCGCGGTGGTGGCCCCGCCGGGCGAACCGGACCTGGCGGCCCTGGAGGAGACCGTCACCCGCCACCGGGTGACCGCCGCGTTCCTCACCTCCGGCCTGTTCCGCCTGGTGGCACAGGAGCGGCCGGCGCTGCTCGCGCCGCTGGCCGAGGTGTGGACCGGCGGCGACGCCGTCCCGGCCGCCGCGGTCCGCCGCGTGCTGGAGCACTGCCCCGGCACCACCGTGACCGACGTCTACGGCCCCACCGAGACCACCACCTTCGCCACCCGGCACGTGGTGGACCGCACCGCGCCGGTGCCCGACCCGGTGCCCATCGGCACCCCGCTGGACAACACCCGCGCCTACGTGCTGGACGACACCCTGCGCCCGGTGCCGCCGGGCGTGCCCGGCGAGCTGTACCTCGCCGGTGAGGGGCTGGCCCGTGGCTACCTGGGCCGCCCGGGACTCACCGCGGAACGGTTCGTCGCCGACCCCTTCGGCGGCGACGGCGGCCGGATGTACCGCACCGGCGACATCGTCCGCCGGACCGCCGGCGGCGACCTGGTGTTCGTCGGCCGGGCCGACGGCCAGGTCAAGCTCCGCGGCTTCCGGATCGAACCGGGCGAGGTGGAGGCGGCCCTCGCCCGGCACCCCGCCGTCGGCCAGGCCCTGGCCGTCGTGAGGGAGGACCAGCCCGGCACCAAGCGCCTGGTCGCCTACCTCGTGCCGGCCGCCGGCGCCGGACCGGTGGACACCGCCGAGGTGGCCGCGCACCTGGCCGCCGTGGTGCCCGAGTACATGGTGCCCTCCGCCCTGGTCCCCCTGGAGACGGTGCCGCTGACCGCCAACGGCAAGGTGGACCTCAAGGCCCTGCCGGCGCCCGAGCCCACCGCCGGAACCGGCGCCGGCCGCGCGCCCCGGACCGAGCGGGAGGAGATCCTGCTCCGGGTGTTCGCCGACGTCCTGGGCGTTCCGGGCATCGGCGTCGACGACAGCTTCTTCGACCACGGCGGTGACAGCATCGTCTCCATCCAGCTGGTGAGCCGGGCCCGCGAGGCGGGCCTGCGGATCACCCCCCGGGAGGTGTTCGAACACAAGACGGTCGCCGCGCTGGCCGCGGTGGCCGGGGAGGTCGCCGACACCGTCGCCGAGGACCCGGACGCGGGCACCGGCCCGGTGCCGCCCACCCCGATCATGCGCTGGCTGCGGGAGCGCGGCGGCCCGGTGGACCGGTTCCACCAGACCACCCTGCTCACCGTCCCCGCCGCACTCGGCCACCGGCGGCTGACCGCCGCCGTCCAGACCCTGCTGGACCACCACGACGCGCTGCGGGCCCGGCTGGTGCCCGGCGGCGACGCCGACCGGTACCTGGACATCGCCCCGCGCGGCAGCGTGGACGCGGCACCGGCGGTCCACCGCGTGGAGACCGGCGGGCTGACCGGCGAGGAGCTGCGGGCGGCCATCGCGGCCGGCGCCGAGGAGGCGTGGAGCCGGCTGGACCCGGCCGCCGGCGTGATGCTCCAGGCGGTCTGGTTCGACGCCGGCCCCGACCGGCCCGGCAGGCTGCTGCTCGCCGTCCACCACCTGGTCGTCGACGGCGTGTCCTGGCGCGTGCTGCTGCCGGACCTCACCGCCGCCTGGACCGCCCTGGAGTCGGCCGACCGGCCCGTGCGCCTCGCCCAGGTGCGGACCTCCTTCCGCACCTGGGCCGGCCACCTGCACACCCTCGCCCAGGACCCGGTGCGCGCCGGGGAACTCCCGCTGTGGACCGGGATGCTGCGGGACGCCGCCGAACCGCTCGGCGCGCGCGTCCCGGACCCGGAGCGGGACGTGGCGGCCACCGCCCGCCGCCTGACGGTGGAACTGCCCGAGGACCTCTCGGCCGCCGTCACCGGGCACGTCCCGGCGGTCTTCCGGGCCGGCCCCGGCGACGTGCTGCTCACCGCCCTGGCCGTCGCGGTCGCCGACCGCTTCGGCCGGCCGGGGGGCCCGGTCACCGTGGACATGGAGGGGCACGGCCGCGAGGACGTGCTGCCCGGCGCCGACCTCGCCCGCACCGTCGGCTGGTTCACCAGCATGTTCCCGGTCCGGATCGACCTGGCCGGGGTGGACCCGGACGAGGTGTGGGCCGCCGGCCCCGCCGCGGGCCGGCTGCTGAAGCGGGTCAAGGAGCAACTGCGCGACCTGCCCGACAGCGGCCTGGGCTTCGGCCTGCTGCGCCACCTCAACCCGCGCACCGGCCCGGCGCTGGCCGCCCTCCCCAGCCCCCGGATCGGCTTCAACTACCTGGGCCGGTTCGCGGCCGGCGGGACCGGCGGGACCGGCGGGACCGGCGGGTGGACCCCGGCCCCGGAGAGCGACCTGCTGGCCGGCGGCACGGACGCCGAGGCGCCCCTGGCGCACGCCCTGGAACTGGGCGTGCTCACCCGGGACGACGACCGCGGCCCGCGGGTGGTGGCCACCTGGACCTGGCCCGGCGCGCTCTTCACCCCGGAGGAGATCGAGGACCTCTCCGCCACCTGGGTGCGCGCCCTGCGGGCGCTGGCCGCGCACGCCGAGGGCACCGACGACGGCGGGCTCACCCCGTCGGACCTGTCGCTGGTCTCGCTGACGCAGTCCGAGATCGACGAGTTCGAAGACGAGCTGGAGAACGAGGGAGGTGCCTGGTAGATGGTCAAGTCCCGTATCGAGGACGTCCTGCCGCTGTCGCCGCTGCAGGAGGGGCTGTACTTCCACGCGCAGTACGACCGGGGCGAACACGACGTGTACACCGTCCAGTTCGCCTTCCACCTGGAAGGCGAACTGGACGCCGAGCGGCTGCGCACCGCGGTGGACGCCCTGCTCCGGCGCCACCCCAACCTCCGGGCCGGCTTCCGGCAGCGGAAGACCGGCGAGCCGGTGCAGATCGTCCGGCGCGGACTGCCGGTGCCCTGGTACCGGTTCGACCTGTCCGGGCTCGACCCCGCCGAGCGGGAGGCCGAACTGGCCCGGCTGACCGACGAGGACCGCACCCGCCGGTTCGACCTGTCCGCCCCGCCGCTGCTGCGGTTCACCCTGGTGAGCCTGGACGCGACGACCCACCGGCTGCTGCTGTGCGGTCACCACATCCTGCTCGACGGCTGGTCCGTCCCGGTCCTGCTCCGCGAACTGCTCGCCCTCCACCGGTCCGGCGGGGACGCCTCCGCACTGCCCCGGGCCACCCCGTACAAGGACTACCTGGCGTGGCTGGGCCGACAGGACCGCGCCGCCGCCGAACGGGCGTGGACCGAGGCGCTCGCCGGCCTCCAGGAACCCACCCTGGTCGCCGGCACCGCACCCGGCCGGGCCCCGGCCACCCCCGAACGCCTCGACACCGACCTGTCCGAGGAGTTCACCCGCGCCCTGCAGGACCGGGCGCGGGCCCGGGGCGTCACCCTCAACACGGTGGTCCAGTGCGTCTGGGGACTGCTGCTGAGCCGCCTGACCGGTCGGGACGACGTGGTCTTCGGCGCCACCGTCTCCGGCCGCCCCCCGGAGCTGCCGGGCGTGGAGTCCATGGTCGGCCTCTTCATCAACACCCTGCCGGTACGCGTCCGGCTGGACCCGGCCGAGACCGTGGACGCCCTGCTGGGCCGCGTACAGGCCGAGCAGACCGCCCTGATCCCCGCCCACCACGTCGGCCTGTCCACCATCCAGCGCGCGGCCGGCCTCGGCGAGCTGTTCGACACCCTCACCGTCTTCGAGAACTACCCGCTGGACCAGGCCGGCCTGGCCCGGCCGGTGGGGGAGTTCCGGCTCACCGGCGCCGACAGCAGGGACGCCACCCACTACCCGCTGTCGCTGGTGGCGATGCCCGGTCCGCGGCTGCACCTGCGGCTGGAGTACCGCCCGGACCTGTTCGACCGGGACACCGCGGAACGGCTGCTGGACCGGGTCCGGGTCCTGCTGCGCGCGGTGGTCCGGGAGCCCGCCCTGCCGGTGGGGCGCCTGGAGGTCCGCACCGCGCCGGAGCGGTACGCCGCCCTCCGGCTGGGTCACGGGCCCGTCGCCGGCACCCCGGCCGCCACCTTCCCCGAACTCTTCGCCGCACAGGTGCGCCGGACCCCCGACGCCACCGCGCTGGTCTGCGGGGACGTCCGGCTCGGCTACGCGGAGCTGGACCGCCGCGCCAACCGCCTGGCCCACCACCTGACCGCGCTGGGCGTGGCGGCCGAGCGGATCGTGGCCCTGGCCATGCGGCGCACCGAGGACCTGGTGGTGGCCATCCTCGCGGTGCTCAAGGCCGGCGGCGCCTACCTGCCGGTGGACCTGGACCACCCGGCCGACCGGATCGCGTACCTGCTGGAGGACGCCCGGCCGGTCCTGGTGCTCACCGACAGCGCCACCACCGGGCTGCTCCCGGCGGCGGAGGAGACCGGCCCGGCCCGGCTGGTGCTCGACGAGCCGGCCACCGCCGCGGCGGTGGCCGCCCGCCCGGACACCGACCCGCGCCCGTCGCTGACCGCGGAGAACGCCGCGTACGTCATCTACACCTCCGGATCGACCGGCCGGCCCAAGGGCGTGGTGATCCAGCACCGCAGCCTGGCCAACCTGGTCCACGACCACCTGGAGGAGCTGCTGGCCCCCGCGGCCCGGGCCGCCGGCACCGACCGGCTGGCCGTCGGACTGACCGCCTCGCTGTCCTTCGACACCTCCTGGGACGAACTGCTGTGCCTGGCCGGCGGCCACGAACTCCACCTGGTCGACGACGACACCCGCCGCGACCCCGAGGCGCTGGTGGCCTACGTCGCCGAGCACCGGGTGCAGCTGCTGGACGTCACCCCCACCTACGCCCAGCAGCTGCTGGCCGCCGGGCTGCTGGCCCCGGACGGCCCGCGGCCCCCGGTCCTCATGATCGGCGGCGAGGCGGCCGGCGAGGCGCTGTGGCACGACATCCGCGCCGCCGCCGGCACCACCGGCCACAACTACTACGGCCCCACCGAGTGCACCGTGGACACCCTGGTGTGCCGGCTGGACGACAGCGACCGGCCGCTGGTCGGCCGGCCCATCTCCAACACCCGCGCCTACGTCCTGGACCCGGCGCTGCGGCCGGTGCTCGACGGGGTGGCCGGGGAGCTGTACCTGGCGGGCGAACAGCTGGCCCGCGGCTACCTGGACCGCCCCGGGCTCACCGCCGAGCGCTTCGTGGCGGACCCCTTCGGCCCGCCCGGCACCCGGATGTACCGCACCGGCGACGTGATGCGCTGGACCGCCGACGGCCGGCTGGAGTTCATCGGCCGCAGCGACGACCAGGTCAAGATCCGGGGCTTCCGGATCGAATTGGGCGAGATCGAGACGGCCCTGCTCGGCCACCCGGCGGTGGCCCAGGCCGCGGTGATCGTCCCGGAGGACCGGCCCGGCACCAAGCGCCTGGTGGCGTACGTGGCCCCCAAGCCCGGAGCAGGCTCCGGGGAGGACGACCCGCAGGCGCTGCGCCGGTTCCTCGCCGACCGCCTGCCCGACTACATGGTCCCGGCCGCCGTGGTCGTCGTGGACGCGTTGCCGATGAACGTCAGCGGCAAACTCGACCGTGCCGCCCTGCCCGCCCCGGACTTCGCCGCCGTCTCCTCCGGACGGCCGCCGCGCACCCCGCGCGAGGAGATCCTGTGCGAACTCTTCGCCGAGGTGCTGGACCTGCCGGCGGTCGGCACCGACGACAACTTCTTCGCCCTGGGCGGCCATTCGCTGCTCGCCACCCGGCTGGCGAGCCGCGTTCGCACCGTCTTCGGCACCCCGGTGGCCGTCCGGACGCTCTTCGAGGCGCCCACCGTCGCCGGCCTCGCCGAGCGGCTGGACACCGGTGCCACCGGGGGCGCCTTCGACCCCCTGCTCACCCTGCGCGGCCACGGCAGCCGCCCGCCGCTGTTCTGCGTCCACCCCGCCGGTGGCCTGAGCTGGCCGTACGCCGGTCTGCTGCGGCACCTGGGGCCGGAGTACCCGGTCTACGGACTGCAGGCCCGCGGCCTGGACCGGCCGGAGGAGCCGCCGGGCAGCGTGGCGGAGATGGCCGCCGACTACATCGCCCGGCTGCGCACCGTCCAGCCCATCGGCCCCTACCACCTGGTCGGCTGGTCGCTGGGCGGGTCGGTGGCCCACGCCATGGCCACCGAACTGCAACGCCAGGGCGAGGAGGTGGCGCTGCTGGCCCTGCTCGACTGCTACCCCGAGCCGGCGCCGGCCGCACACGCCCCGGCGGACGAGGACCGCGCCCGGCGGGAGGAGCGGGAGGAGCAGCAGGTCCTCGGCGCCCTGCTGGACCTGGCGGGGTGCGACCGGTCCGGACTCGGCGACGGCCCGCTGGACATCGCCCGGGTGGCCGCCCGCGTCCGGAGCACCGGCGGCATCCTGGCCGGCCTGGAGGAGGAGCGGCTGGCCGCGCTGTGCCGGGTGGCCCTGCACAACGAGCGGATCTCCCGCACCTTCGTGCCCGCCACCTTCCGCGGCGACGTGCTGTTCTTCCGCGCCACGGTGCGCACCGAGGACGGCGCCGCGGCCACCGCGTCCCCCGACGCCTGGTCACCCCACCTGACCGGCAGCATGGTCGTCCACGACATCCCGTGCCGGCACGACGACATGATGCGGCCGGAGCCGATCGCGCGGATCGGGCGGGTCCTGGGGGAGACACTCAAGGAGCTCAAGGCATGACACGGCGGCTGACGCGGCGGTGGCCCGACACCTGGGCGGGCCACGCCGCCTGCGGGTGGGCGGTGCTCTTCGGCCTGGCGCACATCTACGCGGGCTTCGGCGGGGCGCGGGTGATCATCGAGCACAGCGTCGGCAAGGAGCGGGCCTCCGGCGACTCCTTCGTGATGGTCGGCCTGTTCGGCACCGGGGCGCTGTGCCTGGCCGCCGCCGCGCTGGCGCTGGCCCTGACCCGGCCGTGGGGCCGCGTCCTTCCGCGGTGGATGCCGATCGTCGCGGGGTGGACCGCCGCCGCGGTGCTGATCATCCACTCGCTGGGCGCCTTCGTCATCCTCACCCTCGCGGGGGCGGACGTCATCGAGCTGCGTACCGAGGCGGTGCGGACCTTCGGCTTCACCGAGACGGTGCTGTGGAACGTCTTCGTCTTCGAGCCGCCGTTCCTGCTGGGCGGCACCCTGTTCGCCCTGGCGACCCGGGCCTTCACGAAGCGGTCCGCCGCCTCCCCGGCCCCCGGCTGATCCTGCCGCCTCCCGGCCACCCCCCGCGGAACCGGCCCCCGGGGCCCGGACCACTCCCCTGAAGCACCGCGCCGCGGCGGCCCCGGAGGTGGTCCGGGGCCGGCCGGCGGCACGCACGGCGGGGCCGGGCCTGCCCCCGACCTGTCCCGCCGGTCCGGCGGGACCCGGCCGGCCCGGGACCCGGCGTACCCAGCGGCACCCGACAGAGTCCACAGGAAAGGACGACACGATGACAGACCTGTCCGACCCGGAGCTGTACCGGACGGAGCGGCCCGAGGAGATCTGGGCGCGGCTGCGGGCCGCCGGCCCGCTCCACCGGAACGAACGGCCCGGCGGCAGCCCGTTCTGGGCGGTGATGTCACACCCGGTGGCGAGCCAGGTGCTCAAGAACTCCGCGGTCTTCACCTCGGAGCGGGGGATGCGGCTGGACCACAACCCCGCTGCCACCGCCGCGGCGGCCGGCAAGATGCTGATCGTGACCGACCCGCCGCGGCACGGCAAGATCCGGCGGATCATCAACTCCGCTTTCACCCCGCGCATGGTCAAGCGGCTGGAGGACACCATGCGCACCATCGTGGTGGAGACCCTGGAGGAGGCCCTGGAGAAGGGCACCGGCGACTTCGTCGAAGCCGCCGCCCGGCTGCCGGTCTCGGTCATCTGCGACATGCTCGGCGTGCCCCGCCAGGACTGGGGGTTCATGCTGGAGAAGACCATGGCCGCCTTCGGCTCGGACGCCGAGAACGGCGCCGACCACGCGATGCGCGCGGCGACCGCCCACACCGACCTGCTGCTGTACTACGACGAGCTGGTCGAGCGGCGCCGCAAGGACCCCCAGGAGGACGTGGTCAGCGCCCTGGTGCAGGGCGAGGTGGACGGGGTGCCGCTCACCGACGAGGAGATCTTCCTCAACTGCGACGGGCTGGTCTCCGGCGGCAACGAGACCACCCGCCACGCCACCGTCGGCGGGCTGCTGGCCCTGATGGACAACCCGGACCAGTGGGACCGGCTCCGCGCCGACCCCGGGCTGCTGACGACCGCCGTGCAGGAGGTGCTGCGCTACACCACTCCGGCGATGCACGTGCTCCGGACCGCCACCGAGGACACCGAGCTGGCCGGTGAGCGGATCGCGGCGGGCGACCAGCTGGCGGTGTGGCTGCCGTCCGCCAACCGGGACGAGCAGGTGTTCACCGATCCGGAGGCGTTCGACGTGGGCCGCACCCCCAACCGGCACCTCACGTTCGCCACCGGCACGCACTTCTGCCTGGGCTCGGCACTGGCGATCACCGAACTCACCGTGATGTTCGAGGAACTGACCCGGCGGGTGGGATCGGCGGTGCCGGCGGGTGAGGTGCGGCGGATGCGCTCCAACCTCATCTGGGGGTTCGAGTCGATGCCGGTCACCCTGGAGCGGCGCCGCTGAGAGCCGCCCGCCCGTCACCGCGGACCGGCCCGGGGCGCGAAGGTCCCGGCCGGTGCGCGGACCCGCCCCGCCGGGGTACTGGCGCGGTCCGCGTCGCGGGGTGCCCGGGGCCGCGGGGCGGGGCGCCGGCGGCCGCCGGGCGGTGTGCGCCGGGCGGCGGGCCGGGCGGTGTCCCGGCGCGTGCCCGGCGGTGTCCCGGTGTGTGCCGGGCGGCGGGCCCGGCACGCCGGCGCGGCTACCGCCGGCCGCGCGCCCCGGGCACCCGGATCGGCCGCGAACCGGGGCCGCCGACGTGCGAGAAGGGCTGGGTGCGCCAGTCCAGGCTCTCCGGCAGGGTCAGCAGCAGCGCCGCGTCCTGCTCCTGCGCGCCGGCCAGGTCGTCGGCGGGGGCCGCCTCGGCGGCCGGACGCCCGGTGCCGGGGCAGACCGTGAGCCCGAACGGGTTCCACGGGGAGGGGCACAGCGCGTGCTCGGGCAGGGTGTCCTCGTCCGCCAGCAGGGCGATCGGCCGGGCGCAGTCCGGGCAGGTGACCCGGAACATCTCGTAGGTCTCGTCGATATCGTTGCCGCCTGCGTCGAGGCGCTCAAGATCGGGCATGTCCTTCTCCCCCTCGGGTGGGCCGGGAGGCGCTGCGGCCTCGACCACAGCAAGCATTTCCCGGGACAGGGGATCAGTAATCACGGCGCTCCGCGGGACACTGACGAGTACATGTGGCGTTGGTCACATGCCCCGTGCAGATGCGGCGGGCGGCCGCGCCCGGCCCGCGACCCTCCGGCTGGGCCCCGCCCCCTCCGACCCCATAAGGTGATCCGCTGTGGAGGAGCTGGACAGACAGATCGTGGAACTGCTCGTCAAGGACGGGCGGATGAGCTACACCGACCTGGGCAAGGCCACCGGCCTGTCCACCTCGGCGGTGCACCAGCGCGTCCGCCGCCTGGAACAGCGGGGGGTCATCCGCGGCTACGCCGCCGTGGTGGACCCGGAGGCCGTGGGTCTGCCGCTCACCGCCTTCATCTCGGTCAAGCCCTTCGACCCCAGCGCGCCGGACGACATCGCCGACCGGCTCGCCGGCGTCCCGGAGATCGAGGCGTGCCACAGCGTCGCCGGGGACGAGAACTACATCCTCAAGGTGCGGGTCGCCACGCCGCTGGAGCTGGAGCACCTGCTCACCCGCATCCGCTCGCTGGCCGGCGTCTCCACCCGTACCACGGTGGTGCTCTCCACCCCGTACGAGGCCCGGCCGCCCCGCGTGTGAGGCCGCGGTCCACACTGGGACCATGACCGATCCGACAACCTCCCGCGGCCCGGCCGGCGACGCCCACCGGGACCCGGGCGAGGACGACAGCCGCCGGACCGTACTGCTGCGCGGCGGCGAGGTGCACAGCCCCGCGGACCCCTTCGCCACCGCCATGGTGGTCGAGCACGGCACCATCGCGTGGGTGGGCTCGGAAGGCGCCGCGGACGGCTTCGCCGACGGCGTGGACGAGGTGGTGCACCTGGACGGGGCGCTGGTCACGCCCGCGTTCACCGACGCCCACGTGCACACCACCTCCACCGGGCTGGCCCTCACCGGCCTGGACCTCGGCGGCGCCCGCGACCTCGCCGCGGCGCTGGAGCTGATCAGCGCCCACGCCGCCGCCCGCCCCGCCGACCCGGTGCTGCTGGGGCACGGCTGGGACGCCACCCGCTGGCCCGAGCGGCGCCCCCCGACCCGCGCCGAACTGGACCGGGCCACCGGCGGCCGGCCCCTCTACCTCTCCCGGGTGGACGTCCACTCCGCGGTGGCCAGCACCGCGCTGCTGGACCTGGTGCCCGGCATCCTGGACCGGCCCGGCTTCCACCCCGACGGGCCGCTGACCACCGCCGCCCACCACGCGGTGCGCGCCGTGGCCTTCGCCGCCGTCAGCCCCGCCCAGCGCGCCGAGGCGCAGCGTGCCGCGCTGACCCGGGCCGCCGAACTGGGCATCGGCACCATCCACGAGTGCGGCGGCCCGGAGATCTCCAGCGAGGAGGACTTCACCGGGCTGCTGGAGCTGGCGTCCCGGACCCCCGGCCCCCGGGTGGTCGGCTACTGGGCGGAGGCGGTCACCGGCGCCGCCGACCTGGCCAGGGTCCGCGAGCTGGGCGCGGTCGGCGCCGCCGGCGACCTGTTCGTGGACGGGGCGCTCGGCTCGCACACCGCCTGCCTGCACGAGCCGTACGCCGACGCCGCCCACACCGGCACCGCCTACCTGGACGCCGACGCGGTGGCCGCGCACGTCACGGCGTGCACCGAGGCCGGCCTGCAGGCCGGCTTCCACGCCATCGGCGACGCCGCGGTGGACGCGGTGGTCCGCGGGGTGCGGGAGGCCTCCGAACGGCTGGGCCTGGCCCGCGTCCGCGCCGCCCGGCACCGGGTGGAGCACGCCGAGATGCTCACCCCCGAGACCGTGGCCGCCTTCGCCGAACTCGGGCTCACCGCCTCCGTCCAGCCCGCCTTCGACGCGGCCTGGGGCGGCGAGGACGGCATGTACGCCGAGCGGCTGGGCCGGGACCGGGCCCGCACCCTCAACCCGTACGCGGCGATGCTGCGCGCCGGGGTGCCGCTCGCCCTGGGCTCCGACAGCCCGGTCACCCCGCTCGACCCGTGGGGCACCGTGCGGGCGGCGGCGTTCCACCGCACCCCGGAGCACCGCATCTCGGTCCGGGCCGCGTTCACCGCCCACACCCGCGGCGGCTGGCGGGCCGTGGGCCGGGACGACGCGGGGGTCCTGGTGCCCGGCGCGCCGGCCGACTACGCGGTCTGGCAGGCCGGGGACCTGGTGGTCCAGGTCCCCGACACCCGGGTCGCCAACTGGTCCACCGACCCGAGGTCGGGCACCCCGGGGCTGCCCGACCTGACCCCGGGCACCCCGCTCCCGGTGTGCCTGCGCACGGTGGTGGGCGGCCGCACCGTCTTCGGGTGACCGCACCGTCCTCGGGTGAGCGCACCGCCCGGGGCCCCCACCGGCCCCGGGCGGTGCCGTTTCCCGGGGCGATCCCGGCCTGCCTCGGGCCGTACGACGTCACCGCCCGGGCGGCGGTGACGTCGTACGGGGCTGGGGCTGCGCGTAGGGGAGGCGCGGGGCACCGCCCCCGGGCCGGGGCCGCCAGGGGCTTCCCGGGGGCCGTCCGGGGTGTCCGGGGCCGTCCGGCCGCTGACCGCCGGGCGCGTCCGGCGCGGGTGGTCACCAGGACCGTCTCGGGGCCGGCGGGGCCGTGACGGTCCTGGCGGCCCCCGCCGCCCGTGCCCGGGCGGACCGTGCGCCGATCGGGTGAGCCCGGCCGGCCGCGTACGCCGAACGATGTGCGCCGCGCCGCCCGCGTGGTGCGGACACCGTCCGTACTGACCTGCTCGTTCAGGACAACGACGCAGGTCGCGCCGGTGTTGACAGAAAGCGGGCGGCGGCCGGTAGGTTCGGCCGGGTCCACCGAAGAGACGTCCGGCCGGGCAGTCTCCACACAGTCGTCGAACGCCGCTGGGCCAACGTCGGTGGCGTACCGCCGCGTACGCCACCGCTGAGAGCCAGGTCCAGCGCATTGGGGGCGAGGGAGTGACCGCCGGGCCGACGGGTGGGACCCGGGTCGGGCCCGGACGCTCAGTAGACAACGGCTCTCGGCAGACCCGCAGCCAGCGGGTGCCAGGTCGGCCCGAAGGGCGCCGGGCCCCGATCCGCAGTCGTGCCTCGGCCGGCGGACCGCCCCGTCCTGCGGGCGTGCGCCGGCTTCTGTCCCGCGCGGTCCCCGGGGACGTGCCGAACGTTGCCGTGCCTCCTGGTGTGGTCGTCCGTCGACCGGAGGCGTGCCGCCGACCGGCGGTGACGGGCCGACCCATGTGGGGCCGGGCGCCGCGTCGTTCCACCGGGGCGCCGCATCCTGACCGCCGGCCGCGAGGGCCCTCGGCCACCCCGGTGGTGGTCCGGAGTCCTCGGTGTCGCGTGCCCCGGCCTCCCGGCCGTACCGGCGGGCCGGAGGCCGTTTCAGGGAGGGCGGTCGCCCTCCGGCCCCCGCGGCCCGGTCCCCGCCCTCCGGCCCCCCAGACCTCGGGTTCCCGCCCTCCGGCCTCAGACCGCGGGTCCGCGCCCTCCGGCCCGCCACGACGGCGCCCCCGCCGGGCGGTACCGGCGACCGGGGGCCCGAGGCGGACCGGGCCCGGCGGCGGACCGGGGCCCGCGGGGGAGGCCGGGAGCCTCGGGGCGCGGTCGGTGAGTGGCTTCGTGGCGGGTGGGTGCCGCGTGTCCGGCGTGCCCGGTGGGCCGGTGTCTTCGCGTCGGGGCCCCGGGCCCGGGCCGTCGGGGGCCCATACCGGCGCCTTCGGCCGGCTGGGCCGCGCCGGCGCGGGCGGGGACGGCTCCGGTCCCGTCGCAACGCCCCTCGGGGGCCACATTCCACGGCGCGCGCTGTACCGTCAGGGCACCACTCATGACCTGCAGGAAGGCCCTGACCGTGCCATCAGGACCCGAGACCACCGCCGAGGCCGCCGCCGGCGGCCCGGCAGCCGACCGGCCGACGGAGCCGCGCACCGCCGAGGCCGCCGCCGGCGGCCCGGCAGCCGACCGGCCGACGGAGCCGCGCACCGCCGCGGCACCGCCGGCCGGCGGCGCCCCGGAGGCCGCCGGGCGGTCCGGCGACCCCGCCCCCGCCCCCCGCCGCCCCCCCGGCCCGGACGCTTCCCGCGACGGCCGGGCGGACACGGACCCGGCGCCAGGCGCCGCCGGCTCCGGCGCGGCCGGCGCGGTGGCGGCCGCCCCGTCCGTGCCGGCCGGGGAACGTCCCGGCCGGCGGGCGCGACTGGCCGGGTTCGCGCGCCGCGAGTGGCGGCGCAGCGCGCTCGCCGCCGCCGGCGGCATCGCCCTCGGGCTCGCCTTCCCGCCGTACGGGGTGTGGCCGCTGTCGCCGGCGGCGGTCGCCGCGCTCAGCCTGCTGACCCGCGGCCGGACCGCGCGCCAGGGCGCCTGGACCGGCCTGGTGTTCGGCGTCCCGTTCTTCCTGGTGCTGCTGAAGTGGCTCCATGTGATCGGCTGGGACGCGGTGGTCGGGCTCTCGGTGATCGAGGCGCTGTTCCTGGTCCCGATGGGGGCCGGGCTGGCCCTGACCTCCCGGTTGCCCGCCTGGCCGCTGTGGGCGGCCTGCCTGTGGGTGGCCCAGGAGTGTGCCCGCGACCGCATCCCGTTCGGCGGCTTCCCCTGGGGACGGCTGGCCTTCGCCAACACCGGCTCCCCGTACACCCCGCTGGCCTCGCTCGGCGGCGCGCCGGCGGTCACCTTCGCGGTGGCGCTCACCGGGGCACTGCTCGCCGCCCTCGTCCTGGCCCTGTGGCGGGCCCGGGCGGCGGCCGGCCCGGCCGCGCGGCGGCGCGCCCTGCTGACCGCCGCCGTCCCGCTCGCCGCGGCCACCGCCGCCACGGCGGCCGGGTTCGCCGTACCGGTGCCCACCGGCGCCGACGACACCGTCCGGATCGCCGTGGTGCAGGGCAATGTGCAGCAGCCCGGCATGGACTTCCTGGGCCGCCCGATGAAGATCCTCAACAACCACGTCGAGGCGACGCTGCGGCTGGCGAAGGACGTCGAGGCCGGCCGCGAGCCCCGCCCCGACCTGGTCATCTGGCCGGAGAACGCCTCCGACCTGGACCCGTACAAGCACCGTGAGGCGTACGAGCGGATCGACCGTGCGGTCAAGGCGGTCGGGGTCCCGGTGCTGGTCGGCGCGCTGGTGGACCACGTCAAGCCCGGCTACGTGGAGAACCAGGGCATCGTGTGGGACCCCCGCACCGGGCCCGGCGCCTCCTACACCAAGCAGCACCCGGTGCCGTTCGGCGAGTACGTGCCCTTCCGCGAGCAGCTGAGCAAGGTCATCACCCGGCTGAACCGGGTGCCGCGGGACTTCTACCCCGGGGACCACACCGGCGTGCTCCAGGTCGGCCCGGCGCGGCTGGGGGACGTGATCTGCTTCGAGGTGGCGTACGACGAGATCGTCCGGGACACCGTGAACGCCGGGGCGCGGGCCCTGGTCGTCCAGACCAACAACGCCACCTACGGGCGCACCGGGCAGCCCGAACAGCAGCTGGTGATGTCCAAACTGCGGGCCGTGGAGCACGGCCGGGCGGTGATCACCGCGGCGCCCAGCGGCATCAGCGCGATCGTCGGCCCGGACGGCACGGTGCGGCAGCGGACCGACGAATTCACCCAGGACGTCCTCACCGCGACCATTCCGCTGCGGGACGACATCACGGTCGCGGACCGAGCGGGTGCGGCGCCCGAGTGGGTGCTCGCTATGGTGGGCGTTCTGTCCTGCGCGGCCGCGATCGTGATCGGCCGTCGGGGACGAACGGACGAGAAGGGGCAGCATCCGTGAGCGACGCACGCGAGGCCGACGGGCCGCGCCGCAGCACGAACCGTGACGACCACCCGGAGCACCGGGGCCGCGAGGGGGGCGCCGACCGCGAGGACGGCACCAGCCGCGCGGACCGGCCGGCCGCGGAGAGCGGCCAGGACGGTGCGCGCGAGCGCTCCGCCGGTGGCGGCACGGACCGGGACACCGTCCGGCCGCGGAAGGCGTACGGACCGCTCGGCACCATCCTGGTGATCATCCCGACCTACAACGAGGCCGAGAACATCGAGCCGATCGTGTCCCGGGTGCGGGCGGCCGTGCCCGAGGCGCACGTCCTGGTCGCCGACGACAACAGCCCGGACGGCACCGGGAAGATCGCCGACGAGCTGGCCGCGCACGACGACCATGTGCGGGTGCTCCACCGCAAGGGCAAGGAGGGGCTCGGCGCCGCCTACCTCGCCGGCTTCCAGTGGGGCATCGAACGCGGCTACGGGGTGCTGGTGGAGATGGACGCCGACGGCTCCCACCAGCCGGAGGAGCTGCCGCGGCTGCTCACCGCGCTCAAGGGCGCCGATCTGGTCCTCGGCTCGCGCTGGGTGCCCGGCGGCCGGGTGGTGAACTGGCCGAAGACCCGGGAGTTCATCTCCCGCGGCGGCAGCACGTACTCGCGGCTGCTGCTGGACCTGCCGCTGCGGGACATCACCGGCGGCTACCGCGCCTTCCGCCGGGAGACCCTGGAGGGGCTCGGCATGGAGGCGGTGGCCTCCCAGGGCTACTGCTTCCAGGTCGACCTCGCCTGGCGCGCGGTGAAGGCCGGCTTCCACGTCGTGGAGGTGCCGATCACCTTCGTGGAGCGGGTGCGCGGGGACAGCAAGATGAGCCGCGACATCCTCGCCGAGGCGCTGTGGCGGGTCACCTCCTGGGGCGTGGGCTCCCGGGTCAACCGGGTGCTGGGCCGCAAGCCGGAGTAGCCCGCGACCGGGGTGCCACGGGCCCGGGGCGGGAGCGGGGCACGGGCCCGGGGGCCCGTTCCGCCGCGCTTGCGGGACACTTGATCCATGACGACCGGCGCATCGCAGCTCCCCCGCCCGCCCCGCCCCCGGCGCTCCCGCGCCCGCACCCTGGTGCCGCTGGGCATCGCCGCCTGGCTGGTGCTGGAGATCTGGCTGCTGACCCTGGTCGCCGACGCGGCCGGCGGCCTCACCGTCTTCCTGCTGCTCGTCGCCGGCGTGGTGCTCGGTGCCGTGGTGGTCAAGCGGGCCGGGCGGCGGGCCTGGCGGTCGCTGACCGGCCGGGCGCGCGCGGGGGAGCAGGCGGGGCCGGGCGGCGGGAACACCCTGCCGATGCTCGGCGGGCTGCTGCTGATGCTGCCGGGGCTGGCCTCGGACGCCGCGGCCCTGGTGTGCCTCTTCCCGCCCACCCGGGCGCTGCTGCACCGCCGGGCCGAGCGGTTCGTCGAGCGGCGGGTGGGCGCGATGGGCGCCGGCGGACCGGACCTGGGGAACCTCTTCCAGCAGGCCCGCATGCACCGCCCGGACGGCAAGGTGGTCCCCGGTGAGGTCGTCAGGGACGACGAGCCGCACCCGGGCCGGCCGCACCGCGACGACCCCCAGCTGCCCGGCTGACGCCCGTCCGCTCCGCGTCGGCGGCCCGGCCCTCCGGGCCGCACCGGCGCGGCGGCGGGGGAGGACCTGACGGGCCCGGCCCGGCGCCGGCTGCCGAGCAGGCGGGAGCCCGGGACGTGGCGGGGGAGGAGACGAACGAACACCGACAAGGGCCGGGGCCGCTGCGATCGCAGCGGCCCCGGCCCTTGTCGGTGCTTCCCCGTCCGCCTCAGGCGGACTTGCGGTTGTCCCGCGGATGCACGGCGATGTTCATGGCACCGGAGCGCAGGACGGCCAGCCTCTCGGCCAGCACCTCCTCCAGCTCCTCGCGGGTACGCCGCTCCATGAGCATGTCCCAGTGCGTGCGCGCGGGCTTGCCCTTCTTCTCCTCGGGGCCGTCGCCGTCCACCAGGAGTGCCGTGGCGCCGCACGCCTTGCACTCCCACTCCGGCGGGATCTCCGCCTCTACCGAGAACGGCATCTCGAATCGATGGCCGTTCGGGCATGCGTACTCCACGGCCTGGCGCGGGGCCAGATCGATGCCGCGGTCGGTCTCGTAGCTGGTCACCACGAGTCGCGTGCCGCGAAGAGCTCGCTCACTCATGAATCGTGCCTCCCGGGCTTGTCGCCCACAGGACAGGTGTCGCTGTCGTCGTCATCCGGTCAACGTCCGGTCGGCGGTGAAGATTCCCGTACTGGGACATACGCCCGCCCTCGCTCGCCACCGCCCTCTGCCGGAGGCGTTGCGCGCCGCTGTCTGCCCCGCCCGTCGCCCACCACCGCCCTTGCCGGAGGCGCTGCGCGCCGCTGTTTCTCTTCGTACCGCCCCGTTGTTCTACCCACAGGCGCCCGGTTTGTCACATCTGGCAGCAGATGTCACCCACCGTTTGCACTGCTTTAGCGCGCAGTAACGGTCCGCCCGGTGGGCCAAGGGCGTACACTACCGCCCCGCACCGGCCACGTCGAAATCCGGACTACCTCCGGTCCACCGTCGGATTCTCCGGTTCGCCCTCGGTGTCCGGTTCGGAACTCTTCGGAATCGAACGCGCCACCACCGGCGAGGCGGCCTCCTGCGTCCCGGGGATCTCGAAGACCCTCAGGAAGAACTGCGACAGCGGGCCGATGGCCAGCGCGTACAGCACCGTGCCGACGCCCACCGTGCCGCCCAGCAGCCACCCGGTCGCCAGCACCACCACCTCGATCCCGGTGCGCACCAGCCGGATGGAGCGGCCGGTGCGCCGGTGCAGCCCGGTCATCAATCCGTCCCGCGGCCCCGGACCGTAGTGCGCCGAGATGTACAGCCCGGTCGCCACGCCGTTGAGCACGATCGCGGCCACCAGCAGCGGAATCCGGGCGGCGAGCGCGTCCAGTTCCGGCGTCAGCCACAGCGTGCCGTCCACCACCAGCCCGATCACCAGCACGTTGGAGACGGTGCCCAGGCCCGGGCGCTGGCGCAGCGGGATCCACAGCAGCAGCACCGCGGCGCCCACCAGGATCGTCACGGTGCCGAACGACAGCGGGGTGCGCTCGGTGATGCCCTGGTGGAACACGTCCCACGGGTCGAGGCCCAGGGCGGCGCGCAACTGCATCGCCATGCTCACCCCGTACAGCACCAGCCCCGCGTAGAGGTGGACGAGGCGCCGGGCCGGCCGGGGACTGCGGGGCGCGGGCGGTGTGGACAACGTCGGTCTCCTTCGGTGCGCGGTGCGGAGGGCGTGGGGGGAGGGCCGACTGGTGTCAGTGGCCCCCAGCGTGACACTCTGGACCTGTAGAACAGTCCAGTTCCATGGCCAATTCAGTGAAGGTGGACCGCAAGCCGATGAGTCCGTGGACTTCCGCAGTGGGCGCCTCCCGGCTCGCCCTCCTGCTGTCGCAGCAGACCCGGGACGCCGCCGCCCCGGCCGGGGGCCGGCGCCTCCCCGCCTACCGGGCGCTCGCCGACGGCGTCCGGCTGCTGGTGCTGGAGGGCCGGGTGCCGGTGGCCGCCCGGCTGCCCGCCGAACGCGAGCTGGCCGCCGCGCTGGAGGTGAGCCGCACCACCGTCGCCGCCGCCTACGAGGCGCTCCGTGCCGAGGGCTACCTGGAGTCCCGGCGCGGCGCCGGCAGCTGGACCGCGGTGCCGGCCGGGCGCCCGCTCCCGGGCCGCGGTCTCGACCCGCTGCCGCCGGAGGCCGCCGCCTCCGTGATCGACCTCGGCTGCGCCGCGCTGCCCGCGCCCGAGCCGTGGCTCACCCGCGCCATGACCGGGGCCGTGGAGGAACTGCCGCCCTACGCCCGCACCCACGGGGACTACCCGGCCGGGCTGCCCGCGCTGCGGCAGGCTCTGGCCGACCGGTACACCGCCCACGGCATCCCCACCATGCCCGAGCAGATCATGGTGACCACCGGCGGGATGGGCGCGGTGGCCGCCACCTGCCGGCTCTTCGTCCGCCCCGGTGAGCGGGTCGCGGTGGAGTCCCCGTCCTACGCCAACGTCCTCCAGCTGATGCGGGACGCCGGGGTCCGGCTGGTGCCGGTGGCCATGGCCGCCGGGCTCGCGGGCTGGGACCTGCCCGCCTGGCGGCAGGTGCTCCGCGACGCCGCGCCCCGCATGGCGTACGTGATCGCCGACTACCACAACCCCACCGGGGCGCTCGCCGACGACGCCCGGCGCCGGGACCTGGTGGACATGGCGCGCTCCGCGGGCACCGTGCTCATCGCCGACGAGACCATGGCGGAGATCCGGCTGGACGGCGCCGGCGGACCGCCGGCGCCCCGGCCGGTCTGCGCCTTCGACCCGGCCGGCAGCACCGTGGTCACCATCGGCTCGGCGAGCAAGTCGCTGTGGGCCGGGATGCGCATCGGCTGGGTCCGGGCCGCGCCCGACGTCATCCGGAGCCTGGTGGCCGCCCGCGCCTACGTGGACCTGGGTACCCCGGTGGTCGAACAGCTCGCCGTCACCTGGCTGCTGAACACCGGCGGCTGGGACCGGGCCGTCGAACTGCGCCGGGCGCAGGCCCGGGAGAACCGGGACGCCCTGGTGGCGGCCGTCCGCCGGCACCTGCCCGACTGGGAGTTCGCCGTCCCGCACGGCGGGCTCACCCTGTGGGCCCGCACCGGCGGGCTCTCCGGGTCGCGGATCGCCGAGGTGGGGGAGCGGCTCGGGGTGCGGGTGCCGTCCGGCCCCCGGTTCGGTGTGGACGGTGCCTTCGAGGGATACGTACGACTGCCCTTCACCGTCGGCGGGGCGGTCGCCGAGCAGGCCGCGGCGCGGCTGGCCGAGGCCGCCCGGCTGGTCGGCGCCGGGGCCGCCGCCGGGGCCGACCTGCCGCGCAGCTACGTCGCCTGACCCGGCCCGCGGGGCCGCGCCGGCCGGCCACCGCGCCCGGCCGGTGCTCGCGGACCCCACGCCCGGAGCGGGCTCAGGAGCCGGTGCCGGAGAGCGCGCCGTCCGCCTCGTCCTCGGTGCCCCGCCGTCCGGCGGGCACCGCCTCCGTCGCCTCGGCCGGTGGCCTCTCCGCCCCGCCGGCCGGTTCGGGCAGCAGCTCCAGCACCGCCCGGCGCAGCGGTTCGGCGGCGCCGGCGTCGTACGGGTCGGGCGTGTCGGGGACCTGGAGCCGCCGCACCGGACCGCTGCCGAGCCGGACGTAACCCCGCCCCGGGGGCATCCGCCCGGGCGGCGAGGTGTCCGGCACCGCGCCGAGCAGCGCGCCGATCCGCCGGTGACCGGCCGCGCCGAGCACCACCCGGGCCCGGGCCAGCCCGCGCACCGGCGCGGCCAGCGCCTCGGCGCCGTCGTCCTGGTCGGCCACCACCACCGTGACGTTCGCCGCCCGCCCCTGCCGCAGCGGCACCTCCAGCAGTCGCTGCGGGTCGGGGCGGCCCTCGGCGGCGGCGAGCCGGCTCAGCTCCGTGGGCCGGTCCAGGATGATCCACAGCGGCCGGTGGACGTCCCCGGGCACCAGCCGGCCCAACTGCCGCGCCCGGCTGGTGGCGATCAGCCGCCGTTCGGTCTCGTGGGCCGCCCACTCCAGCGTGGCCAGCGTCCCGGAGAGCCCGCTCTCCACCGCCAGCACCCCGGAACGGCCGGCCAGGAAGGCGTACTCGCCGGTCCCGGCGCCGTCCACCACCAGCACGTCACCACAGGTCAGCGCCTGGATCGCCACCGACCGCAGCAGGGTGGTGGCGCCGCTGCCGGGCCGGCCCAGCACCAGCAGGTGCTGCTCGGCCGACCGCGCCCCGGTGCGCCAGACCACCGCCGGGACGTCCCGGGTCCCCGCGCCCTCCGGGCCGTCGCCGTCGTCGGGGTCCCCGGGGCAGACGACCGGCAGCGTCCGCGGCGTACCGGTGGGGTCGGTGAACCCGAGGACCGTCTCGCCCGCGGCGGTGACGAAGCGCTGCGCCGGGACGCCGGTGGGCAGTTGGGGCAGCGCGGTGACCTCCAGCCGGTTCTCCTCCTGGTCCCAGCGGAACCGGTACTCCCGGTCGCGGCCGCACTTGCCGCACAGCAACTGCTCCACCCGGGCCCGGGACTCCGGCTCCCCGTCGGTGAAGTACGCCGGATAGCGCAGCAGCAGCCGCACCGGCCGGCCCGTGCCGTCGGTCTCGTGCTCCTCGAACACCGTCTGCCAGTGACCACCGTGCCGGTAGAGCGGGGCGGCGTCCTGGGGCGCGGTGAAGTACGGCACCAGGGCGTCGTGGAGCAGCTGCAGACGCGTCCCGGCGTCGGCACCGGGGTCCGGTGCGGGGGCCGGGGCGCCGCGCCCGGCCCAGGCGGCGGCGCCCATCAGCCCGAGCAGCGCCAGCGGCGGCCCGTACGGGACCAGGCCGACGGCCAGTACGGCGGCCGCGACCAGGAACACCAGCGGGCCGCGCCGGTCCTTCGGGGTGTGCTCCCAGGTCTGCCGCGCCCGGGCCGCCAGCCGGCGCACCCCGCGGGAGACGGTGACCAGCGGATGGAACACATCGACGGCGCCGGCGGCCCAGGCGCGCGGAACGGGGGATCGCCGCAGCACGTCAGATCTTGATCCCGCCGAGCAGGCCGGCCAGGCTCGCGCCGCCGGCCTTGATGCTGGGAGCGATGGCGGTACTCGCCAGATAGAAGCCGAAGAGGGCGCTGATGATCATATGAGAGGTCTTGAGCCCGCCCTTGCGGAGGAAGATGGCGACGATCACGCCGAGCAGGACGACTCCTGAGATGGACAGAATCATGACTGTTCTCCTGGCTGGTCGGGACCGATCACGGCATGTGGTGCCCGCATCACAGCATGTATCCGGTTGCATATCGTCGCAAATGGGGAGATTCATCCGGGTTTGACGTCGCGGGTGGAGTGCCGGTCCGCCGGCCACGGTGCGTGAACCCCCGGTGAGTGGCCTCCGGTCCGTAGGGTGGGTGTCATGAACGAACCCCATGCCGAGACCGAGCCCGCGCACGACCCCGAGCTGCTGCAACTGGCCGCGAAGGTCTTCGACCTGGCCCGCCACGGGGACACCGACACCCTCGCCGCCTACGTGGACGCGGGCGTACCGGTGAATCTCACCAACGACAAGGGGGATTCGCTGCTGATGCTCGCCGCCTACCACGGGCACCCCGGCGCCGTCGCGGCGCTGCTGGAACGGGAGGCGGACCCGAACCGGGCCAACGACCGCGGCCAGACCCCCCTGGCCGGAGCGGTGTTCAAGGGCGCCGACGAGGTCGTCCGACTGCTCCTGGCGCACGGCGCCGACCCGTCGGCCGGCGCCCCCTCGGCGATCGAGACCGCCGGTGTCTTCGGCCGGCAGGACCTGCTGGACCTCTTCCGGGGCGAGTGACGGCCGGGGTGCGGTCGCCCGCGCGGACGGCCGCACCCGACCGGGCCACCGGCCCGCCGCCTCCCGTCCGCCCCGTGCCGTCTTTCCGCCCGGGGCCTCCGGGCTTCCCTGCCGTCCTTCCGTCCGGCGCCGTCCTGCGTCGTCCCGGCGTCCTCCTGCCGTCCTTCCGTCCCCGGTGTCCGGCGTCGTCCCGTCGTCCCGCGCTGTCCGCGTCGTCCGGGGCCGTCCCGCAGCGTGCCGCTGTCCGGTGACGCACCGCTTCCGCGCGGCCGTCGCCCGGGTCCGTGGGGCCGGGACGACGGGCCCGGGCCGACCGGTGCGGGGCGGGCTCAGCCAGGGTGACGGGAGTTCAGAAGATGAACCCGCGGCGGGACTTCGGGGCCTGGTCCGGCGAACTTCCGTTCACCCGGCGTCCACACCTGCCCGGCCGGTGCTCGCGCCGGGTCAACCTCTTTGAAGCAAACGGGACCAGACCCGTTGACATGTCTCACATCCGGCTCGAATCATGAGCTTCCGGAGGTGGCACATGGTGGCAGCCCGGCGGTCCGTGGCCTGTGATCCGCGGTACGGCGACCGTTCCTCGCTCCTGTGGTCCCTGTACGACTCCCCGCTCACCAGGGCGGAGCTCTGCCGCCGGACCGGGCTCGGCGCCGCCACGGTGAACTCGGCCGTCACCGGCCTGCTCCGGGAGGGCGTGGTCACCGAGAGCGCCGCCGCCCCGGCCGCCGGCGACGGCCGGCCGGGTCTGCTGCGGATCACCCCCGGCCACCGGCACGTCGTCGGGGTGGACGTGGCCCGGGACCGGGTACGGGTTGAGCTGTTCGACCTGGCGCTCACCCCGCGGGGCAAGGCCGACTACCCGCTGCGCTCCGGCCGTCAGGACCCCGGGCTGGTCGTCCGCCATGTGCTCGCCGGCCTGCGCACCGTCCTGGAGGCCGCGGCGGTTCCCCGGCCCGAGGTCATCGGACTGGCCGTCGCCACCGCGGCCGGTCCGCCGCCGGACTCCTCCGGACCCGCCGCGCCGGCCGCGGGCCCGGTGGCCGCCCGGGCCCGCGCCGACGGGCAGCACGCCTCGCTGCTGCGCCGGCTGCTGAGCGCCGGCTCCGGACTGCCGGTCTTCCTGGACGAACGGCACCACGCGCTGGGCCGGGCCGAGATGTGGCGAGGAGCCGGCCGCGGCGCCCGGCACGCCGTACTCGCCCGCATCGACACCACCGTCGAGGCCCTGGTGCTCACCCGCGGCCCCCACCCGGCCCGCACCGGCGCCGGCTCCCGCGGCAGCCGCTGGGGCCACACCACCGTGCGGCCCGACGGGCGCCGCTGCCGGTGCGGCGCGCGCGGCTGCCTGGAGGCGTACCTGGGCGCCGAGGCGGTGCTGGAGCGCTACCGGCAGGCGCGCCGGGGCCGCCCGGTGCGGGGCGAGGACGCGGAGGCCGCATTCGCCGCGATGATCACCGCGGCCGACGCCTCCGCCGCCGCACGGCGGGTCGTGGACGAGGCCACGGCGCACCTGGGTACCGGACTCGCCCACCTCGTCGCCCAGTTCAACCCCGAACGGGTCATCCTCGGCGGCTGGGCCGGTGCCCGGCTCGGCGCCCACCGGCTGCCCGCCCTCCGGGAGGCGGTGGCCGCCGAGGCGCTGCGCCGGCCCTCCGCCCGCACCGGCATCGCGCTGTGCCGCTTCGGCGCCGACGCGGTTCCGCTGGCGCCGCCGTCCTCCCGGTCGAACACTTCCTCGCCACGGGTGCCCGGCGGCCGGTGCCCGTGACCGACTGACCGCATCCGCCCGGACCCGGCCCGCCCACCGGGAGCAGCGCCCGTGCGGTCACGCCCGGGACCACCTGGTCGCCGGACCGTGTCGCGGGCCGTGGCCCGCCGGGCCGCCGGTCGCGCCGGCCCCGCGCCCGGGCATGCGGCAGGGGCGGCCCACCGGGGGCGACCCCCGTGGCGGCGCGCCGCGCACACCCCCGCTTCGTCCACCCGTTGGTCAACGGCCCGGCGCCGGTTGCCCGCGGCCCCGGACCGGCGAGTAGGTTGCCGCCCATGAACATCGGAGACGTGGTCGAGGACTTCGAACTGCCGGACGAGACCGGTACGCCGCGCACGCTGAGCGGGCTGCTGGCGGACGGCCCTGTGGTGCTGTTCTTCTATCCGGCGGCGATGACGCCCGGCTGCACCAAGGAGGCGTGCCACTTCCGCGACATCGCCGCGGAGTTCCGGGCGCTGGGCGCCCAGCCGGTCGGCATCAGCGGCGATCCGGTGGCCAAGCAGGCCGAGTTCGCCGGCAAGTACTCCCTGGGGTACCCGCTGCTGGCGGACCCCGAGGGCGGCGTGCGGGCACGGTTCGGGGTGAAGCGGCAGATCGCGGCCATGCCGACCAAGCGGGCCACCTTCGTGATCGGTACCGACCGGCGGGTGCTGGAGATCGTGAAGAGTGAGATCCGGATGAGCGTGCACGCCGACAAGGCGCTCGCCGCGCTCCGCGCCGCCGGGGGGAAGTGACCGCCCCGGGACCGTCCCTGGGCCACCGCCCCCACGGCATCGGGCCCGCCTCGGTGGGCCCCGCACGGATCGCCGCCCGGGCCCGCCGGGCCGCGGGCCGGACGGCCCGTCCCGTTCTCCGGGCGCGGGTGGCGCCGCCGCGTACGCGCGGAGACGACCGGAGCCGGCCGACGCGCCCCGGTCGGTGAAGCCCCGGGCTGTGAAGCTCCGGACGGTGGCGCCGCGGGCGGTGGTGCCGGTGTCCGGGGCGCCGCGGGCCCGAGGTGCCGGTCAGGCTGGCTGAGCGTCGGCTCCGCCCACGACCCCGTCCGGCTCCGGCGACCACCCGTCCGGCTCCGCCGACGACCCCGTTCGGCGCCCACCCCGCCCGCCGCGCACCCGGCCCGCGGCCCACGCCGTCCGCCGCGCGTCCGGCCGGAACGCCCCGGCCGGAACACCTCCCGTCCGGAGCGCCCGGGCCGGGGCGCGCGGCGGGTCAGGGCTGTCCGGAGAAGGTGAAGGAGAACACGGCCGGCGCGGCGGTCAGCCGGTGCGCGGGCAGCACCCCCGGGCCACAGGACTGGCTGCCGATGCCGTGCTGGCGGTGGTCGAGGTTGACCCAGACGGTGTCCGGCGAGGGCACCAGGTCACAGGTGTGCTCCGCCGCGTCCAGTTGCTCGGTGGACCACCGGCGGGCGGTGAACCAGAAGTGCGGGCTGCCCTCCACCCGGAGCCCGCCGCCGTCCGGGGCGGTGAGCTGCGCCCAGCGCACCCCCGCCCGGGCACCGTTCTCCTGCGGCCGCACATACGGCGTCTGGAGGGCGTCGACCGTCATCTCCCAGCGGCCGGTCCGGGCCGCCGCGCAGGTGTCCGGGTACGCCTCGCCGGGACCCCCGCCGTACCACCGCGCGGTGCCGCACCGGGCGGGCACGGTCAGCCGCACCCCGAGCCGGGGCAGCGGGCAGCGCCATTCCCCCTCCGGGGTGACCGACACGTCCAGCCGCAGCCGCTCCCCGGCCGCGCTCCAGCGGTACTCCACCGTCAGCCCCAGATCGGTGGCGGCCGGGGCGACCCGGGCCGACACCACCAGCTCCCGGCCGGTCGTGCGGACCGCGTCGGTGCGGTGCCGCATCCGGTGCAGCCCCAGCTTCCGCCACAGCGGCCCCCACCGCTCGTCCGGCTGCCAGGGGGCGCCGTTGTCGTTGTCGGTCGGGGCGCGCCACACGTCCAGCCTCGGCCCGCCGACCGGGATGCCCGCCAGCGAGGTCAGAACGCCCGAGTCCGGATCGAAGGAGCCCGGCCCCAGGAGCAGCGCGGCGCCGTCCCGGCGCGGTGACGCCGCCGGTTCCGCGGGGACCGGCCGCCGGTGCGGCCGGGCGGTGTGGGCCAGCTGGGCCCAGGCCACCGGATGGCCGGCCTCCGCCCAGGCGGTGTCCCGGGCCAGCCGTGCGGTGACCGTCCACAGCGCCTCACCGGCCGGGGCGGCGGCGGGCGGCTCCGGGAGTTTGAGCCCGGCGGTCTCCCCGGGGCCCAGCGGGGGGACCGCCAGGTCCCCCGCGGCCACCACCGCCCCGTCCACCGCGTACTCCCAGCCGAAGGCCAGATGTGCCAGGTCGGTGAAGTCGTGCGCGTTGGTGATCCGCAGCGCCCCGGTGTCCCCGTCGCCCTCGATGCGGACCGGCTCGATCACCTTCTTGTACTCCACCAGCCCCGGCGAGGGGGAGCGGTCCGGGAACAGCAGCCCGTCGCAGACGAAGTTGCCGTCGTGCAGGTCCTCGCCGAAGTCCCCGCCGTAGGCGAAGTACGTCCGTCCGTCCTCGGTCCGCCGGGCCAGCCCGTGGTCGATCCACTCCCACACGAAGCCGCCCTGGCAACGTTCGTAGGTCTCGAACAGCCGCTGGTACTCGGAGAGTCCGCCGGGGCCGTTGCCCATGGCGTGCGCGTACTCGCACAGCAGGAACGGCATCGCCCGGCGCCGGGCGTCCAGCTCCGGATCGTCCAGCGGCTCCTCCGCGCGCCGCCCGATCAGCTCCACCTCCTCGTGCGGCGCGTACATCCGGGAGTACAGGTCGGTGTCGGCACAGGACCGGTCGCCCTCGTAGTGCAGCGGGCGGGAGGGGTCCCGGTCGCGGATCCACCGGGCCATCGCGGTCAGCCCCCGGCCGGTGCCGCACTCGTTGCCCAGTGACCAGACGATCACCGACGGGTGGTTCTTGTCCCGCTCGACGGTCCGCGCCGCCCGGTCCAGCAGCGCCGGGGTCCAGCGCTCGTCGTCCACCGGGTTGCCGCGCCAGCCCACCGCGTGGAAGCCGTGCGTCTCCAGGTCGCACTCGTCGATCACCCACAGCCCCAGCTCGTCGCAGAGGTCCAGGAAGGCGGGGTGCGGGGGGTAGTGGCTGGTCCGTACCGCGTTGATGTTGTGACGCTTCATCAGCAGCAGGTCGCGGCGCATCGTGGCGCGGTCCACGGCGCGGCCGTGCTCCGGGTGGAACTCGTGGCGGTTGACGCCCCGGAACAGCACCCGCCGGCCGTTGACCCGCAGTATGCCGTCCACGACCGCCACGGTCCGGAACCCGACGCGCAGCCGGACGCGCTCGCCCGGCGTGACCAGTTCGGCCGGGTACAGCCGGGGCGTCTCGGCGGTCCACGGCTCCACCGGCACGGTCGCGCTCTCCCCGGTGGCCAGCTCCAGCCCCAGCTCCGGCACGGTGACCCGGCCGGGCACGTCCGCCTCGACGCGCAGCGTGCCGGTGCCGTCGGCGTGGTCGTACGAGGCGTGCACGGTGAAGTCCCCCACCGCGCCCGGCGGGCAGTGCACCAGCGTCACCTCGCGGAAGATGCCCGGCAGCCACCACTGGTCCTGGTCCTCCAGGTAACTGCCGGAGGACCACTGGTGGACCCGGACCGCCAGGACGTTGCCGCGCGGCCGCAGCAGGGCGCCCACCGCGAACTCGTGCGGCAGCCGGCTGCCCTTGAAGCTGCCCAGCTCCTGCCCGTTGAGCCACACCTTGGCACACGAGTCCACTCCCTCGAACCGGAGCACCGCCCCGCCCTCCGCGGGCCAGCCGTCCGGCAGGTCGAAGACCCGGCGGTGATCCCCGGTGGGGTTCTCGTCCGGGACGCGCGGCGGGTCGAGGGGGAACGGGTAGGGGGTGTTGGTGTACGCCGGGGCGCCGTGGCCGTGCAGCACCCAGTGGGCGGGCACCGGGAGTTCGTCCCAGCCGGTGACCGGGTGGCCGGGCTGTGCGAACGACTCGTCCGCCCCGGCCGCGGTCGGGGACAGCCGGAACGCCCAGCGCCCGCCGAGGTCGAGCCGGGCGGCGTCGGACTCCGCCACCCAGGCGCGCGGCGGCAGCACCCCGCTGCCCGGGGACGGGTCCTCGTAGTAGGGGAGCGTGCGGTGGGGGGAGGGGCTGGTCATCGGTCTCCTCGATGGGGGCGGCCGTCGTCTCACCGGTGCGGCGGTGCCGTAGCCCGCCGAGGCGAGCGTTCCCCGCCGGACGCCCGCGCCAACAGGGCGCGCCCCCTGTTGGCGCACTCCCGCCCCACCGGGCGCGCACGGCGCGCCCACGGGGAGCGGCGTACGCCGGAGCCGCGCCCGCCGCCGGCGCCTCGCGGGGTGGTACGGCCCGGTCACCGTCGGTGCTCGGCGGGGGCCCGTCCCGGCCCGGTCGGTGCCGGTGCCTGGTGCGCGCGTACGGTCCGGCCGGACCGGCGCCTGGTGTACGCGCACGGTCCGGTCGGCATCGGTGTCGGTGTCGGCATCCGGCGGGCGGGTACGTCCGGTTGGGCTCGGCACTCGGAGGGCGCATGTGCTCCGGCGGGCCCGTGCTCGTCGGGTACGCACCGCCCGCGGCCCGGCACGCGGGCGCCCGCCGTCGTGGTGATGTCCGTCCTGCCCCCGTGCGCGCGGGGAGTCCTGCCGCCCTGTCCCGTTCCAACCCCCGGGTATCCGTTCCAACCGGGCACGGTCGGCCCGGTCGGCCGGTGGCGTACGGTTCCGGTCCCGGGCCGCGCGCGCATACCGCCGGGGGGCGGACCGGGCGCCGTTCGCCCGCCGGGCGTCCGCCGTACCCGCCGCCGGGGCGGCTTCCGGTTCAGGCCGGTACCGGTGCCCCCAGCAGTTGTCCGATGTCGTGCACCGCGGCGCGGCCGGCGCGGTTGGCCCCGACCGTGCTGGCCGAGGGGCCGTAGCCGACGAGGTGGATGCGCGGGTCCCGTACCGCCCGGGTGCCCTCGACGGCGATGCCGCCACCGGGCTCGCGCAGCTTCAGCGGGGCCAGGTGGTCGACGGCGGCGCGGAAACCGGTGGCCCACAGGATCACATCGAGGTCCACGGCGCGGCCGCCGTCCTCGGTGACGCGCATCGGCGGCCGGGGCGTCCCGGTGATCCGGCCGGGGGCCCACCGGGCGCCGCCGGGCGTGATGCGGTCGAACACCGGCATCCGGTCCAGGATGCCGGCCGCCCGGGCGCGCGCCATCGCCTCGGTCATCGGCAGCCCGGTCACCGACACCACGCTGCGCGGCGGCAGCCCGCGGCGGACCCGGTCCGCCACCAGCGCCACCGCGGCCCGGCCCTGCTCCTGGTCGAACGGGCCGTCGCGGAACACCGGCGGCCGCCGGGTCACCCACACCGTCCCGGCCGCGACCTCGGAGATCTCCAGCAGGTGCTGGACGGCGGAGGTGCCCCCGCCGACCACCATCACGCGCTGTCCGGCGAAGAGGTCCGGCCCGGGGTAGTCCGCGGTGTGCAGCTGCCGGCCGCGGAAGTCGGCCTGGCCCGGGTAGCGCGGCCAGAACGGCCGGTCCCAGGTGCCGGTGGCGCTGATCAGCGTCTGGGTGCGGTAGACGCCCTCGGAGGTCTCCACCAGCAGCCGGCCCGCCCCGTCGTCGCGTACGGCCGACACGTGCACCGGCCGGTGCACCCGCAGGTCGAAGGCGTGCTCGTAGGAGTCGAAGTACCCGCCGATCACCTCCGCGGAGGGGCGGTCCGGGTCGGCGCCGGTCAGTTCCATGCCCGGCAGCGCGTGCATCCCGTGCACCCGGCCGTAGGTCAGCGTGGGCCAGCGGAACTGCCAGGCGCCGCCGGGCCGCGGCGCGTGGTCCAGCAAGACGAAGTCCCGGTCCGGGGTGTGGCCGGTCCGCCGCAGATGGAAGGCGGCCGACAGGCCGGCCTGGCCCGCCCCCACCACCACGACCCGCACATCCCGCACCCCGTCATAGTTCATGATTGGACTAACTCTGTGGTGGTCGCGGTTCTTCCCGTGGCCCGCCCCGGGACCGGACCCGGCGGCCCCCTGAGGCCACGGCCGCTCATCCGCCGGCGGCACCGGCGGCGCGGGCCCGCCCGTCCGCAGCTCCCGTCCCCGGCGCGCGGTGCGGGTCCTGCGGCGCCGGGGGAGCAGGATGGTCCCATGACTCAGACCTTCCACAGCCACGTACTGGAGATCACCACCGGCTCCCGGGAGACCGTCACCGACCTGACCGCGGAGTGCGAGGCGTTCCTGCGCGACCGGGCCGACGGCCGGGACGGGCTGCTCAATCTCTTCGTCCCGCACGCCACGGCCGGGCTGGCGGTCCTGGAGACCGGCGCCGGCAGCGACGAGGACCTGCTCGCCGCACTCCACGACCTGCTGCCCGCCGATGACCGCTGGCGGCACCGGCACGGCAGCCCCGGCCACGGACGCGACCACGTCCTGCCGGCGATCGTCCCGCCGCACGCCACGCTGCCCGTGATCGGGGGCCGGCTGGCGCTCGGCACCTGGCAATCGGTGTGCCTGGTGGACACCAACCGGGACAACCCCCGCCGCCAGGTGCGGCTCTCCTTCCTCGCCGGCTGACCAAGATCGTTCAGCTGGGGCGCGGCCGCCGCTTCTCCGTACCATGCGCGCTTTCGAACGGAGAAGAAATGCGGGGTAGGGACCTCAGTGCGATCGATCGAACGTCCTTACGGCGGATGGGGCAAGTGCCTGTTCGGAGTGCGGCGGCTGTGGCGTGTGAATCTGGTGACGTCTTCGCCTGCGCGCCTGGTGGTGTGTCGGCGTTCGTCGAGCAGGGCTTCGCTGTATGCCGGGCGGCACTGGTCATCGACGGCTGAGTGGATGCAGCTGTAGCCGATCATCGGAGCGCAGCACTTGCGCTTGGCGGTGGCCTGGCGGTTGCGGTCACCGGCCGTGCTGCCGACGGTTCGCCACCCGCCGCCGTCGGAGACGTTGCGGAGCCTCTTGATGTCGACGTGGACCGGCTCGCCGGGCCGGCCCCGTTCCGCCTGCCGTGAACGGCCAGCCGGGCATCACGGTGGGACACGAGCCTCCGTGTGCGGTGTGAAGCCCGGACACCTCCACCTCACCGGAGGTCGTCGCCATGATCAAGACCCGGCACCGTCACGACGCTCGTGGTCAATACACGTAGGCCTTACAGACGTCAGGCCCCCTTGCCGTTCCAGTTGCAGACAGAGGCCAGGAAAGTCGGTGAGACCACGTAGGGGTTGTCCTGGCCGCCGCTCACCTCGATGAGGACGGCCTCGCCGACGTCCTTGAGCACTCGGATCTCGTCGCCGGCGCGGAGCGTCAGACCGTTGCCGTCGTCGCCGTCGGCGGTGACGGTGAAGACCTCGCCGGATGCTGACCTGGTCTCCTCGGATACGCTCCGCAGCTTCTTGTACACCGCAGTTCCACCGGCCTCGACACTGCGTACGGCCAGGTAGCCGAGCACGCCGACACCGGCGAGCAGCACACTGGGGCCACCGACTCGCTTCGCGGCGGTCGTCATCCACTGGTAGCCGCCGAGATTCCCCACCCTGTTCTCCTCATGGTCGATGGTTCGGTGAAAGTACCACCACGTGGGCACCCGGCCTGTGCCTGTTCCTGCTCTGCATGAGCTCGCGCAACAACGGGCGTATCCCCGTGATCGACCCATGACGACAGCCCACGCGACGTCCCGGCTGGTCCTCTCCCTCTTGCCGGCGTCTGAATGGCCCGTGCGTCCAGCGCGGGAGTGCGCGTGGGGTCCTGAGGGAGCCGCAGCCCGGCCGCTACCGCCTCGGGTCCACACGAGAGAAGAGATCGCCACGGTGTCTCAGTCGAGCTGCGGCCGGACGTGGCCGGCTCTGTGTCCCACGTCCGTCAGCTGCCGGTGAGCAGGCGTTCACGCTCGGCCGCCACGATCTCCCGCGCCAGCTCAGCATCCGTGATGTCGAACGCTTCCGGGGCACTGTCGGCGGTTTCGGAGACGCGGGCGAACTCCGCGAAGAGCTGATTCTTGCGCGCCAGTATCTCGATGATGCGCTGGTCGACACCTTCTTCGGAGAGCAGACGGTGCACCTGTACCGACTCCAGCTGCCCCATTCTGTGGGAGCGGCCGATCGCCTGCCATTCGGTCGTCGGCTTGAGCTGGGGTTCGCAGATCACCACGACGGATGCCGCCTGGATGTTCAGACCGACGCCACCCGCCACGATCTGGGCGACGAGGACGGCCCCGTGGGGTGCCTGGGAGAACTCGTCGACCATGCACTGTCGCTTCGCGGCGGATACGGAACCGGTCAGGGGCCCGAAAACCTTCCCCGGGAGGACCGACGCCACTTCGTCGAGGACGTTGCGGAAGTACGAGAAGACCAGCACCTTGCGCTTGTTGTCCTCCGCCTCCTGGACGATGTCGATGAGGCGTTGCATCTTCTCGGATTTGACGCCGGCGAGCAGGGCGGCCTGGCGCATGGCCGCGAAGTTGCCTTCGATGACAGCCGCTCGGTAGTGCTGCTCGTCGATGCTGGACATCGGCATCCACTCGTCGACCTCGACCCGCTCCGGGAGCTCGGTGAGGACGTCTTCCTGGTTGCGCCGCAGGTAAGCCGGGGCCACCTGCTTCCGGAACTGGCGAGGTGCGAGTTCCGAGGCACTGACCGACAGGTCCGGCCGGAGGTAGCCGACGAGATTGCGGAATTCCTCGATCCTGTTCTCCAGCGGGGTGCCGGTCAGGAGGACTGCCCGCTCCGATGCGTCGATGAGAGCCGTGGAACGCCGGGTGCGCCGCGCATCCGGGTTCTTGATGTAGTGCGCCTCGTCGAACACCAGGCATGCGGGTGCGGCGCGTTCGGGTATCCGCCCCTCCAGCCAGCCGAGGGTGTCGTAGGTGGTGACCGCGACTCCGCCGTTGCGGATCCAGGACCTCAGGGCGTCGTCGCGACCCGGCCCGTGCAGGCGGTACGCGAGCAGGTCGGACTTCGTCCCGACTTCGCGCACCCAGTTCGTCACAACGGCGGCGGGACACACCACCAGGAAATGGGAGGAGCCCTTGGCGTGCAAGTGGGCGAGCACGGCAAGTGATTCGACCGTTTTCCCCAGGCCCATCTCGTCGCCGATGATGACCTTCCGCTGCACGATCGCGAAGCGTGCGCCGAATGACTGGTAGCCGCGGAGAGACGCCTTGAGGTGGCTGGTGTCGAGCTTGAGTTCCCTGACCGCGGCGACGATCTCGGCCGGCAGGTCCCCTTGGCTCTTCTCGGCGTCGTCCGCCAGGAATCCGAGCTCCGCGAGCATCGCGTAGTAATCGGCCGGCCGGGTGCTGAAGTCCTCCCAGGGATCACCGTCCGCGACGTCGGCCCCACCGTTGAGCAACGCCCCGCGGCGCTCGACGGCCGCCAGCGCGGCACGCAACTCGGCGACGGTCCGGGCCTGGGGGACAAGAACGACGTGGGAGGCCTGGGGATCGAGACTCTGGAGGAGCGGTCGTACCGCGTCGGCGGCGGCGAGGTCCGCTGTCGCGTTGCGGATCGAGCGTGCCGCGTCCCACGCCCGGAGCGCCGTGAGGAGTTTCGTGGTGGCCTGGGACCGGTTCTTGATGTCGATGCGGACCGGCATCTCGTCCAGCGTGGTCTGCCAGATGGTCCGCGCGGCGCCGACCATCCGGGTGCCCGTCGTCTCACCGACTCCGGGAAGCGATCGAATCCGTGCCCTCCGGTCGAGGACCTGCTGCACGTTCCCGATTCCGGCATCGATCAGGGCGTTGATGCGCAGCTGGCCGTTGGTTGCGTCCTTGAGTCGTTCGACGGGCATGTCGGCGAGCAGCTTGCGCACCTCGGCCTGCCGGACGGCATCGCCGGCGGCGCTGACTGCCGTCCTGAACTCGTTCTCGCGCTGCAGGGCCCGCTCCATCGCGGCGAGCGCGGTCCTGGCGGCATCCAGTTCACGCCGCTCGACGAGTTCGGCCCGGGCACCGAGGCGGTGGCCGAAGCCGACAGAGTCATCGAGGATGTCCGGGAGTCCGACCGAGGGGATGGCACTTCCGTCCCGAGCCGCCAGGCTTTCCAGGTCGGTGACGAGCCGGGTGCTCGCAACCTGCTCGTGCAGCGATGCAAGGTAGGCCGCAGCCTGCTCCGCTTCGTTCTTGCGGCTCTTGCCCGAGAACAGACGGCGGGCTCCGAACAGCGCCCGGACGGCCGTCAGCGCCCGGTCCGCGTCGCCGGTCAACTGGTCGATGCCCTGCTGGACAGGGGTACTGAGCTCCGGAAGAGCCCGGCGTCGGGCCAGGGAGGTCACCAGCTCGGTGTCGGACGGCGTGAGCTGCAGTACGCGCCATGCGGTGCTGCTCCCGGTCCCGAGTGACGTCACGCGCCCGAGGAGCCGCCCGGCGGCGTCCTCCGCCGCTGTCTCGACCGGCTCACGCTGCTCGACGATCCGTACCGCGAGCCTGCGCCACCGGCTGACCTCCTCCATCACACCACGCAGGTGCTGACGTGCTTCTCGCTCCATTGCCCCCGCCACTCGCACGACCTCTGGGAAGATTAGCGACCCCGGTTGACGAAGTCGACGGGGGTCGGGGAACCGCCGGAACGTTCCGAGTGGCGTACGCCGGCCGCCAGGCAGGAGGGTGTGTACGTGCTGCTGGAGGAGCTCAAGCCGGGACTGCGGATCAGCGGACTCATACCGGCGGAGGCAGTCACGGTCATCGCCGCGCAGTGGCACGGTGCGAACGCGGTCGAGCTGACCTACAAGACCGCCGGGGGCGGCCTCGACCAGCGGGTCGTCTTCCGCAAGGACGAGGACAGGCTGGGCGTCGCGCACAGGGGCAGCCGTGCCTTCGACGCCCCCGCCGGCGACTTCAGACTGGCTGCGGAAGCCCAGCGGATCTCACTGGCCGGGCTGTTCGACCCGATGCTCGCCGTGGCGACCAGCGACGTTCAGCCGCTCCCGCACCAGATCCGCGCCGTGTACGGCGAACTCCTGCCCCGGACACCGTTGCGCTTCCTGCTCGCCGATGATCCGGGCGCGGGAAAGACGATCATGGCTGGCCTCTACATCAAGGAGCTCTTGCTGCGCGATGACGTCAAGCAATGCCTGATCGTGGCTCCGGGAGGCCTGGTAGATCAGTGGCAGGACGAGCTCTTCTTCAAGTTCGGACTCCGTTTCGACCTGCTCACGAACCAGCTCATTGACTCCCAGCCCCATGTCAACGTATTCGAGACCCATCCGCTGCTCATCGCCCGCATGGATCAGCTCTCCCGCAACGAGCACCTGAAGGCCCAGCTCCAGGAGACGGAGTGGGACCTGATCGTCGTCGACGAGGCGCACCGCATGGGTGCCCGCTACTTCGGTGGCAAGGTGGAGAAGACCCAGCGGTTTCAGCTCGGTGAGATCCTCGGCGAGATCACCCGTCACCTGCTCCTGATGACGGCGACCCCGCACTCGGGGAAGGAGGAGGACTTCCAGCTCTTCCTCACGCTGCTGGACCGTGACCGGTTCGAGGGCAGGCAGCGGAGGAGCGCCGACGTCAGCGGGATCATGCGGCGCATGATCAAGGAGGACCTGCTCACCTTCGAGGGCAGGAAGCTCTTCCCCGAGCGCATCGCGGAGACCGTCCCCTACGAGCTCACGGCACTTGAGTACGACCTGTACGAGGACGTCACCCACTACGTCCGCGAGGGCATGAACCGCGCCGGCCGCATCGGTGGCAGGCGCAGGAACACGGTCGGCTTCGCGCTCACCGTTCTGCAGCGACGCCTGGCCTCCAGCCCGGAGGCGATCCACCGGAGCCTCGTGCGGCGTACCGAGCGCCTGGAGCGCAAGAGGCAGGCGATCCTCGACGGGACCTCGCGCGAGAGCATGCCCACCATCGACCCGGCCGATTTCGACACCGACGAGCTCGATGCCGAAGAGATCGAAAAGCTGGAGGAGGAGCTGCTCGATGCCGCGACCGCGGCGGAGACGGTCGAGGAGCTCGACGCCGAGCTCATCGAGCTGAGGGCGTTGGTGAAGACGGCACAGCGGGTCCGGGAGGCAGGTACGGACCGCAAGTGGACCGAGCTGTCCGCTCTCCTCCGCGACCACGCGATGGTGACGGACGCCAACGGCCGGCCCCGGAAACTCATCATCTTCACCGAGCACCGCGACACCCTCCGCTACCTGCAGGACAAGATCGGGTCGCTGCTGGGCGAGCCCGGTGCCGTCAGGGCCATCCACGGCGGCGTAGGCCGGGTGGAGCGGCGGCAGATAACCGAGGAGTTTACCAAGAACCGTGAGGTGCGGATCCTGCTCGCCACCGACGCCGCCGGCGAGGGACTCAACCTGCAGGCCGCACACCTGATGGTCAACTACGACCTGCCCTGGAACCCCAACCGCATCGAGCAGCGTTTCGGCCGCATCCACCGCATCGGCCAGGAGGAGGTCTGCCGGCTCTGGAACCTCGTCGCCTCCAACACCCGCGAGGGTGAGGTCTTCACGCGCCTGCTGGAGAAGCTCGACCAGATGCGCGAGACGTACGGCGGGAAGGTCTTCGACGTCCTGGGGCAGGCGTTCGCCGAGACCCCGCTGCGAGACCTGCTCCTCGACGCCATCCAGTACGGTGAGCAGCCAGCTGTCAGGAACCGGATGTACGAGGTCATCGACACCACCGTCGGAGAGGGCCTCAAGGACCTCCTGGACGAGCGTGCGCTCGCTGTGGAGCGCTTCTCGGACGCCGATCTCCGCGCCCTGCGCGTCGCGATGGACGAAGCCCGCGCCCGACGTCTTCAGCCCCACGACATCGCATCGCTCTTCAAGGGCGCCTTCGCCCGGTTCGGCGGCCGGATCGTCGCGCGTGAACAGGGGCGCCACGAGATAGCCCACGTGCCGCAGCGCGTCCGTTCGGCAGGCAACGGGCCCATCGCCACCAGCTACGATCACGTCACCTTCGACCTCGACCATGTCCGGCCCGACGCCCGCGCCCACGTCGACCTGCTCGTCCCCGGCCACCCGCTGCACGACGCCGTGATGGCCGAGACCATCCGGACCTTCGAGGGCGCACTCAACCGGGGCACCGTCCTCGTCTCGGCCACCCTCGAAGAACCGCACCTCCTCGTCGGGATGGTCGAAGAGGTCGCGGATGCCACCGGTGCGTCGGTGGCCCGACGGTTCGCCTACGTCTACGTCGACAGCCGCGGTACTGTGCGGCCGGCCGGCCCCGCGCCCTACCTCGACTGCGCCGATGCGCCTGACGGCGCGTCGGCCGACATCGCGTGCGGCCTTCCCTGGCTCGCGGACGCCGAGGCCAAGGCGACCAGCTGGATCATCGCCAACCGGCTTCCCGCGTATCTGGCCGAGGTCCAACCCCGTCGCCTGGCGGAGTTGGTCAGGACCCGTGAACTGGTGACCAAGCGCCTGACCTCCGAGAAGGAGCGGCTGCTCCTCGACGCTGCGGCGGCCTTCGAGAAGGAACGGAGAGGGGAGAAGCCCAAGGAGTCCTCCGCGAGCCTCCGCCGCAAGGCTGCCGGGCTCGATGTACGGCTCCGAAGGCGTCTCGCACTGCTCGACCAGCAGCAGTCGATGTCCACGAAGCCGCCGCAGATACTCGCCGCGGCGCTTGTGCTGAGCGTCCCCGGCCCACCCTCTCGCACGTGGTGATCGCTCGTGCGTGATCGGGACGACGTGAAGCGCGGCGGCGATGCGATGCGGGCCGACCTCAACCGGTCGAGCACCCGCCGGCGCCCACCGGCACCCGCGTGCTGGGCCGCCCACCAGGACGGGACCTGGCGAGGCCCGGTAGCGCTGCGGGTTGCCTGAACGGAGTTGCCGGACACCAACCGGGACAACCCCCGCCGTCAGGTGCGGCTCTCCTTCCTCGCCGGCTGACTCCGCGGACGCCGGACGCCGGACGCCGGACGCCGGACGCCGGACGCGGAACCCGCCGGCCGGGCCCGCCGGGGTGGCCGCGGCGGTCGCGTGCCCCGGCGTGCCCGGTGCACCGAGGTGCTGCGCCGCCGGCCCGGCCGGTCCGTGTCCGGCCCGCAGGCGTCCGTCCGCCCGGGCCGCATCCGCCTGCCCCGCCGGTGGGCGCCCGGCCGTCACGCGTCCGCCGCCGACCGGTCCGTGACCGCGGCTGTCCGTGTCCGGTCCGGCGCGCCGGTCAGGCCGTGCCGAACCACCCGGCGGCCAGCGCCGGAAGGGTGCCGTCGGGGGGCGCGGGCAGCTCCTTCAGGTACCACGGGAGGTTGCTGTATACATGGAGCAGCGTGTACGCCAGCAGGGTCTCCGGCGGGAGGGCCCGTCCGTACGCCCGGGTGAACCGGCCCAGCAGCCGGGCGTCCCCGCGGGTCACGAAGAGGCCGACCCCGACGAAGTCGTAGGCCGGGTCGCCGATCATCGCCGGCTCGAAGTCGAACAGCCCGGTCAGCCGCCGGCCGGCCGGATCGACCAGCAGGTGCTCGCGCATGAACTCGGTGTGCAGCAGGGTGGGGCGCGGCGCGCGCGGCAGTTCCACCGATGCCAGGAATCCGGGGATCTGCTCCAGCCAGGCGTCCGGCAGCCCCCTGCTCCGCTGCCGCGCCACCGTGCCCGCCCGCTGCCGGTCGATGAACGCCCCCCAGTCGCCGGGGCCGAGGGCGCCGCCCAGCGGCCCGGGATCCAGCGCGTGCAGGGCCGCCAGCACCTCCCCGGCCTCGGTGACGATCCGCTCCCGGTCCGGTGGGGAGAGGCCTGCCCAGGCGGGGGCCAGGCCGGTGCCGGGCAGCCGGGACATCAGCACGTAGCGCCAGCCGTTGTGGTACTCCCCGGCGGCGAGCGGCTCGGGGGTGGCGACCGGCAGCCGTCCCCGCAGGAAGGACAGCACCCGCGCCTCGCGGACCCCGTCGGCCGCGGCCGGGGCCGGGAACAGCTTGAGGGCGTGCTCCGCGCCGACGGCGTAGACCGGCTGCGTCCCCTCGGCGAACCGTGTCGCGGGCGCGCCGGCCAGCCCGAGCCGGGCGCACAGATCGGCCACCCCCGGGCTCAGCGACGCCTCGTCGCGGACGACGGTGTCCCAGTCCTCTTCGGTCTCCACCGGTGGCAGCATGGGCCGACCGTAGGGAGCGTCCGCCCGGCACCGCAACGGAGTTTCCACGGGGACCCGCCCGCGGTGCGGAGCCCGGCGGTCCCGCCGCGGCGGTACGCGGGACGGCCCGTCGCCCGTTGCCGGTCGTCGCCGGACGCCGCGGGCCGACCGCCGACGGCCCGGAGTGGGCACCTCGGCACCGTTCCGCGCCACCGACCCGTGCCGCCCGCCGCCCGCCGTCGCGGGAGGGCCCTGCCCGGCGGTCAGGCGACGCCGGGCACGCCGGCACGCCGGCCGCACGGCCCGCCGGGGAAGCACCGCTCATCGGGAACGGGGCGCACCCGGGCCGCCGCGCACCGTTGCCGCTCCGCGCGCGGTCCCGCGCCCCCGCCGCCGCGTCCGGCCGTCGTCCCCGCGCACCGCGGCCCGCCGGGGCGTCAGGACCCGCCGGTCACCCAGGCGTACGCGGCGTCGGGGTCGAACTCGCCCTGTCCGCCGGGGAAGAGCAGCCCGGCGGAGGCGAACGCGGGGTCCGCCACGGTCCCCGCCACGTACGGCACCGCGATGCAGCGCATCCCGGCGCGCCGTGCCGCCTCCGCCCCCGGCGGGGCGTCCTCCACCACCACGCACCGCCTGGGCTCGACCCCCAGCCGGCGGGCCGCCTCCAGGAACACGTCCGGCTCCGGCTTGCCGTGCGCCACCTCCTCGGCCGAGACGAAGACCGGCAGCAGCGCGGCGAGGCCGGTCGCGGTCAGCACCGCGTCGATCGCCGTCCGGGAGGAGCCGGAGGCGACGGCCATCGGGAGACCGGCGGCGTGCAGCCGCTCCACGAACGCGCGCATCCGCGGGAAGACCTCGGTGCCGCCCCGGGCGAGCTCCAGGTAGTGCCGGTTCTTCTCCGCCAGCAGCTGCTCCACCGGCGCCTCGATGCCGTACTCGGCGCGCAGCGTGGTGAGGGTCTGGCGGGTGCCGATCCCGATGAAACGGGTGTGGTCCTCCCAGTCGAAGCCGGTCACGCCGTGGCCGGCGAGGGTGCGTCGCCCCGCCTCGAAGTACAGCGGCTCACTGTCCACCAGGGTGCCGTCCAGGTCGAAGACGACCGCGGCGGCGCCGGAGCCGGGAGGGGCGGAGGGACCGGTCGGGGTACGGGCCGTGCTGCTCATCCGACCAGCATGCCAAGGCGTTCCGTCACACCCTGCGGCGGGGCTGCCCGGCCTCGGCCGCCGCGGCCCGGCCGACGGCCTCCACCAGCGGCAGCACCCGGTAGGCCACCCGGCGGCGCAGCGCTATCTCGGTACGGGTGCGCACCACCCCGGGCAGCCGGATCAGCCGCTGCACCACGTCCTCCAGGTGCGCGTTGTCCCGCGCCACCACCCGGGTGAGCAGATCTCCCGCCCCGGTGATGGAGAACGCCTCGATGATCTCCGGCACCGCCGCCAGGGCGTCACCGACCTCGTCCAGGTGCCCCTGTGTGACCTCGATGTGCACGAACGCCAGCACCGGATGGCCCAGGGCGGCCGGCGACAGGTACGGCCCGCTGCCGGTGATCACGCCCTCCCGCTCCAGGCGGTCCAGCCGGGCCTGGAGCGTCCCCCGGGCGACTCCCAGCTGCCGCGCGTACTCCCGCACACTGGTACGCGGCTGCTCCAGCAGCATCCGCAGGATGCGCGCGTCGAGCGCGTCCACCACCGCCATGGTGCACCGGCCTTTCACGGTCACCGCGGCCGTTCCCGCCGCGGTGCAGGGGACAGTGACTCTACCCGGGCCGGGGCGGCGGACCCCGGCACCGGCAGCTACCGGGCCGGGTACGGGCCGGCCCGCTCCCGGGGATACCGGGTCGTACCGGGCCGTACTGGTCCGTTGGCCCGGTGCCCGGCCGGGGACAGCGGGCCGATGTGGGCCAATGGCGCAGTCAATGGTGTGCGGCTTGTGCCAGTGGCGTGCCGGGTGGTGTCATGGGGAGGTCGATGGCGCTGCGGAACCCCCGCGGCGCCTTTTTCGTGTCCATGACGACGAAGGGGTGGGAAGCAGTGCTCAAGAGGATGTTCGTGGCTCCGGACCCAGGACTGCTGCGGCTGCGCAGCGCGACCCGGTCCGTCCTCGGCATCGGTTCGGCGGTGGCCCTGTGCGGGGTCACCGGGCACCCGGTCCCGGCACTGATCGCCGGCGGGCTCGCCGCGCTGCTGGCCCTGTTCACGGTCCTGGACACCACGGTCCGGGACCAGGCGATCACCACCGCGCTGCTGCCCGTCGCCGGTCTGCCGGTACTCACCCTCGCCGCACTGCTGCACGACCACCCCTGGGCCCGCGACACGGCCTTCATCGCCGTCGCCGCCGCCGGGGTGTACGCCCGGCGCTGGGGCCCGCGCGGCCACTCCCTGGGTGTCTTCGCCTTCATGGCGTTCTTCACCGCGCAGTTCCTGCACACCGTGCCGGAGCAGCTGCCGGAGCTGTACTCGGCCCAGCTGCTCGCCCTCCTGGCCGCGGCGGCCGTCCGCTTCGGCCTGTGGTGCTACGAGCGGCGGCTGCCCCCGCCGGCCGCCGTTGCCCCGCCGGACGGCACCGGCCTGGGCCGGACGACCACCCGCCAGGCCGTCCAGATGGCCGTCGGCGGCGCCCTCGCCCTGGGAGTGGGCCAGCTGCTGTCCCAGGAGCGCTGGTACTGGGCGGTGGGCACGGTCTGGTGGGTGTTCGTGAACACCGCCTCCCGCGGCGAGACGCTGGTCCGGGGCTTCCGACGGGTCCTGGGCACGGTCACCGGCATCGTGGCCGGCATGCTCGTCGCCGTCCCGCTGGACGGCGCCCCGGTGCCCACCGCCGCGCTGGTCGCGGTGTGCGTCTTCGGCATCTTCTACACCGCCCCCGTCTCCTACACCTGGATGATGCACGCGGTGACGGTGATGGCCGGTCTGCTCTACGGGCTGCTGGGGGTCCTGGACACCGGGCTGCTGTTGCTGCGGCTCACCGAGACCGGGGTCGGGGCCGCCGCCGCGGCCCTGGCGGTGCTGGTGGTCCTCCCGGTCACCACGCACGCCACCACCGACGCCTGGATCCAGCGCGCGCTGCGCTGCGTGCACGCCTGCGCCGCCGAGGCCGCCGCCCGCCTGGCCGGCTCCCCGGGCGCGGACCCGGCGAACAAGGTCGCCGAGCTGGAGGCGCTGCTCGGCCGGGTCCGGCTGTCGCTGGCGCCGCTGGTCCACCCGCTCAGCCCGCTGCGGGCCCGCAAGGCCAAGGCCCGCCGCATCCTGGCACTGCTCGACGACTGCGCGCGCGAGGTGCGGGGGCTGGCCTCCGTCGCCGCCGACCCGGAGGCGTCCCACGACGCACGGCTCGCCGACGCGTGCCGGCGGGTGGAGGCCGCGGTGGAGGCGCTCACCACGCCGGGAGCGGTCCGCCCGGCCGGCCCGGCACCCGTCGCCGGGGCGGTACGCCCCGCGGCCCAGGCCCCCGCGGTGGCCGCGGTCCGTCCCGCCGCCGGACACCACGCCGTCCCGGCCGCGACCGGGACCACCGCGGCCGGGACCGCCGGGCCCGGGCCCGTCCCGGCCGGGACCATCGCGGCGGACGTCATCACGAGCCCGCTCGTCACGGCCGGGCCGGTGCCGGCCGACGGTGCCGGGGCCGGGCAGGCCGGGGGCGCGGACGCGGTGGCCGCCGGGCAGCCGCGGTCGGTGCCGGAGTCCGCGCTCGCCCATCTCCACGGGCTGGAGCGGACCCTGGCCGAGCTGTCCGCGCCCCTGCGCAGCTCCCGGCCCTCCCCGCTGGTCGGGGTCTGACCGGTCCGGCGCCGGGAGCACGGCGAAGGGGGCCCTGCCGCGATCGCGGCAGGGCCCCCTTCGCCGTTGTGGCCGGCCGGCGGGGCCGGCGGTGGGCCGGGGTCAGCCCAGCGGCGCGCCCTGGTGGCCCGACTGCAGGGCGATACCGAGCGCCGCCGCGTACTGCGACAGCACCAGCTTGCCCACCGCGGGGTAGGCGCCCAGCGGCTCGGCGGCCGAGCAGCCCGCCTCCTCGGCGGCGGTGTCCGGCAGCCCCCCGGCCACCTCGGGGCCGATCAGGTAGGGGGCCAGCGCCAGGCGCGCGGAGCCGGCGGACCGCAGCTGCTCCGCGACCCGCACCACCTCGCCCGGCTCGTCCAGGGCGGCGGCCAGCACCGGCACCGCCAGTCGCGCGGAGAGCAGCATCCCGGTGATGCCGGCGGCCCGGGCGGCCTCCTGGCCGCCGGAGGTGGCCAGGATGATGCCGTCGGCGGCGGTGGCCACGGTGAACAGCCGCGCGCGGTCGGCACGCGCCAGCCCCGCCTCGGAGAGGCGTACGTGCAGCGCCTCGGCGAGCAGCGGGTGGGGGCCCAGCACATCGGTGACCGCGGGGGCGCAGTCGCCGTCCGCGACGGCGTCACGTATCGCGGTCAGCAGCTGGGCGTCCGGGCCGGCCAGCAGCGGCACCACGACGGCCCCGGGGCCCTCCGCGGCGGCCCGGGCCCCGCTGTCGTCGAACGGGATCTCGGCCGGGTCCACGCCCTCGGCCTCCGCGATCGCCCGCAGCTCCTCGGCGGCGGCCTCCGCCGCCTGCTCGGCCCGCCGCACCCGGTCCTCGCGCTCCGCGCCGGCCTGCCGCAGTACGTCGGCCAGCCCGGGGAACTCCGCGTCGGCACCCTCGGCCCAGCCGATCCGGGCATCGAGGCCGGGCAGCTCGGAGCGGGCGATGCTGAGGATCTCCTCCGCCAGTCCGCGCGAGGACGCGTCGGGCGCCCCCGGGACGGCCAGCACCAGCGGGGGCGCGCCAACGGGCGCCGCCGCGGGCTCCGGCCGGCGGTGCCGTCCGGTCTGGCGGGGACGAGGCGTTCGTACAGGCAGGCCGGGTGCGGGCCCGGTGGGGGAGCTCATGGCGCCGCATGTTAGTCGTTCCCGCCGCCCGGCGAACGGGGAGGGGGCGGCTGGGAGTCGAACGTCCCGCTATGCCGGATTGTGTGCACCGGCAACCAACGGAACCGCATCCTCCGGTCTCGCCGCCGGCCCCGGCCCCCAGAAGGCTGACCTGCGGGGGAGCCGCCGGCGTGGACCGTCGCCGGCCGGCGGCGCCGGAGCGCGGAACCGGCCCCCGGCGGCGCCCCGGCGGACGCGACCGGCGACCGGCGACCAGCGACCAGCGACCGGTGACCGGCGACCGCTGACCGGCGGGCGGCACCGGTACGGGGCGCGCGGTGGCCCGTACCGGTGCCGCCCGCACCGCCCGGGGCGGGTGACGGCCCGTCGGCACACGCCGGGCATTCGCAGGGCAGCCGCCGGCGCGGTCGCCCGGCAGTCGCTCGGTCGGCCGTCCGGCGAGGTTGCGGCCGGGGCGGCAGAGCGGGGTCCGGCGCCGTGCCCTCCGCATCGCGCCGCCGCCGTGTGTGCCCGGTCCGCAGGACGGAGCCCTGCGCCATGCCGACGCTCGGCTCCCGGGCGATGCGGGTCGTCCGTCCGCGGGACGGATCCCCGTGTCATGCCGACGTCCGGCTCCCGGGCGATGTGGGTCCTCGTGTCCGCGGGGGCGGGGGCCGGTGGCCCGGCCGTGATCCGGGGCCGGCAGTGCCGCGGTCCGGAGCGCTCACGAGGCGCGGGGCGGTGCCGCGGTCCGGAGCGTGTGCGAGGGCGCGGTCCGGAGCGCCCACGAGGGGCGCGGGGCGGGGCGCGGAAGGCCGCCGGCGCTCAGAGGATGTGCAGCAGGGCCGGGTCCGGGGGCAGCCGCAGGGTGCCGGTGGCGAGCGCGGCGGCGATGCCCACCGCCCCGGCCAGCGGATCGCCCGCCGCCGCCCGCGGTTCGGCGTGCGGCAGCCGGGTGGCCAGCTCGTCGCGGACCGGGGCGAGCAGCACCTCGCCCATCCGGAACAGCCCACCGGTGAGCGCCACCGCACAGCCGGGCCCGGGGGTGTCCGCCGGGGAACCGTCCGCACCGGGCGCGGCCGCCGGCGCGGGCGGACAGACCGCCTCCGCCGCCTCGGCGATGTGCCGGGCCGCGTCCCGCAGCACCGCCACCGCGACCGGGTCGCCGTCCTCCGCGCACCGGCCGACCTCGGGGGCGAAGGACGCCAGCACCGCCGGCCGGTCCGGGCGAGGATAGAGCACGCCGGGCAGTTCACCGGCCGGGCCGAACATCTTCTCGGCGCACGCCAGCAGGGCCGGTGACCCGCCGCGCCGCCCGTCGTGGGCCCGCATCGCCGCCTCCAGCCCGGCGCGCCCGATCCAGGCCCCGCTGCCGCAGTCGCCCAGCAGATGGCCCCAGCCGTCGGCCCGCCGCCAGCCGCCTCCGGGGGCGGTGCCCAGGGCGATCAGGCCGGTGCCCGCGGCGACGACGGCGCCGGGCCGCTGTCCCAGCGCACCGGCGTACGCGGTGACGCCGTCGGCGGCCAGCGCGAGCCGGCGCACGCCGAACGCGTCGGCCAGCGCCTTCGGCAGGGTGGCGCGCAGATCGTCGCCGAGGGTCGCCATGCCGGCCGCGCCCACACAGGCCGCGGCGAGGGAGCCGGCCCCGGCCTGCCGCAGCAGGTCGCCGGCGGCCGGCACCACCCGGGCCAGCAGGTCCGCGGCGTCGATCCCCCGTGCGCCGACGACGACCGGCTCGGCCGAGGACCACACCAGGGGCTCGCCGGGCGCGTCGGCGCGGGCGACGGCGATCCGTAGCCCGGAGCCGCCGGAATCGACACCCAGGACGTGACCGGAGCGGGACACCGGCGCACCCCGGCCGGCCGTGCCGCCCGTCGTCCGGCCCGGAACAGGGCTGTCCATGGAGGTCACGGGATTAGCCGAACCCGCGGGCGTCCTGCTTCAGGGCGGTGTCCACGGTGAGCGCGGTCGCCACCACCAGGCTGAGCAGCGGGTCGGGCAGCTGCCGGTGGATCTGGAGCACGTAGTTGTCGGCCGTGGTGAACATGGTCTTCGCCAGGCCCTCCCACGTCTTGGTGATCCGGGCGATCTCGGTGTCGGTGTGGTCCACGATGGAGAAGTTCCAGGCGCGCCAGTTCTCCGCCTTGATGGCGCCCACCCGCTGCCCGTTGGCCTCGATCGAGAAGTTGATCTTGCCGATGGCGTTCTGCTGGACGATCTCGCCCACCAGCTGCCCGTTCGGGCGTTCCACGATCACCCGGGACTTCACGAACTTGCGGGGGCGGGTGAGGACCAGGTGCGGCTGGCCCTGCGCGTCCCGGATCTCCAGCCGGTGGGTCATGAACTGGTCGAGGCTGGAGACGAAGCGGGCGACCTTCTTCAGCGTGGACTGGCCGACCTGGACCACCGAGCCGAGCGTGCGGCCCTGCTGGTCGAACACTCCGTACTCATTGGTGAGCTCGATGAGCTTGGCCTTCTGGTTCACGACCAGCACCGGCTCGGTGAAGAGCGTGCCCCCGCCGGCCCCGGGCTGCACCACGCCCGCCTGCTGCTGCACCTGGCGCTGTATCTTCGCCGGGTCCGCGACCGGCTGCTGCGGTGCCTGGCCGGGCCGGCCGGGGTGGGTGTGCTCGGTCCACCGCGTACCGTCCCACCAGCGCAGCAGGTCGGGGGTGCCCTGCGGGTCGGCGTACCAACCCGCAGGAGTGTTCGGATGTGTGGTCATGACGGGCAGGGTACCGCCCGGCCGCCGGATCGCCCCTCAAGGGACGGTTCAGGGCAGCCGCCACTCCACCGGCGCCGCACCCTGCCGTACCAGCAGGTCGTTGGCCCGGCTGAACGGCCGGGAGCCGAAGAAGCCGCGGTCGGCCGACATCGGGGACGGGTGGGCGGACTCCACGCTCGGCACGTCACCGAGCAGCGGGCGGAGGTTGCGGGCGTCCCGCCCCCACAGGATCGCCACCAGCGGCCGGCCGCGCGCCACCAGCGCCCGGATGGCCTGCTCGGTGACCTCCTCCCAGCCCTTGCCCCGGTGCGCCGCGGGCCGGCGCGGCGCGGTGGTGAGCGCCCGGTTCAGCAGCAGCACGCCCTGGCGGGTCCACGGGGTGAGGTCGCCGTTGGACGGCCGCGGGTGCCCCAGGTCGGCGTGGAGTTCGCGGTAGATGTTCTCCAGGCTGCCGGGGAGCGGGTGGACGTCCGGGGCGACCGAGAAGCTCAGCCCCACGGCGTGCCCGGGGGTCGGATAGGGGTCCTGGCCGACGATGAGCACCCGCACGTCGTCGAACGGCTGCTGGAAGGCGCGCAGGACGTGCGGGCCGGCCGGCAGATAGGTCCGGCCCGCGGCGATCTCGGCGCGCAGGAAGTCGCCCATCGCGGCGATGCGGTGGGCCACCGGCTCCAGTGCCTTGGCCCAGCCCGGTTCTACGATTTCGTTCAACGGTCGTCGCGCAGCCACGATCCGTCACTCTATCGGCTCAGCGGGTGAGCCCTCGCCCGGCCACCGTCCGCCGGCCGCACCGCGACGCCGGAACGCCGCATCCCCCGCCCGGACCCGCCGCGCCATGGGGCCGCCGGCGGCCCGGCCCCGCCCCGCCGTCCCGGTCCCGGTGCCGGGTGTCAGGTGCCGGGGGAGGGGAGCGGAAGCGGTCCGGACACCGCCGGCAGCCACTTGTACGAGTGGTGTCGTAATTCGATGAGCGTCGTAGTACGGTAACCACCGGACCAAGCGTGGCCGAGTCCCGCACCGGGCGAACAAGGAGTCCTTACGTGAGCGCGCTCTTCGAACCGTGCACCCTCCGGTCGTTGACGATTCCCAACCGGGTCTGGATGGCGCCGATGTGCCAGTACTGCGCCGAGGTGACCGGGCCGGAGGCCGGTGTGCCGCACGACTGGCACTTCGCGCACTACGCCGCGCGCGCCACCGGAGGCACCGGCCTGATCCTGGTCGAGGCCACCGCCGTCTCCCCGGAGGGCCGGATCAGCATCGCGGACCTGGGCATCTGGAACGACCGGCAGGTGGCGGCGTTCCGCCGGATCACCCGTTTCCTCAAGGAACAGGGGACCGTACCCGGCATCCAGCTCGGGCACGCCGGGCGCAAGGCGTCCACCGGCCGGCCGTGGCAGGGCGGCGGACCCGTCGGCCCCGACGGGCACGGCTGGACCACGCTCGCCCCCAGCCCGGTGCCGTTCGACGAGGGGTACCCGGTGCCGGTCGCGCTGTCCACCGACCGGATCGCCGGCATCGTCGGCGAGTTCGCGGACGCCGCGCGCCGCGCGCTGGACGCCGGGTTCGAGGTGCTGGAGATCCACGGGGCGCACGGCTACCTCATCGGCGAGTTCCTCTCCCCGCACAGCAACAGGCGCACCGACGCCTACGGCGGGTCCTTCGAGAACCGCACCCGCTTCGCCCTGGAGGTGGTGGACGCGGTGCGGGCGGTCTGGCCCCGCGAACTGCCGCTGTTCTTCCGGGTCTCGGCCACCGACTGGCTCACCGAGAACGGGGCGGGCGAGGGCTGGACCGCGGACGAGACGGTGCGGCTGGCCCGGCTGCTCAAGGAGCACGGCGTGGATCTGCTGGACGTCTCCACCGGCGGCAACGCGGCCCGGGTCAGCATTCCGACCGGACCCGGGTACCAGGTCCCGTTCGCGGCCCGGGTCAGGGCCGAGAGCGACCTGGCGGTGGCCGCCGTCGGACTCATCACCGAGCCCCGGCAGGCGGAGAAGATCCTGCTCAACGGCGAGGCCGACGCGGTCCTGCTCGGCCGGGAACTGCTGCGCGACCCCTCCTGGGCGCGCCGGGCCGCCCGGGAGCTCGGCGGTTCCGTCGCCGTTCCGCCGCAGTACCTCCGGTCCGTCTGACGCCGGGCCGCCCGTCCGCCGTACGGCGGTGCCCGGTGCCGGTGCCCGCGCCCGGCGCGGCGCCCCGGGCCGCTGGGACCCGTGTCCGCGGCCGCGCCCCCAGGCCTCGCGGCAGAGCCACCGCGCCCCGGGGTCCGCGGCAGGGCCACCGCGCCCCGGGGCGCCCGCCCCACCCACCGCGGAATCCGAGCTTCCGTGCGCCCGCCCTTCACCTCCTCACCGGTGCGCCGGGACCGCCGGCGCGCCGGGCTGCTGTGCCATCGTGGCGACCCCGTGATCCACCGCCGCCCGTGGCGACGGCCCGTGAGAGGAGCTGAGGATGGCCCCGCACCAGACCGGGGGGAGCCGGCAGCTGAGTGTCGAGGGGGAGGCGTACCGGCACGCCCTCGGCCGGTTCCTGGCCGGCACCGACGAGAAGGCGGTGACCCACACCTATCTCGACGGGGTGGTGCGGCGGCTCCCCGCCCGGCGGGTGCTGCTCGACGTCGGGCCGGCCGACGGCGGGACCACCCGGCACCTCGCCCCGGCCTTCGAGCGCACCGTCTGCATCGAGCCCAGCGAGCCCATGCGGCGCGCGCTGCGTCGCAACTGCCCCGGTGCTCAGGTGCTTGCGGAGCCGGTGCTGGAGGCGGAACCGGGCGTCTCCGCCGATCTGGCCCTGCTCGGCCACGTCCTGTACTACGTGCCGCGCCCGCAGTGGCTGGCCACCGTGCTGCGCATCCTGGAGTGGGTCGAACCGGGCGGAAGCCTGCTGGTGCTGCTGCAGAACCCGGAGAACGCCTGCATGCGCATGGTGCGGGAGTTCACCGGCTCCCGTTTCGACCTGGCGGAGCTGGCCGACGAGCTGACCGCCGCCGGGTCCCCCGCGGTCGGCCCGGTGACGCTGGAGACCCTCCCGGCCCGCTACCACGGCACCGATCTGCGCGAGACCGTCGAGGTCGCCGAGTTCCACCTCTGTGTACCGACCGAACCGCCCGGCGTCCCGCTCCCGGATCCGGACGAGGTGGAGCGGTACGTGCGGCGGCACTTCTCCGACCCGGCGGGCGGCTTCACGATGACCCACGACCAGGACGTGCTGCGCATCGACCGCCGCGCCGGGTGACGCGGCCCGCCCCTCGCCGCGGGGCGGCCCCTCGCACCCGGGCAGCCGCCTCGCCGCCAGGACGGGTCCCCGCCGCCCGGACGGTCACCGCGCCCCCGGGCGGAGCCGGCCCCGTACGGCGGGCCGGGTCCGCAGTACGGGGCGGGCCACGGCACCGGCGGGGGAGCGGGCCCGGTGGGCCGTTGTCCCGCCGGCGGCCTCCCGCCCCCGCGCGTACCGCCGCACCGACACCGAACGGCGACGGCACCGGACCGGAGCCGCCGGGCCGGCACCACCCGGCGGTGTGTCGAAGTACGATGACTCTCGTACGAGTGCCCGCAGCGATCAGCGAGGAGCGGCTGTGCCGACCCGGACCACGACCCCCGAGGCGACCCCGCAGGGCCGCCTGCTGGAACACCCCGACACCGCGGACATCCGCCTGGAGGCGGTGCTGCACGCGCTCTCCGATCCGATGCGGCTCAAGGTGGTGCGCACCCTGGCCGAGGAACCGGGGGAGCTGTCCTGTTCGGTCTTCGACCTGCCGGTCAGCAAGTCCACCAGCACCCACCACTTCCGGGTGCTGCGGGAGAGCGGGGTGATCAACCAGGTGTACCGGGGCACCGCGAAGATGAACGCCCTGCGCCGCGCGGACCTGGACACCCTCTTCCCCGGACTGCTCGACAGCGTGCTGCGGGCCGCCGCCCGGCAGGCCGGACGGCTCGGCGGCTGATCCGGCCCGCGCCGGGTGCACCCGGCGCCGGACGCACCCGGCGCGGGCGGGTCCGGCACCGGCGGACGCCGCCCCGGCCGGCCGCCCGCCACACGGCGGTCCCCCCGGGGCCGGCGCCGGTGGTCACCGGAGTTCCCGCATCCGGCGGATCTCGATGCTCTGCTGCGAGATGACGTCGCCGGCCATCTCCTCCACCAGGACGTTGTTGCCCGACTTCAGCACATCGGTGGCCATGGTGACCGCCCCCTGGTGGTGGGTGATCATCAGGTCCAGGAAGAGCTGGTCGAACGCCTCGCCCCGTGCCGCCCGCAGCTCGTCCAGCTGTTCGGCACTGGCCATCCCGGGCATCGACGCGTGGTCCCGGTGCCCGTCGTGACCGCCCTTGTCGTGGTCGGCGTGGTTGGTGAGCCAGCCCTCCATGGCGGTGATCTCCGGACCCTGGCCGGCGGCGATGCGCTCGGCGAGCTTCTTCACCTGCCCGGACTTCGCCCGGTCGGGGGCGAGCTGGGTCATCACCAGGGCCTGCCGGTGGTGCTCGATCATCATCCGGACGTAGCCGAAGTCGGCCGAGTTGGGGGTGTCGTCGTCACCCGCCCGGGCGGCCTCCCCGGCGGACAGGGTCTTCGCCGGCTCGCCGGGAAGACCGGGGGCGATCACGGCGGGGGAGCCGTCGCGGCCCTCCGGCTCCCCGTCGCCGCCCGACTCACAGCCGGTCAGGGCGAGCGCCGCCAGCACCAGCGCCGCGGCCGGCGCGGATACGCCCCGGCGTGCCGTCGTCCGACGGTTGAACACTGCGACCTCCAGCCACAACAGGGAGGGATCCGGCAAGCGGGTCCATGACAGTGACCGTACTAGCACGTCCCTGGCTGATCGTGATCAGAAAAGTTCATTACGTGTGTGTTGCCATCTGTTGTTGTGTACATGTGTGGCGCGATACTGCCGAGGGCCGTGAACGGTTCAACTCCGAATGACCTTGAGGGAGTACGCAGTGAAGTCATGGCACCGACCATCGACGCGACACAGATATCTAGGCGCGGCCGCCGCCGCGTTCGGCCTGGTGGCTTCCCTGCTCACGGCCGGTCCGGCGATCGCCTCGCCCGACCCGGGCAACGGCCGGGAGAGCAGGCCCGTGACCGAGGCCCAGAAGACCGAGGTCCAGGACGCCATCGACAGCGGTGACATACCCGGCGTGGACCAGGTGGTGCACAGCGACAACGTCACCCACCTGGCGAACATCCCCAAGCAGGCGCTGAAGGGGACCAACTCCGACCTCGCCTTCCAGGGCAAGTACGCCTTCGCCGGCAACTACGACGGCTTCGTCATCTTCGACGTGAGCGACCCGAAGCGGCCGAAGACCGTCAGCCAGGTGCTGTGCCCCGGGGCGCAGAACGACGTGGCCGTCTCGGGCGACCTGCTCATCCTCTCCACCGACTCCTCGCGCAGCGACAACTCCTGCAACAGCACCACGCAGCCGGCCAGCGAGAAGTCCTCCTGGGAGGGCATCAAGGTCTTCGACATCAGCGACAAGCGGAACCCCCGGTACGTCGCCGCCGTCGAGACCGCGTGCGGCTCCCACACCCACACCCTGGTGCCGGACCGCAAGGACGTCTACGTCTACGTCTCGTCCTACGCGCCCAGCGCCGCCTTCCCCGACTGCCAGCCGCCGCACGACGGCATCTCGATCGTGAAGGTGCCGCGCGCCAACCCGGAGAAGTCCGCCGTCGTCGACTTCCCCGTGCTCTTCCCGGACGGCGGCAACCCGGGTGACGACAGCAAGCCGGACATGGTCCCCACCACCGGCTGCCACGACATCACCGCCTTCCCCAAGCTGAAGCTGGCGGCGGGCGCCTGCATGGGCGACGGCATCCTGCTGGACATCGCCGACCCGGCCGCGCCGAAGGTCATCGACCGCGTCGAGGACCTGGAGAACTTCTCCTTCTGGCACTCGGCCACCTTCAACCAGCGCGGTGACAAGGTGGTGTTCACCGACGAGCTGGGCGGCGGCGGCGCGGCCACCTGCAACGCCGAGGTCGGCCCGGACCGCGGTGCGGACGGCATCTACGACATCACCGGCAAGGGCAAGCACCGCAAGCTGGTCTTCCGCAGCTACTTCAAGATCCCGCGCCACCAGGCCGACACCGAGAACTGTGTCGCGCACAACGGCTCGCTCATCCCCGTCAAGGGCCGCGACATCATGGTCCAGGCCTGGTACCAGGGTGGCGTGTCCATCTGGGACTTCACCGACTCCAGCCGCCCGAAGGAGATCGGCTACTTCGAGCGCGGCCCCCTGTCCACCGACCGGCTGGTCGGCGGGGGCTCCTGGTCCGCGTACTACTACAACGGCCACATCTACTCCAACGACATGGCCAAGGGCTTCGACGTCCTGAAGATCGACGACCGGCGCACCGATGGCGCCGAGCGGGTCCGGCTGCGCGAACTCAACGTGCAGACGCAGCCCGACTACCGGTGACCGGCGGCCGGTTCGGCGGCTCCCGTCCGGCACCGGCCGGACACCGGACCGCCGGACCGGCCGCACACCGGCACCGCTGACGCCGCACGCCGGCGTCAGCCCTCCGGCAGCACCGGCGCCCCGCTGGGTGGTTCCGCACTCGGCGGGGCGCCCTGGTGCCACTCCAGCCCGTAGCGGTGGAACAGTTCGGCGCGCAGCCGCTCCGGCGGCATCGGCGCCCCCGGCAGCAGGATCGCCACCACCGCGCCCATCAGCAGGGCGCGCAGCAGCAGATAGTCGGTGTCCGGCTTGTGAGAACCGTACGCGGCGACCGTACGGCGGAGCAGCATCGCGAGCTTCTGCTGCTCCGGACACTGCACGAAGCCCTCGGCGGTGAGGATTCCCGCCATGTGCGTGCGCATCAGCCGCGGCCGGTCCCGGGCCAGCCCCAGGATGGCGTCGATCGCCCGGGCCAGCTGCTCCCGCCCGTCGGCGGGCAGCGGTTCCCGCTCCAGCGCGGCCGCCAGCTCCAGGTGCATCAGACGGTGCACCGCCGACTGGAGCATCTCCCGCTTGCTCGGGAAGTAATAGGAGACCAGGCCGCGGGCCGCACCGGCCCGGTCGGCGATGTCGGCCAGCGTCGTGGCCTCGTACCCACGCTGGTCCACCAGCTCGACCGTCGCCTCCAGCAGGCGTGCCTGGGAACGCCGCCGTAGCTCCTCATTGACCGATGCGCTCCGGGGGGACATCCTGTAACTCCTGCGTTGACTGGCTCGAAGCCAATATACTCAGGTGTCGCCGGATGTCCGAGCCGCCGCCGAACGGATGCGGACGCCGCGACCGCCGTCGGTTCCGGGCGACACGGGGGATCGCCCGGAATCCCCGGTGAACCGGCCCATGGCATGGCGGGCCACTTGCGCCGAGCGGCCCGCGAGGCGGATCCGCCCACCCTTTTCACGCCACTCCATCATGGCGTGCGAAACGCCCCGCGACCGGGGTGCGGGAGCGCGCCCACTGTGATGACCTGCCCGGACGCACACCGCTCACGATCCGTCACTTCTCCGTGGGCGACGCGTGAGCGGCCGGAAGTCAACGGTGAGCGGATCCAGGCGGGGCCACGGCCTGCCCGTCCGCCGCCATCCGGTGGGGGGCGTTCGCCACGGCCGGGGCACCCGTCATGCCGGTGGCGTCGCCCGCCTGACGGGAGTGCGGCGACGGGCCGGGAAGGCCGCTCGGGGCCGGCCGGCTCGGGCACGTGCCCGGCCCCGCGGCACCCACCCGCCCACGGGAAGCGCGGGCCCGACGGGACGCGCCGGCCCAACGGGTAGGACCGGCCTGCGGGAAGCGCCGGCCCAGCGAGAAGGACCGTGGCGGGGTGTCCGCCGCGCGGGGGGCGGTGACGCGGCGTGCCGCCCGGTGGCGGCGCGGCGGGGCACCGGACCGGGTGTCATGGACCGGCCCCGCTCCGTGGTGCGTTCGGTGGTTTTCCGTCACCGCGCGGTGTGACACGGCACCGGTCCGCCGGGCGTGTCGCGCGGCGGTGTGGTGATGTCTCCTCGCCCTGTTCCTCCGGGAAACCCCAAGGAGAATTCCATGCGCGTACGTGCCGTCCTGGTCGCCGCCGCGGCCCTGTTCATCGCCGGCTTCGGGGTCACGCCGACCGCTGTGGCGGCCCCCGCCGGCCTGTGCATCAACGGCTACTGCCTCTGATCCCGGCTCCGTCGCCGGTCCGTGTTCTCAGCGCGGACCGGTGGAGGAAGCGGGGGTCCCGCGCCGCTGGTCGTCGCTGTCCTGGCGGAGCCGCTCGGTGTGCCGGGTGATGCTCTCGATGCGGGCCGCCAGCTCCGGGTGGCCCGCCTCCAGGTGCGGCCGGGCGGCGGTGAGCGGTGCGACGAGGCGCGCGGCGTCGTTGTCGGCGAGAGCCCGGTCCAGGTCGCCCACGTGGGACCGGGCCGCACGGGGCAGATCGGTCAGTGAGGTGATCTGCCCGGCCAGGCGGCGCAGGTCGGCCGCGTTGTGCCGGGCCCACGCGGCGACCGTGCGGTCCGCGGCCCGGCGGTCCCGGGTGGCCTTCACCCGCTGCTCGCCGGTGGTCTCGGCGGCCCCCGGCCGCAGCCGCAGATAGCGGCGCTCCGCCGCCTGGCGGCTGGCCACCCCCAGCGGCCCGGCGAGGTCGGCCCAGCTGGCTCCCGCGTCCCGGGCGGCCTCGATGAGGCCGGACTCCCACCCCGCGAGCCGTTCGCGGACCTCGCGCAGCAGCAGCAGGCAGGCCAGCGCCTGGTGCGGACCGTCCGCGGTGCCGGTGGGCTCCTCGGCCGCCTGCCCGTCGTGGGCGGCGCGCACGGCCTCGTCGATCACCTTCAGCGCCGCCGCGGCGGCGAGGAAGGACGCGGGCGCGGGGTTCTCGGTCCGCTTCGCTGCGGGCACGGATCCTCCTCTCCCGGACGCGGTGGGGGCGTCGTCCTTGGGATGACATCACACTTGTCGTCGTTCCGATGACATGTTACAACGGAGGCAGGTGAAGCGCACTGGCAGAAATGTTGGAGGTGTTTCACGATGCTGATGCGCACCGATCCGTTCCGTGAGCTGGACCGCCTCACCGAGCAGTTCCTGGGCAGGAGCGGCACCTGGACGCGGCCCTCCGCGATGCCGATGGACGCCTATCGCGAGGGTGAGGAGTACGTCATCGCGCTCGACCTCCCCGGGGTGGCCACCGACGCGATCGACATCGACGTCGAGCGGAACATGCTGACCGTCAAGGCCGAGCGCCGCCCCGTGGCCCGCGGCGACGACGTGCAGATGGAACTCTCCGAGCGGCCCCTCGGCGTCTTCTCCCGCCAGGTGATGCTGGCCGACACCCTCGACACCGAGAACATCAAGGCCGACTACGAGGCGGGGGTGCTCACCCTCCGCATCCCGATCGCCGAGCGCGCCAAGCCGCGCAAGATCGCGATCGGCGGGGACGCGACGCGCAAGGAGATCCGCGGCTAGCGGAAATCTCCAGGCATCAACGGCGCAGGGCGGGGCAGACGACGGCAGAGAGCGGCAATCCCGGCCCCGTCCTCCCCGCTCCGGACAACAGAACAGAAAGGTGACCGAGCTAGCGATGTCCCACCAGCTTGCAGCGAACCGGCCCACCGCGGTCATGTCGTTCGACCAGATGCTGGAGACGGTGCGGTACGAAGGCGCGTACCCCACCCGCGAGCGTGCCGAACAGGTCGTCCGCGCCGTCCTGGCCGCACTGGGCCGGCAGCTCACCGGGGAGGAGCGGGTGGCCCTGGCGGCCCATCTCCCCGAGGAGGCCGCCCGTGTCTTCGCCTCCGAGATCCCGGGCGAGTCCCTCACCGGATGGGGTTTCGTGAAGGACCTCGCCTCCCGTACCGGAGGCACCCCCGCCACCGCCCGCTGGGACACCGGCACGGTCTTCGCCGTCGTCTCCCGCATCGTCGGGCCCGACCTGGTCACCCGCATCATCGGCGTGCTCCCCAGCGGGTACGCGCTGCTGTTCGGCCGGGCGGAACTCGCGCCGGCGGCCTGACCGGCCCGGCCGGGAACCCGCGCGCCGTACCCCGCCGGACCCGCTGCCGTGTGGAGCGGGCCCGGCGGGGTACGCGGCGCGGAGCCCGGTGCGGTGGCCGGCCCACCCGTACCGGGCCGCTCCGGCCGGCAGGCCCCGTACGCCCCCGGCCCGGGGGGTGCTCGCCGAAACTCCCCCTTCACCGTCGTCGCGGACGGGCGACGCACCCCCGGGCCCGGGACCGCGGGTGGCGGCCCGGTGTCACCCCGGCCCCCGGGGGGCACCGGTGAGGCCTGAGGGGTGGCACCAGGTCAGTCGCCGCCCTCCTTCCGCTGCCGCTCGTCGTCGACCACCTCGGCGTCCACCACGTCCTCGTCCGCCCCGGGAGCCTCCCCGGCACCGGCCCCGCCAGGCGCGGCCCCGGACTCCGCGGACCGCGCGTACAACGCGCTGCCGATCTTCTGCACGGCGGTGGCCGCCTTGTCGGTGGCGGCGCGCAGGGCGGCGGTGTCCTCGCCCTTCAACCGCTCCCGCACCTCGGCCAGCGCCTGTTCCACCTCGGTCCGGGTCTCCGCGGGAATCCGGCCCTCGTTCTCCCGGAGCAGCCGCTCGGTCTGGTGGACGAGCTGTTCGGCCTGGTTGCGGGTCTCGGCGGCCTCGCGCCTGCGGCGGTCCTCCTCCGCGTACTGCTCGGCCTCCCGCACCATCCGGTCGATGTCGTCCTTGGGCAGCGAGGACCCTCCGGTGACCGTCATCCGCTGCTCCTTGCCGGTGCCCAGGTCCCGGGCGGAGACGTGCATGATCCCGTTGGCGTCGATGTCGAAGGTGACCTCGATCTGCGGCACCCCCCGCGGGGCCGGCGGCAGGCCGGTCAGCTCGAACATGCCGAGCTTCTTGTTGTACGCGGCGATCTCCCGCTCACCCTGGTAGACCTGGATGGCCACCGAGGGCTGGTTGTCCTCCGCGGTGGTGAAGGTCTCCGACCGCTTGGTCGGGATGGTGGTGTTCCGCTCGATCAGCTTGGTCATGATGCCGCCCTTGGTCTCGATGCCCAGGGACAGCGGGGTGACGTCGAGCAGCAGGACGTCCTTGACCTCGCCCCTGAGGACACCGGCCTGCAGCGCGGCGCCGACCGCCACCACCTCGTCGGGGTTCACCCCCTTGTGCGGGTCCTTGCCGGTCAGTCCCCGCACCAGCTCGGTCACCGCGGGCATCCGGGTGGAGCCGCCCACCAGAATCACGTGGTCGATGGCGGACACCTCGACCCCGGCGTCCCGCACCGCGTTGTGGAACGGCGTCTCGCAGCGCTTCAGCAGGTCCGCGGTGAGCTGCTCGAACTGCACCCGGGTGAGCTTCTCCTCCAGGTGCAGCGGCCCCTCGGGGGAGGCGCTGATGTAGGGCAGGTTGATCGTGGTCTCGGTCGCGGCCGACAGCTCGATCTTCGCCCGTTCGGCGGCCTCCCGCAGCCTCTGGAGCGCCATCCTGTCCTTGGCCAGGTCCACTCCGTAACCGTTCTTGAACCGGGTGACCAGGTGATCGACGATCCGCTGGTCCCAGTCGTCGCCGCCGAGCCGGGTGTCGCCGTTGGTGGACCTGACCTCCACCACCCCGTCACCGATCTCCAGCAGGGACACGTCGAAGGTGCCGCCCCCCAGGTCGAAGACGAGGATCGTCTGGTCGCTCTCCTTGTCGAGCCCGTAGGCCAGGGCGGCCGCCGTCGGCTCGTTGACGATCCGCAGCACCCGCAGCCCCGCGATCTCGCCCGCCTCCTTGGTCGCGGTGCGCTGCGCGTCGTTGAAGTACGCCGGAACCGTGACCACGGCGTCGGTCACGTCCTCGCCCAGGTACGCCTCCGCGTCCCGCTTGAGCTTCTGCAGCACCCGCGCCGAGATCTCCTGCGCGGTGTAGCGCCTGCCGTCGATGTCGCCGCTCTCCGGGAACCGCCAGCCGCTGTCCCCCATGTGCCGTTTGACCGACCGGGCGGTGCGGTCCACGTTGGTCACCGCCTGGCGCTTGGCGATCTCCCCGACCAGCACGTCGCCGCCCTTGGCGAACCCCACGACCGAGGGGGTCGTACGGGCGCCCTCGTGGTTGGTGATGACCGTCGGGTCACCGCCCTCCAACACGCTCACCACGGAGTTCGTGGTCCCCAGATCGATCCCGACCGCGCGAGCCATGTCCTTCTCCCTCCTGCACGCCCCTCGGTCGGGGAGCACGCACCCCACCCGCCGTCGTACCGCGGGCGCGTGCCGGCCCCGGCCCGCCCCGGTGGGTGTGGGCCCCGGGTACCCGGATGACCGCCCCTCACCGCCGATACCAGTGCTATCCGTGATAAAACGCCCGTCGAGCGCTGTCAAAGGGCCGGGCGGAGACGGGGAAGGGGCTGGTCGGCGGCCGCCCACCACCTGGGGCTGTAAGGGGTGATGTCGCTCTCCGCCCCTATACTGCGGGGATGATTCCATCAACGATCACCCGGGCCGTCCCGGCGGACGCGGACGACATCACCGCCCTCATCCGGTCCTCGGGCGTCTACCGGGGCCCTTACGCGCCGATGACCGCCGGCTACCTGGTCACCCCCGAGTACATCGCCCGCCACCAGGTCTTCAAGGCCGTGGACCCGGACGGCCGGCTGCTGGGCTTCTACTCCCTGCTGGTGGAGGAGGCCGAACTCGACCTGGCCTTCGTGGCGGACGAGGCGCAGGGGACCGGGATAGGCCGGCGGCTGATGGAGCACATGAAGGAGCGGGCGGCCCGGGCCGGGCTGTCCGCGGTACGGGTGGTCTCCCACCCGCCCTCGGAGGACTTCTACCGGCGTGTGGGCGCCGAGCGCGTCGGGACCGTCGCCCCCGTACTGCCGAAGATCACCTGGGAGCGGCCCGAACTGCGGTTCACCATCGCCTGAGCGGTGGCCCCCGCCGGCCTGCCCCGGGGCGGCCCGGTCCCCGCACGCGGCAGCCCGGTGGGGTGCGCCGAACGCTGCCCGCGCCCCGGCCCGGGGCATGGTGGCGGCAAGGCCCGGCCCGGGCACGGTGGCGGCAAGGCCCGGGCCGCGGCCCGGGCCCTCCCTGCCGCGCGGGGCGGACGACGCGGCCGGGGACCCCCGGGGCAGGGGGCGTGGGGAGCGGTGGGTCCTGGATCGGGTGGGTGCCGGGGCGGCGGGACGCTACCGGCCCGCGGCGAACTCGCCGAGGAACGTCCAGGTGCGCAGCCGCTCCTCCTCGGTCCCGTGGCCGGTCTGGGTCACGATCAGCTCGGTCGCCCCGGCGTCGAGGTGGCGCCGCAGCTCCGCCGCCACCGTCTCCTCGTCGCCGAGGACCATCAGGTCCCCGGCCCGCTCGACGTCCCCCCGGTCCAGTACGGCCCGGTAGGACGGGATGCCCTCGTAGAAGGCGAACTCCCGCCGCGCCTTCTCGCGCAGCTCGGCCGCGCGGGCGGTGACCAGGGCCGGGACGGCGGCGACCACACGCGGGGCGGGACGTCCGGCCGCCCGCGCCGCGCCGGTGAGCGCGGGCACCAGGTAGTCCTCCAGGGCCTTGGGGGAGGCCAGGAACGGCAGGGTGCCGTCGGCGAGTTCGGCGGTGGCGCGCAGGGCCTGCGGGCCCATCGCGGCGACCAGGACGGACGGCGGCCGGGCGCCGGGGACATCGGTCGGGCCGAGGACCGTACGGGCGTGCAGGGTCTCGCCCCGGAAGTCCACCTCGCCGTCGTGGAGCAGGGTGCTCAGCGCGGTCAGGTACTCCCGCAGATGACGGATGGGACGGGCGTAGGGCACCCCGTAGCTGTCCTCGACGAGGAACTTCGCCGACAGCCCCAGCCCGAGGTCGAGACGGTTGCCGGTGGCGGCCTGCGCGGTACGGACCTGGGCGGCCAGGGTGATCGGGTGCCGGGGGTGGATCGGCACTACGGAGGTGCCCAGGCGGACGCCCGGGACGGCCTGGCCGGCCAGCGCGACGAGCGACAGCGCGTCGAGGTGCTGCTGCTGGGAGAACCACACCGCCTCGATGCCCGCGTCGGCGGCGGCGCGCACCCGGTCGATCAGGCCCGTCACCAGGTTGGCGTGGTGCTCGTCGCCCGCGGGCAGGGCGATGCCGATGGTCATCCGTGTATCCCCTTCGTCCGGGTGGTCCCCGGCGCGGCGCGCCGGGGCCCCGGTGCGCTCAACGGGCCCCGGCCGCACGGGTATTCCGCCCGGTGTGACGGCTGCGTGAACACCGCCGCGCCCGGTGCCGGACCGGGGAACCGCTAGCGTTGCCCCATGACCATCCCCGACTCCACGACCGCCGCCCACCCGCTGTTCGCCCAGGCCCTGCGCGAGCTGGGTCTCGACGTCGAGGTGCGGCGCTTCCCCGACGCCACCCGGACCGCCGCCGAGGCCGCCGCCGCGATCGGCTGTGAGCTGAGCCAGATCGTCAAGTCACTGGTCTTCGAGGCGGACGGCGAGCCGGTGCTGGTGCTCATGGACGGCGCCTCCCGGGTCGACACCGAACGGGTCCGCGCCGAGCTGGGCGCGGAGGCCGTCCGGCGGGCGGACGCCGGCACCGTACGGCAGGCCACCGGCTACGCCATCGGCGGCGTGCCGCCCTTCGGCCACCGGACGAAGACCCGGGTCCTCGCGGACCGGGGCCTGCTGGCGCACGACACGGTGTGGGCCGCGGCGGGGACCCCGCACACCGTGTTCCCCATGGAACCCGCGACCCTGATCCGCCACGCGGGCGGCACGCCGGCGGACGTCCGGGAACGGTCCGCCTGACGTCCCGGCGGCGGGACCGGCCCGGACCGCCGCGCGGGCCCGGCCCCGTGCGGGCTCCCGCGGGCCGGACGGCGTCGCGTGCGGCGCCCCGGGACACCGGCGCGGGACACCGGCGCCACGGCCCCGGGGGCACGGGCGGACCGCGCCCCGGTGGCCGTCCGGACCGCTGCCGGACCGTGCCCCGCCCCCGTCGTCCGGGGCCGCTGCCCGGGGCCGCCGGCCCGCGCGTCAGGGCATGATCACCAGTTTGCCGCGGGTGTGCCCGGTACGGCTGGCGTCCAGCGCCTCGCCGGCCCGGTCCAGCGGAAAGGTACGGGCGACCTCGACGGTGACGGCGCCGCGTTCCACGAGCGCGGCCAGTTCGGCGAGCTTCGCGCCGTCGGGGCGCACCCACACCCAGTGGCCGCCGTGCTGCTCCACCTCGGGGTCGGCGACCGAGATGTGCCGGCCGCCCGGCGCCAGCACGGCCCGGGTGGTCTCCAGCTGGCCGCCGACGAAGTCCGCCACCGCGTTCACCCCTTCCGGCGCCAGCTCCCGCACCCGCTCCGCCAGCCCCTCGCCGTACTCCACGGGTTCACCGCCCAGGGAGCGGACGAAGTCGTGGTTGCGCGGCGAGGCGGTGCCCAGCACCCGGGCCCCGCGCTCCACGCCGAGCTGCACCGCGATGCTGCCCACCCCGCCCGACGCCCCGTGCACCAGAAGGGTGTCACCGGAACCGGCCCCGAGGCGGTCCAGGCTGCGCAGCGCGGTCAGGCCGGCCAGCGGCAGCCCGCCCGCCGGGGCCCACTCCAGCGCCGCCGGCTTCCGGGCGACCGCCTGGGCGTTCACCGCGACGTACTCGGCGAAGGTGCCGGCCTGCACCACGTCCTTGCGGGCGTACGCCATGACCTCGTCGCCGACGGCGAACTCCGGGGTGTCCGCGCCGAGCGCCCGCACCACCCCGGCGACGTCCCAGCCGGGCACGACCGGGAACACCGCATCCATCAGTCCGTCGAGACCACCCGCCATGACCTTCCAGTCCACCGGGTTGACGCCGGCCGCCCGCACCTCGATCAGGACCTGACCGGGCCCCACCTTGGGATCGGGGATCTCACCGAGCGTCAGGCGGGAGTTGTCGGGGGCGTAGGAGTCGTAGCTGACGGCGCGCATGGACCGGCCTTTCTGCCGAGGGACGGGGTACGTGCCGGCGGTCACCTGAGGTGCCGGGCACCAGCCCACCTTGCCGGGTGCGGCGGGATGATGCCCGCCGGCGGGCCCGCGTGTCGGGCCGGCCGACGGCCCGCGGGTGGTGCCGGTGGGCGGCACGCCGATGCGTCTGCCGTGCGGTGCCGTCCGTCCGGGCCGGCGGGTGGCGTGTCCACGGGCCGGCGCGCGGCATGTCCTCCGGGCGGGTCCACGAGGGCGCCCGGCCCGTCCCGCCGGTGCGGGTTCACCCCGGGCGCCGGGCGGGCCGGCACGGTGGGGGAGCGCGGCCGGCGAGCTGGGCGCCGGACGCCGCGGCGCACACCGCCCGCCCGGCCGTGGCACCCGCGCCGGGCGTGGCACCCGCGCCGGGCGGGGACCGCGCGCCGGGCGCGGACCGGGGTGCGCCCCGCCCCTCCCCGCAGGGCGGGAGGCCGCGGGCGGGACCGGCGTGATAGGCATGGGCGGTTCGTGAAGGCACCACCCAGGGGAGAGGCTTGATGGAGCGGATGAAGGCGCTCGGCATGGTGGCGGGCGCGCTGGTGATCGGCGTCGCGGGGCTGACCGGATGCTCCGACGACGACGGCGGGGACGCCGCCGCCGACCGGCCCGGGCGCAGCGCCGGCGCCCCGGCGGAACCGGGCGCCGACGCTCCGGCGGAATCCGGCGCCGACGCCCCCGCCGCCGAAGAGGCTTCCGCCGTCCCGTCCCCCGACCCGGCGCAGACCGCGGACCTGCTGAAGCGTCTCGGGGAGATCCACCCCACGCTCGCCACCGAGCAGGACAAGGCCGTGTCGCGGGCGCGCAACGTCTGTGACGACGCCCGGTGGAGCGAGGGGGACGACGCCGGGGTCAACGCCCGGGCCGCCGACCGGTTCAGCGGGGGCGGGACGCCGGCCCTCACCCCGGAGCAGGGCGCCCGCATCGTCACGGCGGTACGGGAGACGTTCTGCCCGTGACCGGTCACGGTGGCCGAATGGTCGGTGACCGGTCACCGGGCGGCCCGGGGCCGAGGGACCACGCGAGTGGGGTGAGCCCGGGGCAGGAGTCCGTCGGGCGACCGGCTCCGGGCCGGCCCGGGCCGGTGAACGGCGGCCCCGGGGACGCCGGCCGGGCCGGCCCAGGACACCGCCGGGCCGGCCCCGGCCCGTTCACCCTTGCCGCGGCCGGACCCCGGCCCGCACCGCCGTGGTACGCAGCCCGTCCCGCGGGCCGGCCCCGCCGCCCGCGGACCCCGTTCGGCCGGCACCGTCCGTGGGCCGGGGGACTTCACGCGACACCCGGGCCTTCGGGACCGGCCGGCGCAGGTGCACCGGCGCCGGGGAACCGTGGGTCAGTCGTGCGGCGGGAGGCGGCCGATCTGATGGTCGGCGACGCTCAGCGCCTCGGCCACCAGCCGCTTGAGGTGCCCGTGCCGCAGTGCGTAGACCATCCGGCGGCCGTCCTTGCGCGCGGTGACCAGGCCCGCCAGCCGGAGCTTCGCCAGATGCTGACTGACCGACGGACGGGCGGCCCCGCACCCGGCGGTCAGCGTGGCGACGTCCGCCTCGCCCTCGACGAGCTGCCGCAGCAGCGCCAGCCGGGTCCGGTCGGCCAGCAGGGCCAGCACCGCCACCGCGGCGTCCAGTCGTTCACCGTCGTCCACCAGGTGCGAAGGGTGTGCGGCCGCCGCCCGCGCGCGTGCGCTCATGCGCCCATCGTAGGACGCCCGCTCCGCCGCGGGACCCGGACGGGGCGCCCCCGGCCGGCGGGGCGCAGCGGCCAGCGGTCGTGCAGGTCGTCGATGACGAAGTGGTGCGTGTGCCGCCAGCCGGCGCCGGTCCGTCGAGCGCCGGCCAGGTGCGGGTGCCCGTCCCCCAGAGCGGTGTGCACATGGGCGAGACGGGCGGGGTCGCCGGCCGGCCACAGGCGCCGGGCCGCCAGCGCCGCGGCCAGGGCCACCGCGCCCAGCACCAGCGCCGCGCCGTCCAGGCCGGCGGTGGCCCCCAGCCAGCCGGCCAGCGGATAGGTGAGCAGCCAGCAGCCGTGGGAGAGGGAGAAGTGCGCGGCGAAGGCGCTGGTGAGGTCGGCGGTGCGGGCCGAGCGGCGGATCAGCCGTCCGGTCGGCGTCACCACGGCCGACTCGGCCAGCCCCAGGGCCGCCCAGGTGGCCAGCAGGACCGGCCAGGACCAGCTGCCCGGGCCCAGCCGGGTCGCCGCCGCCAGCGCGGTGAGCAGCAGTGCGGAGGCGAAGGCCGCGGGCAGCATCAGCGTGCGGTCCGCGACGCGGCGGGAGAGCCGGGGCAGCAGCAGCGCGGCGGTCATGGACCCCGCCCCGTACGCGCCCAGGGCCAGCGGTACGTCCCGGGCCGCCCGGCCGAGGTCGTCGCGCACATGGACGACGGTGTTGACCAGCACCGTCGAGCCACCGGCGGCGACCGCCAGGGTGAGCGGCAGCAGGGCGCGCAGCCGGGGGGTGGCGAGGAAGAGACGGATGCCCCGGGTGGCCCGGTCGCCGAAGCCCGCCGCCCGCGCCTCCGGCCGCGGCCCTGCCTGCGGTACCCGGGTGCGCAGCACCAGGACGGCGGAGACCAGGAACCCGGCGACGGTGCCCAGGAAGAGGGTGGGGTGGTCGATCCGGGTCAGCAGGACCGCGGCCAGCGCCGGACTGAGGACCATCTCCAGGTCGTACGAGAGCCGGGAGAGCGACAGCGCCCGGGTGTAGTCCTCCTCCGCGGGCAGCAGCCTGGGCAGCAGCGACTGGAACGCCGGGGCGAAGGCGGCCGAGGCCGACTGCAGCACGAAGATCAGCGCGTACACCTGCCACACCTCGGTGACCAGCGGCAGGGCCATGGCCACCACCGCCCGGACCAGGTCCGCGGCGACCAGCAGGGCGCGCGGCGCCATCCGGTGGGTGAGCGCGGCGATCAGAGGGGCCAGGCCCACGTAGGCGACCATCTTGATCGCCAGGGCGGTGCCCAGCACCGTTCCCGCCCGGTCGCCGGCGAGGTCGTGGGCGAGCAGTCCCAGGGCCACCGTCGCCAGGCCGGTGCCCACCAGCGCGATGCTCTGGGCCAGGAACAGACGGCGCCAGGCGCGGTCGCGCGGTACGGACAGCACGGTCCCTCCCGGGTGGCGGTGGTCTCCGCCCCCACTCTATTCAACACGTGCGCATCCATGCACCTGTTTGTCGTGCGGACGCCCCGCCCGGCCGGGCGGGGCGCCGGGGGAGCCGACGGGGCGTGCCCAGGTCGGGGCCGCGCGAGGTCACCCCGGGGCGTTGTCCGCCCGGATCCGCACCTGCTCCGCCAGCCGCTCCAGACTGCTGTCGAGGGCCTGCCGCACCGCGTCCGACGGCGGGGCGTGCCGCTCGTCGAAGAAGGACAGATGGACCGTGACCTCGCTCGCCCCGCTCCCGATGCCCGCCACCTGGAGCCAGCCGGTGTACCGGCCGCTGTCGCGCGTTCCCCACTCCAGCCGCAACTGGTCCTGATGGGCCCGGAACAGCCCCGGTTCGTCCTGCCCGGTGCGGTCCTCGTGGACCGTGACCGCCGGCAGGTCGTCGGCGCGGACGTGCAGGTCACGCGGGAGCCAGCTGTCCATGCGGCTCACCTGGCTCGCCTGGTCGAAGACGTGCTCCGGCAGCGCCGGCATGGTGCGCGAGCGTTCGTACTCGGTCATCGGCGTCATCCTCCGTCCTGACGGGATCGTTGCCGGGCGAGTGCCCCGATCCCGGCGAAGAAAGCCCCGAAATCGCCCGTTCCGCGGCGCCGGTGGCCGGTCCGCGCCCGCCCCCCGGGCCGAAACGGGACGGTGTGCGATGTCTTGTCGCCCGGGATACGGGCTGGCTAGACTCCGCCGGAGTTTCACGCGCTGCACATTTCCTTCATTTTGTGATCATTCTGTGATCCGCGCTCGAAAATCTTCATGCTCTGCACGGAAGACGTGCTCATCAGGGGGCCGAAGTGGGACGAGGAAGTGACGCACGGGTGACGGGGGTCTTAACGTCCCGCCTCCGGGTGGCCCGGCCCCCGGCCGCCGGACCCGCGCCGTTACCCGCGTGCCGGCCGCACGGTGCGGTCCCCGGAGCACCACGGCCCGGGGCCCGGGTGCCGGGCCGGAGCCGGTGATGGCCGACGCGACGGCCGGCAGACCCGGCGCTCCCGGTTCCCCGCACCATCGGCCCGCCGCGCGGCAGCCCGCCACCGCCGCCGCCCTCGTCCCCGCCGCCCCGACCCCGCCCTCGTCCCGGCCGCCGTCCCCGCCCCTGGCGGCCCGGGCCGCCACCCCCCGCCCCCGCTCCCGCGCCGGCCCCCGTCCAGGCCCCCGCCGTTCCCGCCGCCCCGGCCGCCGCTCCCGTCCCCGCCGCCCCCGTCGCCCGGGTGCCCGCTGTTCCCCTCGCTCCCGCCCGGGTCCCCGCCGTTCCCGCCGCTCCTGTCCCCGCGGTCCCGGGCGGCGCCGGTGAGCGCCCCGGCCTCCGCCCCGGAGGCCTCCGGCGCCGACGGCCGGCCGGGGTTCAAGGTCTACCGGCCCGTGCTGCCGGAGGTCTGCCCCACCGATCCGGCCCTGATGGTGCTCACCGGCGATGCCGGCGGCCGGTGCGAAATCTTCGCCTGGGACGCCCGCACCGGCCGCTCCCGGCAGGTCACCGACCGGCCGCACGGCACCCTGCACTGCGCGATCGGACCGGACGCGGCGATCTGGTGGTTCGACGAGGACCGGGACGGCCGGGGCGTCTGGCGCCGGCAGGACTTCCACGGCGGTCCCGACCGTACGGCCCTGCCCGGGGTCCCGCAGGGGACGCCGCGGGGTCTGGCCGCGGCCGCGGACGGCACGGTCGCCGTCGGCCTGGGCGACGGCGACGGACTCGCCGTGTACCTCGGCCGCCCCGGACGCCCCGCCCGGCGGGTGCTGCGGGTCGCGGGGGCGGCGGCGCTCGCCGGACTCTCCGCCGACGGTGCCCTGTTCGCCGTGGCCGGCCCCGCCACCGGACCCGGCGCGGTGACGGTCCACCGCGCCGACGGCACCCGGACCGAGCGGTGGTCCGGCCGGACCGGGGCGGTGTGGGCCCTCGGTTTCGCCCCCCGCACCCCCGGCCGGCGCCGCCGCCACGGTGCCGGCCGGGACCCCCGCGCCGCCCCCCCCACCTCCTTACCGGCACCCGCGCTCGCCCCGCCACCGACGCCCGGGACACCGGACGGCCCCGGGGCCCCGGCACCGGACGCGGCCGGCCCGTACCGGCCCGAACTGCTGCTGGTGCGGCGGTACGGGGACGGGTACGCACCCGCCACCTGGCGGCCCGGCGCCGGCACCGAGACCCACACCTGGTGCGCCTTCGACACCGAGATCACCGCCCGCTGGTACCCGTGCGGGCGGCGGGTGCTGATCCGGCAGGACCGGCACGGCCGCAGCCGGCTGTTCACCGCCGACCTCGACCGCCGCACCCTGGAACCGGTCCCGGTCCCCGGGGGCACGGTGCTGGACGCCGCCCCCCGGGGCGAGTCGGACGTGCACCTCCTGTGGACCGACTCCGCCACCCCGCCCCGGCTGCTGTCCACCGCGGGCAGCACCCTGCCCACCATCGGCTCACCCGTCGGACGGGTCCCCGGCCGGCACACCGAACTGTGGACGGACGGCGCGGACGGCCCGGTGCACACCCTGCTCAGCCTGCCCGGCACCGGCTCCGACCGGCCGCCGCCGCTGGTCTTCCTGGTCCACGGAGGCCCGGCCGACCACGACCGGGACGCCTACGACCCGATGGTGCACTCCCTCGTCGCCTCCGGGTACGCCGTCGCACGCGTCAACTACCGCGGTTCCACCGGCTACGGACCCCGCTGGCGCGCCGCCTACCGCGACGGCGTCGGCCTCACCCAGGTCGCCGACCTCACCGCGGTCCGCGCCGACCTGCTCCGCCGCGGCCTGGCCCGCCCCGGCGCGATCGGACTGTGGGGCACCTCCTGGGGCGGCTACCTGGTCCTGCTCGCCCTGGGCACCCGGCCGGACCTGTGGCAGGCGGGCGTGGCGGTGAAGCCGGTGGCCGACTGCGCCCTGGCGTACCGCGCGGGCACCCCGGCGCTCCGCGCCCTGGACGAGGCGCTGTTCGGCGGCACGCCCGAGCAGGTCCCCGAGCGCTACGCCGCCGCCTCGCCGCTGCGGTACGCGGCCCGGGTCCGGGCCCCGCTGCTGGTGGTGGCCGGCACCCGGGACGCCAAGTGCCCGCCCGGGCAGATCCGCGCCTACCTGGCGGCGCTCACCGCCGCCGGCGTCCCGCACGAGGCGATGTGGCTGGACTCCGGCCACGACGGCTACCTCGGCGGAGAGCACGTGGTCGTGCTCCGCCGCGCCATGGCCTTCCTCGGCCGGGGACTGCGCGGCACGCGGCCCGGGCCCCACGAAGCTCCCCGTCCCGACGGGCACGGGGGAACCGGGAGCCGCCTCGCCGGCGCTCCCGGTGACCGCACCACCGGCCGACACCAGGAGAGGAGGTAGCAGCCATGCAGAAGGACATCATCCACAACGACCCGCTGACGGGCGAGGAGGAGAGCCGTTCGCCGGGCGTCGGGATCGTCGTCACCGTCCCGTTCCGCAACGCGGAGGGTAACGAGGAGGACTGACCTCCCCGGCCGGCCCGGGTCCGCCACCGGGCCGGCCGGTTCCGGCACCGCCCGCTCCCCGGCCGTCCCGCCCCGCCGCCCCTGTCCCCGCCCGGAACCCGCACCGCCCGTACCCCGAACTCCCGTAGCCTCGCCGAGGAGCAGCCATGCGCGTCCTGCTGGTCAACATGCCCTGGTCTCCCATCGATCTGCCGTCCCTCGCGCTCGGCATCATCAAACGCAGCGTGGACGAACGGGTGCCCGGCGCACACGCGGAGGTGCTCCACGCCAATGTGGACTTCACCGACTGGATCACCGCCCGCACCTCCTTCACCGGCGCCGACTACGAGTACTACGCGCTCTCCTCGTACTTCCTCGGCTGCGGCGACTGGGTCTTCTCCTCCGCGCTCTACGACGACCCGGAGTGGCGGGTGGCGGAGTTCACCTCCGCCATGGAGGGGAAGCTGAGCGCCTCGCGGCTGGAGAAGTCCCTCGAACTGCACCGGATGGTGCCGCAGTTCGTCCAGGAGACCGCCGAGCGGATCGTCGCGGCCGCCCCGGACGTGGTCGGCTTCACCTCCACCTTCCAGCAGAACACCGCCGCACTGGCCGCGGCGCGCGCGGTCAAGCGCCTCGCCCCGCACATCGTGACCGTCTTCGGCGGCGCCAACTGCGACGCCGAGCAGGGGGCCGCGGTGCACCGCAACTTCCCCTTCGTGGACCATGTGATCCGCGGTGAGGGGGAGGCCGCCTTCCCTGCCCTGCTGACCGCGCTCGGCGAGGGCACCGCGCCCGACGACGTGCCCGGCCTGTGCCACCGCCGCCCGGACGGCACCAGCGTCGCCAACCCGATGAGCACCCGCCCGCTGCCGCCCGCCGCCATCCTGCCGCCCGACTACACCGGCTACTTCGAGCGGCTCGCCACCTCCGCGGCACGCGCCTGGGTGGAGCCCAAGCTGGTGGTCGAGGGGGCCCGCGGCTGCTGGTGGGGGGAGAAGCACCACTGCACGTTCTGCGGCCTCAACGGGTCCTTCATGGAGTTCCGCAGCAAGAGCCCGGACACCTTCTACGAGGAGATCACCGAACTCGCCCGGCGCCACCGGGTGCTCGACATGTACGTGGTGGACAACATCCTCGACATGGGGTACCTGACCACGGTGCTGCCCCGGATCATCGACAGCGGCCACGACCTGCGGATGCACATCGAGATCAAGGCCAACATGCGCCGGTCCCAGCTGCGCACCCTCGCCGAGGCCGGCCTGATCTACGTCCAGCCGGGCATCGAGAGCCTCAACAGCCGGGTGCTGAACCTCATGGACAAGGGGGTCAGCGGCTGCCAGAACGTGCGGATGCTCCGGGACGGCGCCGAGACCGGCCTCTCGGTGGCCTGGAACTACCTGCACGGCTTCCCCGGCGAGACCGAGGCCGACTACGACCCGGTGATCGCGCAGATCCCCGCCCTGGAACACCTCAACCCGCCGGTGGACCAGTCGGCACGGATCGCCATCGAGCGCTTCAGCCCGTACTTCAACCGCCCCGAACTCGGTTTCTCCGGTCTCCGCCCGGAACTGCACTACCGCTTCACCTACGACCTGCCCGAGGAGGAGCTGTACGACCTGGCGTACGTCTTCGAGGCGCCCGACCGCGGCATCGGCCAGCGCACCGTGGACGCGCTCAACAAGGCGCTGGCGGCGTGGAAGAAGCACAGCACCGACAGCCGGCTGACCTACACCGACCTGGGCGACCGCATCGTCCTGGTCAGCCGTCGGCGGTTGTTCGACTGGGGTGCCCGGGAACTCACCGACCCGCTGCACCTGGCGGCGTTCCGGCTGCTGGACCAGCCGCACGCCCTCACCCCGCTCACCCGCAAGCTGCGGGCCCGGCTGCCCGGCCGCACCGTGGAGGAGCCGGAGGTCGCCGCGCTGCTGGAGGAGTGGCTGGGGCTCGGGCTGGTCTTCACCGACGGCGGCCAGTACGTGCACATCGCCCCGGCGGCGGTCAACGAGGACCTGCTGCGGCTGTACTTCATGCGCCACACGCACGCCGACCGGGCCCCGGCCGGCACCACCCCGGCCGGGGCACCGCCCGCCGGGGCGCCGCGCACCCCCGAACCGGCCGGCCACCCGTGACCGGGGCCGCCCTCGCCCGGCCGGCGCCCCCCTCCGCGCCGGCGACCCGACGCCCAGCCACAGCCAAGGAGTGACCGACGGATGAGCACGACGACCCTCCCATCGGCGGTGGACGCCGCCCCGCACCGGCCGCTGACGGTGCTCGCCTGGCGCGACTACGACCAGGACGCCTGCCGGCTGCCGGGCATGGACCTGGGCGGGATACCGCTGACCGGACCGGCCACCGAGGAGGCCGGGCGGCTGTGGGAGCTGGGCGCGCGCCGGGTGCGGCTGCCGGGGACGGTGGACCTGCGGCGGGCGGCGGACGACCCGGACGCCGCCGCGGCGGCGGTGCGCGCGCTGTGCCTGGTGCGCGAACTGACCGCGCGGGCGGTCCTGGTGGAGTGGCACCTGGTCACGGCGGAGACCGACGGTGAGCAGTGGCGGACGCTGAACCACCTGCAGCCGCCGCAGGACCTGGCCGGCCCCGAGGACCCGGCCGGGGCGCTGCGCGAGTGGCGGCACCAGCACTACCTGTGCAAGTGCCTGTGGCGGCAGGGGCCCGGGTTCCTCCAGATCCGCGACCGCCGCTGGGGCGACCTGCGCCGGTTCACCGTGGAGGAGGACGACTACCGCGAGGCGATCGCGCTGATGGTCGAAGGGGTGCCGGCGTCCGCCGTGGACCCGCGCATCCTCGCCGACCTGCGGTCGGAGCGGCTGGTCGGGGACGTCGGCGAGCTGGTGTGGTGGCTGCCGTACCGGGTGCGGCGGTGGATCCAGGAAGCCATGACGGTCTGACGGTCCGAGCCGGCCGGAGCCGGTCCCGTCCGGACCGGCTCCGCGGCCCCGCCGCCCACCACCGCCGCCACACCGCACGCGGCGGCCACCCACGGTCACCCGCGTGAACAGCGCCTCGGTGCTCCGCACCTGGGCCGTGCCGGCTCCGGGTGCGGGGCTGGCGCGGCTCGGCGATCAGGTGGCCGGGCGCGCCGGATTGGTGGCCGGTGATCCTTGCCCGAGTGCTTCAGCCCCGGCGGCGGTGGAGCACCTCGATGAGAACGGCGAGGTCGGCGGCGCCGGCCGGGTCGTCCGCGTAGCGGGTGGTCTGGAGCGGTCCGACCTCGGGCAGGACGATGCCGTCCCGGGCCAGAAGATGGACTGCGGTCAGCAGCGCGGCGCGGGCATTGCCGTCGGTGAAGGGGTGGAAGAACGCCACATCGAGGTAGGCGCGGGCCGCGCGGGCCGCCGGCGGGAGGTCCGGGTCGGTCGTCTCGCGCAGGCAGGAGTCGAACGCGGCCCGTGTTCCGGGGGTCAGGCCGTAGCGCTCGCGGCCTGCCTTCGCGTAGGCGTCGCCCGTGCGGAACGGGGCCTGCGCCACGGCGAGGACTTCCCGCTGCCAGCGGGCGAGCACCGCGAAATCCAACGGGGTGCGGCGTACCGCGTCGTCCCGGGCCAGGGCGTACGCGCCGAGCAGGCGTTCGGCGCGCACCGGGTCGCGCCGGCGCACCGGCCCCTCACACCAGGCCCGGAAGCCGTCGCGGCCGGGCGGGACCCGCCGCAGGGCCGGCGCGCGCCGCCAATCGACCTCGCGGCGCACGCGCAGCCAGACCGAAAGGCTGTCAGGGGCGGTCATGGAGGTCCTCCAGCGCCGCCCTCTCCCGGTGGTCCTGGTACGGGGCGTGGCCGGTGAGGCCGATGGCGAGGTCCTCGCCGACGGAGTCGATCAGCGTCCGTTCCGGGGTGACCCAGCTCTTGAACCGGCCACCGATCGCGCCGTCCACCGCTCGCGCGGCGTCGGCCCGGTCCATGCCGCTGCTGGTGAGGAACCAGCACAGGAGGATCGAGGCCTGGCCGTGCCAGCCGCCTTCCGCGCCCGAGTCCAGCGCGTGGGTCACCAGCCGGACGCAGGCCCGTTCCAGGTGCCAGCTGCGATCCTCGGGTGAGGCGTCCGGTGGCGGCGCCAGTTCGGCGAAGCGCCGGGCGGTCCGCTCCAGCCACTGCCGCCACTCCAGCAGTGCGGCGACGACGCGTGCCGCGGTCTCGTCGGGGGTCGTCACCGAGTTCGGCCCGCTGATCCAGGTGCCGATGGGCCCGCCGTCGCGGTAGCACCAGTTCCATCCCCAGGCCCAGGTGCCGTACCGCTCCCGGATGATCGCGTCCACCTGACGCTCACACAGGTGTTCGCCCTGCCACCAGCCGGCCATGCCGGAGAGCACGGGTGGCACCCACGCGCGGACCAGCGAGCCGAGGCGGGCTTCCTCGTCCTCGTCCCAGGCGAACGGGTGGCGGGCCGGGTCGATCTCCTCCCAGTTCCGCAGGCTCTCGTAGGTGATGGGGGGCACGCGGTTGTCGGGGAAGGGCAGGGTGTCCCGGTTGTACGTCAGCGCTGGTCACTCCTCCTGTCCGAGGTGCTCGACCCACCAGTTTCGGCTCCGGTCGCCCCGTTCCGCGAAGGGTTTTTCCGGACCGCGCCCCGTACGGGCGTCCGTGCGCGCCCGACCGGTCCACCACCCGCGGCCCGGTCCACCACCGCGGCCCGGCCGCTCGCCGCGGGAGACCCGGCGTCCGGCCCGGTCGCACTCTCCGTCGCCGCCCCGGGGCGTCCGGCCCGGCGGGCACCGTGCCCCGATCGGCGCGTCGCGACCGGGCGCGCCCCGGGGCCACCCGCTCCGGTCACCGCGCTGCCGATCCGCCGGGCCCGCCCGGTCCGCGCGGTCCGCCCGGCCTGCCCGGTCCGCGTCGGCCGCCGCCGGCCCGTCCGGCCCGTGTCCGGCGGCGAGGTCCCGTCACGGCCGGACACCGGTGTGACGCAGCTCTCGACACGTAGAAGATGTTACGTACACCCACCCCTGATGGCGGTTTGGTGGCGTTATGCCGGTATTTTTTGTTTCGTCAGCATGAATGCGCCATGTCGCTGCAATTCTTGCCCTGTTTGCCGCATTGACCTTCGAAAGCGAGGCGTTGCGGGCACCTGGATCTTTGGATCTAATGTCCGTTATCCGGAGCGGTCACCCCGCGAACCACCGGACGGACGAGGCCGCGCACCCCGTGTGCGAAGCGGCCTGAGCAATCTGGGAGCACAGCGACATGGCCGAACCACTGGCCACCGAACCACCGGCACCCGCGCCACCGCGGCCGCCGGAGACCGAGGCACCGGCCGACCGCCGGTCCGGGCCGCTCGCCGTCGCCCTGCGGGCCTTCCGCCGGGACCGCGTCGGCATGATCGCACTGGGCGTCGTCTGTCTCTTCGTGGTCCTGGCACTCGCCGCGCCCTGGCTCACCGCCCTCTACGGCAAGAATCCCACCGAGCACTACGGACAGAACCGTCCCGGCCTGCTCAGCCCCGAGGGGCTGCCGGTCCTGCCCAACGGCGGGATGTCCGCCGAGCACTGGTTCGGCATCGAACCGGGACTGGGCCGGGACGTCCTCGCCCAGCTGCTGTACGGCATCCGCACCTCGCTCCTGATCGCCCTCGCCTCCACGGCCGTCATCGCGGTCATCGGCGTGGTCGTCGGCGTCACCGTCGGGTACCTGAGCGGCGCGGTGGACCGGGCGTTCACCTTCGTGTGCAACGTCACCCTGGCCTTCCCCACCCTGCTGCTGCTCCTGGCGCTCGGACCGGTCATCCGGACCCGGTTCGTGGGACCGGCGGAGAACGAGCCCGCCTGGATGCAGTTCACCGTGCTGATCCTGGTGTTCTCCGCGTTCGGCTGGGTGCCGCTGGCGATGGTGCTGCGCACCGCCGTCCGGTCGCTGCGGGAGCGGGAGTTCGTCGAGGCGGCGCGGGCGGCCGGCGCGGGCCGCCGGCACATCGTCCTCCGCGAGCTGCTGCCCAACGTCTGGGCGCCGGTGCTGGTGCACATCACCCTCGCGGTGCCCGCCATCGTCACCACCGAGGCGGCCCTGTCGTTCCTGGGCGTCGGCATCGACGAGCCGATCCCCGACTGGGGCCGCATGATCTCCCGCGGCTCGGAGGTCTTCTACGACGACCCGACCTACATGTTCTTCCCCGGCGTGACGATCCTCGTCTTCGTCCTCGCCTTCAACCTGCTGGGCGACGCGGTCCGCGACGCGCTCGACCCGCGCGCCGGGCGCTGACCGCGGGCGTCGCACACCGCGTCCGCCCGACGCCCGCGCCGGGTGCCGCGCACAGGCTGCCCGGCGCTCGCCCGCGGAGCCGCGCGCCGGAAGCCCCACCCGGGGCCGCGCGCCGGAACACCCACCCGGGGCCGCGCGCGGAACACCCGACCCGGGCGCACCGCGGCACCCCGCCCCCTCCGGGGCACCCCGCACCACCTCGTACCACCCTCACCCATCCCTCGCATCGGAGTCCGTCATGTCCGCATTCACCCCGCGCGCCGCAGCGTTGCCGGCCCTCGCCCTCACCACCGCACTGCTGCTGTGCTCCTGCTCGGCGGGCGCGGGGTCCGGCGACGGGGAACGGGACGCGAAGGGCACCTCCGGCAAGCGGCTCACCGCCACGCTCGGCACCGCGAAGGACAGCGCGGGACCGGCCCCCGAGGTGCCCGGCGCCCGGCGCGGCGGCACCGTCACCATCGCCAACCTCAACGACTACAGCCACCTGGACCCGCAGAAGATCTACGCCGGCGAGACCTACAGCACCTCGCTGCTGTGGGGCCGCCAGCTGACCCAGTACCAGGTGGTGGACGGCAAGCCCAAGCTCGTCGGCGACCTGGCCACCGACACCGGCACGTCCTCCGACGGCGGCCGCACCTGGACCTTCCGGCTCAAGGAAGGCATCGCCTGGGAGGACGGCAAGCCGATCACCTCCGAGCACGTCAAGTACGGCATCGAGCGAACCTTCGCCCCCGGGTTCGAGGCCGGCCCCACCTACTGGCCGGAGTGGCTCACCGGCTCCGAGGACCGCAGCACGGCGGTGAAGAAGTACGGCGGCCCGAAGGACGGCGACCTCGACGCGATCGAGACCCCCGACGCCAGGACCATCGTCTTCCACTTCCCGCAGCCGCAGGCCGACGTCCCCTACATGGCCGCCCAGTCCTCCTCCTCCCCGGTGCGCGAGGACAAGGACACCGGCACCGGCTACGACGTCAAGCCGTTCGCCACCGGCCCGTACCGGATCGTCGAGCACAAGCAGAACCAGCGCATGGTCCTGGAGCGCAACCCGCACTGGAAGGCCGAGACCGACCCGATCCGCCACCAGTACCCGGAGCGCTTCGAGTTCACCTTCGGCAAGCAGACCCTCAACACCGCGCAGGAGGTGTTCAACGGCCGCGGCGACGGACCCACCACGCTCAGCACCCGCAACGAGGTGCCGCCGGAGCTGTTCGCCGCCGCCGACCGCGACCCCGCCAAGCGGAAGCTGGTCGTCGCGGGCAGCCGGGGCGCCTACACCAACGACCTCTACATCAAGAACAGCCGGGTCACCGACCCCGAGGTCCGCAAGGCCATCCACTACCTCTTCCCCCGCGAGCAGGCCCGACAGGTGCTCGGCGGGCCGCGCGTCGGCGACTTCGCCACCACCCTCTCCTCACCCGCCGTGGTGGGCTGGGAGCGGTACGACCTGTACCCGGTCGCACCGGCCGGTGACATCGCCAAGGCCAAGGAGCACCTCGCCAAGGCCCGGAAGAAGGTCACCAGGCTCACCTACGCCTACTCCGCGGACAGCCCGCAGGACGACCGGCTCGCCCAGGTCCTCAGCGACGCCTTCGCCAAGGCCGGCATCACCCTCGTCGTCAAGCGCCTGGACCCGGCGGCCTTCACCAACGAGGTCTTCCGCGGTCCCGCGCCCTACGACATGTGGCTGTCCACCAACTCCGTGGACTGGCCCACCCCCTCCACCCTGCTGCCCGACAGCTTCCACAGCGAACTCGACTCGCTGGCCAACTCCATCCGCTACACCAACCCCGCGGTGGACCGCGAACTGGAGCGCATCGCGAAGATCGGTGACGCCCGGCGGAAGGCCGAGGAACTGATCGACCTGGAGAAGGTCGTGATGAAGGACGTCCCCGTGGTGCCCTTCCTGTACGCGAGCGTCGCCCAGTTCCGCGGCGAGGACATCGGCGGAGCCGCCATCCACCCGATCTACGGTGCCATCGCCGCCGCCGACCTCTACGTGAAGAAGTCCTGACCCGCACCATGACCGGTTACCTCCTCCGGAGAGTCCTGCAGGCCGCGGCGGTGCTCCTGGCGATCACCGCCGCGGCCTTCGGGCTCTTCTACGCCGCCCCCTCCGACCCCGCCCTCATCGCCTGCGGCCCCAAGTGCGACCTCCAGCAGGTCGAGGCGGTCCGCGCCGGCATGGGCCTGGACCAGCCGATCCTCACCCAGTTCCTCGACTACCTGCGGGGACTGGTCGCCGGCCGGACCATCCTGGACGTCGACGGCACCCCCATCGACTGCCCCGCGCCGTGCCTGGGCTACTCCTACACCCTCCACCAGCCCGTCCTGGACGCCATCGGCGACCGGCTGCCGGTGACCCTCTCCCTCGCCGGCGGCGCCCTGACCGTGATCGTCGTCCTCGGCGCCGGCGCCGGCTTCACCGCCGCGCTGCGCCACGGCACGGTCACCGACCGGTTGCTGTCGACGTTCACCCTGGTCGGCGCCAGCGTCCAGATCTACTTCCTCGGCTACGTCCTGCAGTACTTCCTCGTCTACTCCACCGGACTGCTGCCGCCACCGGAGTACTCCCCGCCCGGCGACGGCCCCGGCGCCTGGGCGGCCGGACTGCTGCTGCCCTGGCTGGTCCTCGGCTTCGTCAACGCCGCCGTGTTCACCCGCCTGACGCGCTCCCAGATGCTGGAGACGATGCACGAGGGCTATGTGCGCACCGCCCGCGGCAAGGGCCTGGGCACGCTGCGCACCCACCTGAAGTACACCGCGCGCGGCGCCGCCGCCCCGGTGGTGCAGCTGCTCGGCCTGGAGATCGGCGCCCTGTTCGGCGGCGCGTTCATCACCGAAACGGTGTTCGGCCTCGGCGGTGTCGGCACCCTCGCCGTGGACGCCGTCACCGGCAACGACCTGCCGACCGTGCTGGGCACCGTACTGCTCGCCGCCTTCTTCGTCGTCGTCTTCGTGGCCCTCGCCGACCTGGTGGTGGCCTGGCTCGACCCCCGCGTGAGGCTGACATGAACAAGCCCGTCACGGCCGGACCCCGGCAGGACGCCGGCCCGGCCCCGGAGCGGGCACCGGCCCGCCCCGCCGGACCGGTGCTCCAGGTCCGCGACCTGACCGTATCCTTCGGCACCTCCCGTGCAACGGTGCCCGCCGTCCACGAGGTCTCCTTCGACCTGGCCCCCGGCGAGGTCCTGGCCCTGGTGGGGGAGTCCGGGTCCGGGAAGTCCACCGTCGGGCTCGCCGCGATGGGCCTGCTCGACCCCGCCCGCACCACGGTGCGCGGCAGCGTACGGATCGGCGGCGGGCAGCAGCCCGGACAGCCGGCCCAGGACCCGCCCGGCGGCGGCACCGAGATCGTCGGCGCCCCCGAGGCACGGCTGCGGCGCCTGCGCGGGTCCCGGGTCGCCATGGTCTTCCAGGACGCCCTCGCCGCCCTGTCCCCGTTCCACACGGTGGGCGACCAGCTCGCCGAGGCGTACCGGATCCACCACCGGGACGCCGGCCGGAAGGAGGCCCGGGCCCGGGCACTGGCCATGCTGGAGCGCGTGGGCATCCCGGCCGCCCGCGCCGGCGACCACCCCCACCGGCTCTCCGGCGGCATGCGGCAGCGGGTGGTGATCGCGATGGCGCTGATCAACGAACCGGAGGTGCTGATCGCCGACGAGCCCACCACCGCGCTCGACGCCCGGGTGCAACGCCAGGTCCTGGAACTGATCCAGGAACTCAGGGCGGAGACCGGCACCGCGGTGCTGTTCATCACCCACGACATCGGCGTGGTCGCCGCCATCGGCCACCGCGCCCTGGTGATGCGCGCGGGCCGGGTCGTCGAGGAAGGCCCCACCGGACGGCTGCTGACCGCGGCCGGCCACCCCTACACCCGGGCCCTGGTGGGCGCCGCCCCCACCCTGAGCACTCCGCCGGGCTCCCGGCTGCCGACCGTGGAGGACCCCGGCCCGGCGCCGCGCGCCGCCCCCCGCCCGGCCGCGGCCGCCCCGGACCGCCGACCGGCGGCCGACCCGGACCCCGGACCGGCCGTGCTGGCCGAACTCGACGGGGTACGGGTGGAGTTCCCCGGACGGCGCGGACCGCTGCTGCGCCGCGGCCGGCCGGTGGCGGCGGTGCGCGGGGTGAGCCTGCGCCTGCACCGCGGCGAGACGCTGGGCCTGGTCGGGGAGTCCGGCTCGGGCAAGTCCACCCTCGCGCGGGTCCTCGCCGGGCTGCGCCGGCCCACCGCCGGCACCGTGCGCTTCGACGGCCGGGACACCTCCCGGGCGGCGGTGGACGCGCGGCTGCGGAGGGAGCTGGCCCGCGACGTCCAGGTGGTCTTCCAGGACCCGTACGCGTCGCTCAACCCGCGCCGCACGGTCGAGGAGATCGTCACCACACCGCTGCGGTTCCACACCTCGCTGGACGCCGCGGCCCGGCGGGCGCGCGCCGCGGAGCTGCTGGAACAGGTGGGCCTGGCACCGTCCCACCTGTCGCGCCACCCGCACGAGTTCTCCGGCGGGCAGCGCCAGCGCATCGGCATCGCCCGCGCGTTGGCGGTCCGGCCGCGGCTGGTCATCGCCGACGAGCCGGTCTCCGCCCTCGATGTGTCGGTCCAGGCCCAGGTGCTCAACCTGCTGATGGACCTGCGGGCGGAGCTGGGGCTGTCCCTGCTGTTCATCTCGCACGACCTGGCCGTGGTACGGCACTTCTGCGACCGGGTCGCGGTGCTGCGGGCCGGTGAGATCGTCGAGACCGGACCGCGGGACCAGGTGTTCGGTGCCCCACGCGCCGACTACACCAGGGAACTCCTCGACGCGGTGCTGTGAGAGGGGCCCGGCCGGTGCCCCCGTCCCACGCGGGAGGTACCGGCACGGGCGGCGGGCGGCCCCGGAGCGGCCCGCACGGCGCGCCGGCAGCACGACGGCCATCCGCACGACGCCCGGGCCTCCCGGCCGGGGCGCGTACGGATGGCCGTTCGGGCCGGTGCCCGGTCCTACTGGTCGATCCAGCGGTGCGCGCGGGCCAGCTCGTCGACGCAGCCGCGCACCTGGAGCAGCTGCGCGGCGGTCAGCGTCGGGACCGCCTTCAGCAGCGCCTCGGTCAGCTCGTGCCGGAACTCCGCCACGGACAGCAGGTCGCACTCGGAGTCGTCGGCGTCCCCGGTCGCCTTCACCACAGTGCTCAGCGCCGAGCTGGGCCGCACCGCGGGCACCGGGCTGAGCTGTTCGATGATGCGGACGTCCGACGCCTTGGGGCCCCGTTCCCCCTCCTCCACCGCGAACGACACCCGCAACCCCGGACGGAACAGGTACTTGTCGTCCAGCAGGTCGTTCACGTGCATGAACACGTCTTCCGTGCCGTTGTCCGGCGCGATGAAGCCGTAACCACGAATCTCGTCGAATCGGACGACTTTCCCTGTCGTCATACCAGACATCCCACTCAACCCCGATACAACCTCGAACCACTACATCGACATCAGCGAAGATCTCTCGGCTCAATGCCGGGCATCAGCCTACAAGCCGGGTGCGCCCACGTCACCGTTGGGTCACAATCCGGGCCGGACGGGCGATGGTTGCGCACCGGGCGTCGTACGCGCGGCCGGTCCACGGCCGGTTGCCGCGCGGCAACCCGCCCGGCCCGCGGGTGCCCCCGCCGTGCGGCCCTCCCTCCGGCGCCTCCCGCGCGCCGTGCGGTCCTCCGGCCCCGTACACCGGGCCGTCTCCGTCCCCGTCCCTGGCACCGGGCCGCCCTCGGGTCCGCGCACCGGGTTGCCCTCGTGCCCGCGCGCCGGGTTGCCGTCGCCCTCGGGGCCGCGTGCCGGGTTCCTCCCGGAGGGCCTCGTGCGCGGTGTGGCCCGGTCACCGGAGGACTCGTGCCGGACGCCGTGGTGTCCGGGCGACGCCGTACCCGGCGCCGTGGTGCCCGGGCCGCCGCGGTGGTGGCGGAGCCCGCTGACGCGCGACGTCGGGGCCCCTGCCGCACGACGGGCTCTCTGCCGCACGACGCAGGTCCTCCACGTCACGACGCCGGCCCACCCGGCCGGTGGGCGACCGGGCCGGAGCCCGGTCCCGGCGGGTGACCGGGGTCACGGACGGTTTCGGCCACCAGGCGGTAACCTGTCGGCCATGGTTCCGCTCGTACGCCGCCGCCACGTGGACTTCGTCCGCGTCACGAGCATGTCCTGTCCGCGCCTCGGCTGAGTCGCCTCTTCCGGCCGCCTGCCCGCCCGGCGGGCTGGCCCGCCGCCGCCCGCGGCGCTCCTCCCACCCCCACCTCCCCGTACCCGGGACCGGTCGCGCGCGCCACCGCGCCCGCCGCCGGCGTGGGCCCGCCCAACGGCGGCCCCGGCCCGGGACCTGCACCCAGCGGACGGAACCCCATGTCTTCCCAGCAGCTTCCCCTGATCGACCTCTCCGCCGCCTCCGGCGGCCCGCGGGAGCGTGCCGCACTCCACGCCCAGCTCCACTCGGCCGCCCGCGACGTCGGCTTCTTCCAGCTGACCGGACACGGCGTCACCCCGGAGGAGACCGCCCGGCTCACCCGCGCGATGCGGGAGTTCTTCGCCCTGCCGGAGGCCGACCGGCTGGCGATATCCAACCTCACCTCCCCCCACTTCCGCGGCTACACCCGGATCGGTGACGAGCACACCGCGGGCAGCCGGGACTGGCGGGACCAGCTCGACATCGGGGCCGAGCGGCCGGCCCGCGTCCCCCGGCCGGACGAGCCCGCGTACCGGTGGCTGGAGGGCCCCAACCAGTGGCCCGCCGCGCTCCCGGAACTGCGCACCGTCGCACTGGCCTGGATCGACCGGCTCAGCGGTGTCGCCCGGCGGCTGCTGCACGAGCTGATCGCGGCCATCGGCGCCCCGCCGGACTTCTACGACGACGCCTTCGGCGACGACCCGCACCTGCACCTGAAGCTGGTCCGCTACCCGGGCCGCGCACCGGACGGCGCCGACCAGGGGGTGGGCGCCCACAAGGACTACGGTTTCCTCACCCTGCTGCTCCAGGACGACATCGGGGGGCTGCAGGTGGAGCGCTCCGACGGCCGGTTCCACGAGGTGCCGCCGCTGCCCGGCGCCTTCGTGGTGAACCTCGGCGAGCTGCTGGAGGTGGCCACGAACGGATACCTCAAGGCCACCAACCACCGCGTGGTGAGCCCGCCCGGGGAGCGGGAGCGGTTCTCCGTGCCGTTCTTCTACAACCCGCGGCTGGACGCCCGGATCGAGCCGCTGCCGTTCCCGCACGCCCGGCAGGCCCCCGGGGCCACCCAGGACCCGGCCAACCCGCTCTTCGCGGAGTACGGGCGGAACGCCCTCAAGGGCTGGCTGCGGGCCCACCCGGAGGTCGCCCGCCGCCACCACGCCGACCTGCTGGAGCCGGTCGCCGCGCCCGTCGGCTGAGCGGGCGGCCCCGCGGCCCGGCGGCCGGCCGGACGCCCGGTCGCGCCGCCGGGCCACGCGGCGGCCGTCCGGTCACCGGCGTACGTGGTCCGGTCACGGGCGTATACGGCCTGGTCACGGGCGTACGCGGTCCGGCCATGGGCGTGTGCCGTCCGGTCACCGGCGGGCGTCGCACAGGGCGCGGTCCACCACGGCGGTGGCGGCCCGCGCCTGACGCCCGGCGACGACAGGGTCCCCCGCCTGGCTGTGCACCGACAGGGTCAGCGCGGTCCTGCCGTCCTCGGTGGCGCCGGGCCACACGTAGAAGCCGAACCCGCCGCCGGAGTGCCCCCAGTAGCTCCCGCCGCAGCTGAGCGGGGTCCACTCCAGCCCCAGCCCGTAGCGGGTGCCCGGCACGCCCCCGGAGCCCTCGGGCAGCGCGACGGTCCGCCGCATCTCGGCGAGTTGCGCGGGGCCCAGCAGCCGCCCCCGCAGCAGCGCCGAGAAGAACCGGTTGAGGTCCGCCGCGGTGCTGATGATCGAGCCGTCCGCGCCCCCGTCCAGAGGCAGATAGGCGACCGTGGTGTCGGTGAACGGCTCACCCGGTCCGAACTGCTGGTAGTCGCGGGCGTGCGGGTGCGGCAGGAACGGATGGTCGCCCGGGATGAGGGTGTGCCGGAGACCCAGCGGGCGCAGCACCCGGTCGTGCACCTCCCGCTCCCAGCCGCGCCCGGTGACCGCCTCGATCACCATCCCGGCCAGGATGTAGTTGGTGTTGGAGTACTCCCAGCCCGTGCCCGGCGCGAAGGACGGCGGGTGCGACAGCGCGAGGGCGACCCGCTCGGCGGGGGAGTAGGTGGTCCAGCGGTGGGCGAGGTACCCGCGGGCGCTGAACTCGGGCACCACGTCGCCGTCGTAGTCGGGCAGCCCGCTGGTGTGCTGGAGCAACTGCCGCAGGGTGATCCGGCGGCCGTCGTTGCCGTGCCCGCGGACCACACCCGGCAGCCATCGCTCCACCGTGTCGTCGAGCGACACCCGGCCCTCGCCGGTGAGTTGGAGCAGCACGGTGGCGACGAACGTCTTGGTGGTGCTGCCGGTCCGCAGATACCCCTGCCACGGCACCGGCCGGCCGGTGCGCAGATCGGCCACGCCGCCGCGGGCGGTGTGCGCGCCGCGCGGTGTGTCCAGCCGGACCGACACCCCGGTGTACCCGGCCCGGTGCAGGGCGGCGGCGTCCCGCTCCAGCCGGGGGCCACCGGGGTGCGCGGCGGACGCCGGGGGCGCCGGTGGGACCGGGGTGGCACCGTCCGGCCCGGTGGCGTGGGCGCGCGCCGGGAGGAGCGCGGCGGACAGGACGCAGACGACCAGCGTCGCGGTGCGGGCGGCACGGCGGCCTCGGACGAGCGGCATGGGCTCACCGTAGGGCGGGGCGTACCGGGCCGCACCCGATCGGCACCCGGACGGGCGCCCCGGGCCCCGGCCGGCGCTCACGACACCCGACACCCGGCACCCCGGACGCCCGGGGACCGCCACACGGTGAACCGGCGGGGCCCCGGCCGGTTCACCGTGTGGCGGTCCCCGGGCGTCCGAAGCCGGGCCCGGGCCGGCCGGGGCGGCCACTGCGCCGTGCGGTCCCCGCACCCACTGCCGGCGGTGAGCCGCTGGTGCGGCGACGCCGGTAAAACGCGTGGTGCGGCAGGGGCCGGCTGTCTAGTGTGACGGCATGACTGCGCGTACCTTCCGGATCCTCGTGCGCGGGGAGTTCGACGGCCTCGGGCCCGAACAGCGGGCCGAACTGCTGGCCCGGGCCGCCGAGCACGTCGTCCTGCGGGCGGCCTTCACCCGGGAGGGCCACCTCAGCTACGACATCGCCGCGCGGCCCGCCTTCGCCTTCCGCTTCCTGGACTCCGGGGAGGCCGAGGAGGACATCCTGGAGGCGACCGAACGTGCCGAGTCGGCAGCGAAGCGCTGGCTGACCGAGCGTGGCTACGGCTTCAAAAAACTCCGGTCCCAGGCCGAGGACCTGTCCCAGGCGCCGCTGGGCAAGCGGCAGCGCCGCGCCGCCCGCGGTGGGCGCTGACCACGACGGCACCTCGACCGTCGGCACGCCGACCGGCGAGGCGAGGGCCGGTGGCCGTGACGGTGCGTGAGGGCCGGCGGCCTCGGCGGCGCGCGGGCCGGTGACGCGTGGACCGGCGACCGTGACGGCGTGTGGGCACCGGGGGCGCGGCGGCAGTCCGCCGGGGCCGCGCACCCGCCGGTACCGTCCGGGCAGCCGCGGGACGCCACCCGCGCGGTACGACACACAGTACGCATGGGGTGGTGAAGTCCGGCGGTGCGCCCCGGGGCGTTCCATGACGCACCGTCAGGGCCGCCACCGTACGACGTCCGGTCTCCAGCCCCCGGCGCGCCGCACCACGGGTGGCCGCAACGTCACCGGGACCCGGGCGGCGGCGGTCCCGGCCGGTGCCCGGGGCCGGTTCCGGCCCGGCGGTGCTCCCGGCGGAGGCCGCGGGTGGAGGCCGGTGCCGGCGCCGGAGGCCGCCGTGGGGGAGGACCGGCGGGCTCAGTCGAGTGCGGACCATGCCTCCTCGACCAGCGCCGCGACGTCTTCCGGCCGGGTCCGCACCTCCGCGGTCACCCCGCGCACCTGCACCGTCAGGCCGTCTTCCGTGCGCTGGCAGAACTCGACGTTCACCGTCTCCGGTCCCGGCTTGCGCCGTGCGGGCACGGGCTGGTTGTGGACCACGCACGCCACCTCGCCCACCCGGACCACCTCCCGGGTGGGCTCGGCCAGCCCCAGCGCGGCCGCGTCCTCGTAGGGCGCGAACGGCTCGGGGGAGCCGGCCCGGACCGCGGTGAGCATGAGCTGCCCGGTCATTTCCTGGTCGGTGTAGGTCTGCACCGCCGCCGGGGCACCGCCGTACGCGGCGGACAGTGACGTGGCGCTCCGCTCGTCGGCCTCGGCGACGCGTCGCGCGGTCCGTTCGGCCCCCTCGTGGCTGACCGCGCCGGCGGCGTCACCGAACCGCGGGTACATGCCCAGCTTGTCCGGCAGCCGGGGCGCTGCCGGGGGCCGGTCCGGCCCGGTGGCCGCCGGGCCGTCGTCGTCATCCCCTTCGCCGCCGACGACCAGCCATACGGCCCCGGTGAGGGCCGCCCCCACCAGCAGACCGGCCAGACCGGCTGCCCACGGGTTCGACCGGATGCCCCGTTGCCGTGGCACGGGTGCCGCCCCGGCGGGCGCGTCCGCGGGCCGGTTCGGTATCTCACGATCTTCGGTCATGCCCTTCATCCTGCCGACACCGGCGCCCGGAACGGTGTGTTCCGAGAAATCCGCCGCACCCCGCCCACCGCTCCACCGGCGGACGGCCGGCGGCGCGCGCCGCGGCGGGTTCCGGTCACCCGCGGCATCCGTAACCGGCCACCCGAGCCGGCCGCGACGGGGCGACGAGCGGCCGGGCGGAATCCTGGTACCGAGCGCGGAGGGGAGGTGTTCAGTGATGGGTTACCAGACGCTGTGCGGCGCGCCGACGAAGAAGGGCGGACGGTGCCGGAACAAGGCGATGGTCGGCTACGCGCGGTGCCAGAAACACCGGGGTGACTGGGTCCGGCCGCAGATACGCAGGGGCAAGAAGCGCACCTGACCGCCCGGTTGCCGCGCCGGGCCGTGATGCCGGACCCCGCGCCCGGCGGCGGAACCGGCCCGGTACAAACCCGGCACCCGCGTCGGGACGGCCCGGGGCCGGCGCGGGGGAGGCCGGGGCGGCGCGGCCCGGGGCCCGGCGGACGTCCGGTCCGCGCGCCCGGCGCCCGGTCAAGCCCCGCCGCCCTCCGGGCGTGAGGACCCGACTCCCGCGCGTCGGGGGCTCTGCCGGCCGGGTAGGCCGCCGCCATGCGGGGCCCGCCGGCGCCGTACGGTGTCGACCCTTCCGGGCGGGCGGGCCCGCGGGGTAGGTTGCCGGCATGTTCCTCTTCCGTGCGTAGGAGCCGGTGCCACCGCGTCCGCCGGGCGCGGTCCGCGCCGTCCCCGTACGGTGCGGTGCCGTGGGGCGCCGTGCCGTGCCACTCCTTCGCCCCCTGGGGAACCCACTGATGTCCTCGCCCGCTTCGGCGCCGTCGTACGCGGCGGTGCTGCGCATCCGTCATGCCCGCCGTACCTTCGGCGCGGCGCTGCTGGGCCGTCTGTCGTACGGCACGGTCTTCCTCTCCCTGGTCCTGACGGTCCGGGACACCACCGGCTCCTACGCCGCCGCCGGTACCGCCTCGGCTCTGTTCGGCCTCAGCGGCGTCCTGTTCGCCCCGGCCCGGGCGGGACTGGTCGACCGGTACGGGCCGCGCCGGGTGCTGCCCGCCCTGGCCACCGGCTACGCGCTCACCCTGACCGTGCCGGCCCTGCTGCCCTCCGGGGTGCGCGTCCCGGAGGCGGCGGTGATGATCTGGGCGGTGGCCGCCGGCGCCGGCATGCCGCCGCTCGGTCCGGTCATGCGCACCGTGTGGCGCCGGCTCGCCCCGGACGAGGCGCTGCTGCGCCGCGCGTACAGCCTGGACACCGTCGCCGAGGAACTCCTCTTCGTGACGGGCCCGCTGCTGACCGGTCTGCTGCTCCAGGTGGCGGCGCCGGTGGCCGGTCTTCCGGTGAGCGCCGGGCTCGTCCTGGCCGGCACCCTCGCCTTCGTCTCCTCCCCGGCCCTGCGGGACGGACCGGACACCACGGCCCGCCGCTCGCCACGGCCGGTGGGGCCGCCGCGCCCCGCCCAAGGCCCCCGGGCCGGGCGGGCACGACGGCGGCCGTGGGCGGACGGGCGTGCCGGGCGCCGGGCCGTCACCGCCGCGGCGGGGGCCGGCATGTGCTCCGGTGCCGTGGAGATCCTGCTGGTCGCCCTGGCCGACCGGCAGGGGCAGCCCGCGGTGGCGGCGTGGTCGATGGCGGCGCTCTCCGCGGGCAGCGCCGTCGGCGGCCTGGTCCACGGCGCCGTCCGGTGGCCCGCCCGGGCCGGTGCCCGGCCGGCGCGCTGGGTGGTCGCCCAGGGGGTGGTCGTCGCCCCCATGGGCCTGAGCCCCCACCCGTGGCTCCTGGTGGTCTGGTCAGGGCTCGCCGGGCTCTTCGTGGCACCTGCTCTGACCAGCGCGTACCTGGCCGCCGACGAGGCCGCCGAGCCGCACGGGCGGATCCGGGCGGGCACCTGGGTGAACACCGCCTTCAACGCCGGTACGGCCGGGGCGGCTGCCGCCGCCGGGCTGCTGGTGGGCTCGCTGCCGCTGTCGCTGTGCTTCGGGTGTGCCGGACTCGCCGCGGTGGTGGCCGGGGTGGCGGCCCGTCCGCGGCGGGCGGCCGCGTCCGTCCCCGGCACCGCTCTCCCCGGCCCGGGCCACTCCCGGCGGCGGAAGGCCGGGCCGCCCCGGGAGCCGGCTGACGCCGCACGGGACGCGGCTGACGCCGCACGGGACGCGGCTGACGCCGCACGGGACGCGGCTGACGCCGCACGGCCCGGCCCGTCTTCCGCCCCCGGCACCCGCGCCCCGGTCCGCGGTGCGGGGGCGCCGGCCGGTCAACGGGGCGACGGGTGGCGTAGGTTGGGTCCGATCCGACGACAGGGAGGACACCGTGGCCGAGCCGGGTCTGCTGTGTGTGCACGCGCACCCCGACGACGAGGCGCTGTGGACCGGCGGGGTGCTGGCCAAGTACGCCGGGGCGGGGGCGAGGACCGGCGTGGTCACCTGTACGTGGGCCGAGGGCACCCGGCGGGCGGGCGAGCTGGAGCGGTCGCTGGACATCCTGGGCGCCGGGGCACCCCGGCTGCTGGGCTACGCCGACAGCGGGGTGCCCGACTCCGCACCCGGCGCCCCGCCGTTCAGCGAGGCTCCGTTCGACGAGGTGACCGAGCGGCTGGTCGGACAGATCCGGCGGTTCCGCCCGGACGTGGTGATCACCTACGACGCGTACGGCGGCTACGGCCACCCCGACCACGTACGGGCGCACCGCGCGACCGTGGCGGCGGTGGAGGCGGCCGGCCACGACCAGCTGTATCCGGAGTCCGGTGCGCCCTGGCAGCCCCGGGCCCTGTATCTCGTCACGGTGGCCCGCTCGGTGGTGGCCGAGGTGTGGCGGGAGGCGTTCGGGGAGCGGGCGGAGGACGGCGGGCCGCTCCCCGGGGTGCCCGACGAGCGCATCACCACGGTGGTGGACGTACGCCCCTGGGCCGACCGCAAGTGGGCGGCGCTGCACGCGCACGTCTCGGAGGTCGAACGGGGCGCCGCCTTCACCCGGCTCACCTCGCTCCCGGCGCCGCTGCGGGACCGTCTGCTGGGCACCGAGTGGTACCTGCGCCGGGATCTGGTCCCGGCGGCCGGACCCGGCCGCGACCTGCCCGGCGAGGGTCTGCTGTGACCTGGCCGGCCGGCCGCGGCCGCTGGTGGAGGGCCCTGACGCCCGGTGGCCCCCGAGAGGCCGGTCCCGCAGGCGCGGGTCAGCGCACCAGCAGGTCGATCACGCCCGTCACGTCCTCCTCGCCGCTGCCCTCGGCCAGGCGGCGGCGCATCAGCTCGAAGTACGGGCCGAGCAGTTCGGGGCTGACGCCCTGCTGCTCGGCGGTGTTCAGGAAGGTCGGGATGCCGGCCACCTGCATGGCGAGGTTGGACACGACCCCCTGGGTGTAGTCGCCGCTGCGCAGCTGCTCGGCGGTGTGGTGAACCGCGGGGGCCATCGCGACGATCCAGTCGGCGAGCAGCGGGGCGAGCGACGCGGGGTCGATGTCCTCCTTGCGGATCAGCGCGAAGGCGTGCGACGCGCCGGCGAACATCCCGTACATGGCGCTGAGCAGGGCCACGTCGTGCAGGGCCGCGAAGCCCGCGTCCTCGCCGACGTACCGGGTGCCGGTCGGCACGGCCAGGGTCTCCCGGTGCCGCTCGAACAGCTCCTCGGGGCCGCTGTAGAAGACGTAGCCGCCGGATTCGGGGACGCCGATCATCGGCGGGACGGCCATGATCCCGCCGTCCAGGTAGCGGGCGCCGCGCTCTTGGGCCCACCGGGCGCGGGCGCGGGCCTGGGCAGGGGTGCCGGTGGTCAGGTTGACCAGGTCCCGGCCGGTCAGGTCGGCGCCGGCCAGAACCTCTTCCACCGAGGCGTCGTCCAGCAGACAGACGACGACCAGGGTGTTCGCCGCGACCGCCGCGGCGGCGCTGTCCGCGACCTCGGCGCCGTCGGCGGCCAGTGCCTCGGCGCGGGCCGGGGTACGGTTCCAGACGGTCAGCGGGTGCCCGGCGGCGAGCCAGGTACGGGCCAGCGCGGTGCCCATCGCACCGAGGCCCAGCAGGGTCAGGGGGGTCTTCTCAACCGTGTCAGGTGTCATGCCGATTAGGCTGGCCAACGGCCCGGAGGTGATCAAGTACGCACTTCGGAGTGGGTGCTTACCCCGGGGAGAGCGAGCACGTCGGAAGGGTGGGGCATGACGACGCTGAACCGGCCGGGGACACCGGACGGCCACGTCTGCGGGATCGACACCGCGATGGAGGTGGTCGGCGGCAAGTGGAAGGTGCTGATCCTCTGGGCTCTCCACGAGCATCCGTTCCGCCGCTTCGGCGAGCTGCGGCGGCTGCTCCCGGGGATCACGGAGAAGGTGCTCGCCTCCCACCTGCGCGAGATGGAGGCGGACGGCGTGGTGCGCCGCGTCTCCTACGACGAGGTGCCGCCCCGTGTGGAGTACTCGCTGACCGAGAACGGCAGGCGCCTCAACGACGCCCTCCGGCCGCTGGCCGAGTGGGGCCGCGAGTGGGCGGCCGCGCGGCGGCCGGCGGAGCGGGCGGGCTGAGGCGTCCGGCGACGTACCGGCCGCGACGGCGCGAGCGGGGGCGGCACCGACCGGGGACGGCGGTGGTCAACGGTGGCGGGCGGGGGATGGTGGTGGCCGGGGAGGGCGGTGTCCACGGCGGTGGCCGGGACGGCGGCCGTCACCGTCGCCCGGTGACGGATCGCAGGCCCGTCATGCTCGCCCGGTGATACGGATGGCGAACCCTCCGGCCCCCGTCGGCACGTGCCCCGGTGCGCGCCTCGGCGCCGGTGCCGGCCGGCGGGTTTCCGGAGACCGCCGGTGCCGCCGCCGTGTGCCGTCCGTCCCTTCCCGCCCTCCGTCCCTTCCACCGGGCGCCCGGCGCCCGGTGGGCGCCGGCTCAGCGGCGGTGGCGGAGCGCGCAGCGGGCGGCGGTCACGGCGCGGTGGGGGCCGGTGAGGCCGTCGGCGAGGAGGGACAGCCCGATGCCCAGCAGCCACACGTCCTTCGCCAGCGGAAGGCCCTGCTCGGTCGGGCGGAGACTGCCCTCCTCGCGCATGCCCGGGGTCTTCAGGTACAGCCCGATGGTGCCCAACGAGAACGCGGTCAGCGCGCCGCCGGCGACCACGACCGGGACACCGGGCAGGAGCAGCGCGGCGGCGATGGCGATCTCGCCGGCGGACAGCAGCCGGGTGAACTGCTGGGCGTCGACCTTCGCCAGCTTCGGGTAGGTGGCCTTCGCGAATCCGTGCAGGGCCTCGGCCGTCTGCTCGTCCGCCCCGCGCTTGGTCAAGCCGGAGTGGAGGAAGAACGCGCCGGAGGTGAGCCGGAGCGGTAGCTGCCGGGCGGCGGACCGCCACATGGGACGGGACGCCGTCCAAACCCAACCGGAACCCATCGAGAACCTCCTGCGTCGCCCGCCGCCGCTGCCCACCGGTAGCCGCCGGTGGCCGTTGTCCCCTCCACCACCGTGCCAGCCGGGGGGCGGGTGTCAAACGCAGCGGCCGCCCCGCCCGCCGTCCGGGGGGACGCCGCCCACCCCCCGCCCGGGCTCCCGGGCCGCCGGCCGCCTTCCCGTCCGGTTCGCGGGACGCGGAGCGCTCCGGGGCCCGACGGACCCGACCGGTCCCGGCCCGGCGCGACCAGGGGCCTGCAGGGCCCGGCCGGGGTGTGACCGGGACCCTCCCGGCCCGGCTCGCTCCTCGTTGGCCCGCCCCATCCGCCGTCCGCCGCTCGCGGCTCCGCCCGGCCCCCGCGGGCCGCGCGCGACCGCCCCCGGCCCGCAGGGGTACGCGGTCCGGGAGGTGGCATCCGGCCGCCGCGGGGGCCATCCGGTCCGGGGATCGGCGTCCGGTACGGGAGGACGGCGGCGGGCCCTGCCGCACACTGCCGGTCCCGGGCGAGCCGTGCGCGCCGGCCGGGCCCCGCACCGGGCCGGGCGGGGATGCGCCGGACCGTGCCGGGCCCCGCGCCCGGGCGGGGTCGCGCCGGGCCGCGTGGGGGCGCTCCGTGCCGGGAGCGGTGCGTCACCCCCGGGAGCCGTCGCCGGCCGCGCCGTGGGTGACGTACCGCCAGCCGCCGCTGTCCACCCGGTACACCGAGACCTGCCGGTTGGTGACGTCCCCGTACTCGTCGAAGGCGATCTCCCCGGTCACCCCGTCGAAGGAGACGTCCCGCAGCGCCTCCACCACCTGGGCCCGGGCGTCGTCCGGCAGCCTGCCGCCGGCCTCCGCCACGACGTCCTTGACCGCCTGGACGATCGCCCAGGCCGCGTCGTAGGCGTAACCGCCCTGAATCGCCGGCGGGTCCGGGTGGCCCGCGTCCCGGTAGGCCCTGACGAACGCCCGGGCGGAGGCGAGCCGCTCGGGCGGGACCCCCACGGTGGTGCAGATGTCGCCGTCGGCCCGCGCACCCCCGGCGAGAGCCACATAGCCGTCGTTGTACAGGCCGTCCCCGCCGGCCAGCGGTTCGTCGAACCCGGTCTCCCGGAGCTTCCTGGCCAGCGGCCCGCCCACCGGGTACACGCCGCCGAAGTAGACCACGTCGGCGCCGGAGTCGCGCACCTGGGCGGCGGTGCCGCCGAAGTCCTGGCCGTACGGGTCCGCCTCGCCCGCGCCGGCGATCCGTCCGCCGAGGGCGGTGAACTCCTCGCGGAACGCGTGCACCGGGCCGGACGGGCCGGACCGCTCCCCGATGACGAACGCCCTGCGCTTGCCCAGGTCCCGGTACAGGTACCGGGCCGCGAACCGGGCCTGCTGCTCATCGGTGGTCACGGTGCGGAAGAACGTCCCGAACGGGCGCTTCCGTTGGCCCCGCTCCCACCGGTCGCCGAGGGTCAGCACCGGGTTCGTCGCGGCCGGTGAGACCTCGGCCAGGTCCGCGTCGGCGAGCACCGGCCGGGTCGCCTGGGCGACGGCGGTGGTGGCCGGACCGACCACTCCGAGGACGTCGTCGTCGGCGGCCAGCCGCGCGGCGTTGCGTCGCCCGTCCTCCGGCCGGGCCCGGTCGTCCACGGCGGTGACCTCGAAGGTGATGCCGGGCACCTCTCCCCGCCGGTTGGCGTCCCGTACCGCCAGGTCGACCGAGTTCTTGATCACCTGCCCGAAGGAGGCCAGGTCGCCGGTGAGCGGGGCGCTCACCGCGATGGTCACCGTGGTGTCCGGTTCCCGTCCGCCCCGGGACGGCGAGGAGCCCGCCGGGGTGCCGGAGGGAGCGGCCCACCGTCCGTCGTCGGAGCCGGTGCCGCCCCCACCCCCGAAGAGCCGGGGACCCCACAGCAGCGCGGCGGTGACCGCGGCCACCGTGGTGACCGCGGTCAGCGCCGTCAGCGTCCGACGCCGGGACCACCGCCGGCGTCCGCCCGCGCCGCCGGCCGGATCCCGGGTGGCGGCCGGCCACCCGGCGGGCGCGACGGTCGCGCCGGGGTCGTACGGCGGAGGGGGCGGCCCGTAGGCCGCCGGCCGGTCCCCGCCGGGGGCGTCCGGCGTGCCGGAACCGGTCCCGCCCCCCGTGCCGGTGACGGCGCCGGACGTACGCGTGCCGGGCCGCGGGCCGGCGCCCGGGCCCGGACCGGTGGCGGGTGGAGGGGGCGTGCCGGTGGCGGAGGTGTCCGCGTCCGTCGGGGAGGGGGCGGTGGGCGCGGGGGTCCGCCGGGGAGGGGCGGCCGGGCCTGCGCCCGTACCGGCCGGGGAGGGGCTGCCGGAAGGGAAGGGGGGCACGGGGCGGGGACGGGCTGTCGGCCCGTGCGGGGCCGGGTGCGTCCGCGTCCGTCCGGGGCGGGCCGGGCGGACCGGGAACGGGCGGCTCCGAACGCGTCCGGGACGGCTCGGACGGTCCGGTGCCGGTGGTGCCGGTGGTGCCCGTGGTACCGGTGGGTCCGGCCGCCGGCGGTTCGGGCGCTGCCGCCCCGGCCGCCGCCGCGGAGGGCGGTGCCGGGGTCCGGGCCAGGGCCGCCGCCACCGTCGCGGGAAGCCAGGCCCCGCCGGAGAGGAGTTCGGCCACCCCGTGCCGGTCCCCCGCCGCCCCGGCGAACGCGTCGATGAGGGTGGCGACCGAGGGCCGCCGCGCGGGGTCCTTCGCCAGGCAGCGGGTGGCGAGTCCGGCCAGTCGCCCGGGCGGCAGCGCCGCCAGGTCGGGTTCCTCGTAGACGGTGCGGAACAGCACCCCGTGCGACGACCCGGTGCCGAAGGGCCCGGCGCCGGTGGCGGCGAAGACCAGCACCGCGCCGAGGGAGAACACGTCGCCGGCCGCCGTCACCGGACGGCCCTTCACCTGCTCCGGCGACATGAACCCCGGTGTCCCGATGAGACTGCCGGTCCGGGTGAGCGTACTGGTCTCGGCGACCGCGGAGATCCCGAAGTCGATCACCCGGGGGCCGTCCACGGCCAGCAGGACGTTGGAGGGCTTGAGGTCCCGGTGGACCACGCCGGCCGCGTGGATGGCCTCCAGGGCTTCCGCCAGTCCGGCCCCGAGCGCCAGCACCGCCGTCGGGGGCAGCGCCCCGTGGCCGGTCACCGCGGTGTCCAGCGACACCCCCCGCACATACGCCGTGGCCAGCCACGGTGGGGAACCGTCCGGGTCGGCGTCCACCACGCCCGCCGTGAAGACCCCGCTGACCTGGCGGGCCGCGGTGACCTCGCGGGCGAACCGGCGCCGGAATGCCTCGTCCTCGGCCAGTTCGGGCCGCACCACCTTCACCGCCACCGGCCGCCCGCCCCGCGACCGGCCGAGGTAGACCCGGCCCATGCCGCCCGCGCCCAGGCGCGCCACGATCCGGTACGGCCCCACGTACTCCGGATCCTCCGGTGTCAGCGCCTTGAACTCCCGCACCACCCGTACCCCCCGCGCCGTCGGCCCGCCGGCGGAGACGCCCCCTGGGGACGACCCGGGGCACACCGCCGTCACAGGGGGCTGGAGCCTACCGGTCCGGCGCGCCCCGCACCGTGGCCCCGGACCGCCCGCCTGCGGCCCCCCGCCCGCGCCGCGACCCCGCCCGCCCGCGCCGCGGTGCCGAGCCCGTTCCGGGACCGGCCGGGCGGCCGACCGGTGCGGCGAGTGGCCGGCGCCTGCCGGGTCGGTACGGGCGGCGCGGCGGCCCCGTCGGGGCCGAAGAGGCCGTCGGGGCCGAAGGGGGCCGGGGGCGCAGGGCGGGTGACGGGGCGGCAGGACCGTGTCCGGGCGAACGGGGCGAACGGGTGCCGCGCCGGTGGTGCGGGAGACGGTGGGCCGGCCGGGCGGTACGGCGGCGGGGCCGCCCGGTGCCGTCGGAGCCGGCGGAGCGGCCCGGGACCGTACGCCGCGAGGTCGCCCGACGGTGCCGGGGGTGGGCGGGACGGCACACGTGACGCGGGGGCGTGGTCCGGCGGCGGGCCGACGGTGGGGGTGGGCCGACGGTGGGGAGGCGTGGGCCGGTGGGTGACCCGGCGGCCCCGGAGCGGGCGGAGCGGCCCGGACCGTACGACGGCGCGAAGCGTCACGGTGCCGGGTCGAACGGGGGCGGCACCGCGGTACCGGTGCGCACCGCGGCACCTTCGGGTCCCGGACGGGCCTCACGGCCGGGCCGTCACCCCGCGCCCAGGGCGTCGAGCAACGCGCGTTCGCGCCGCGCGTCGAGACCGGCCCGCCGGTCCCGGTCCAGGCCCTGGGCACGCTCCCACCGCAGGGTGTCCGCGAGCAGTTCGGCCCGGGGGCGGTGGCGGAGCCCGGCGGCGCGGGCCGCGGAGCCGCTCCGGGCCGACCACCCCTCCCAGCCCGGCTCCACCAGCCACATCGGCAGCGACCCGGGACCCAGGTACTGGGCCACGCCCCTGTCCAGCAGCCACGGTGAACCGGCGGTGACCACCGGGCCGGTGTGCCCGCCGACAGTACGGGAGAGCTCCAGCCACCGGGCGAACGGGACGACCGGGCCGACGGCGTCGTAGGCGCCGGTGACACCCCGTTCCGCCGCGTCCAGCAGCCACGCCGCCAGGTCCCGTACATCGACCACCTGGGTGGGCAGATCGGGTACGTCCGGGACGAGCATCGGCCCGTGCGGGTCGCGCGCCGCCCGTGCCACCCAGTAGCCGGAGCGTCCGCTGTGGTCGCCCGGGCCGCCGATGAGGCCGGCCCGGGCGATGAGGAGCCGGTCGCCCACCGCCGCCGCGGACGCCTGCTCACAGGCCACCTTGGCCTCGCCGTACACCGCGCGGTCCGCCTCGCTCCGGTCGGTCGGAGGCAGCAGCTCCGCCGACTCGTCGGCGCCCCGGACGGCGTGGCGGGCGTAGGCGCTGACGGAGGAGACGTACACCCAGTGCCGGGCCCGGCCGGCCAGCGCGTCGAGCGCCGCCCGGACGAACCCCGGCTGCCAGGACACCTCCACCACCGCGTCCCAGGAACGGTCGCGCAGCGCCGCGTACGCCTCCGGGCCGCGCCGGTCCGCGGCCACCAGGAGGGCCCCGCGCGCGACCGCTCCGCTCTGCCCGCGGGCCAGGCACGTCACCCGGTGGCCGCGTGCGACCGCCTGACGCGCCACCTCCCGCCCCACCCACGCCGTTCCGCCCAGTACCAGGATCTCCATGGCGGCCACCCAAGCACCCGCCGCTGCCGCCGGGCCAGGGTGATCGGCCCACGGCAGATCCGCACCCCCGGGGCGGGAGCGCTGCGGTACACCGGCCGGGCGGACCCGCGGCCACCCGGTCCCGCCCTCGGCCCCCGGGAGACCGCCCCGGCCGGACACGGACCGGCCCGGCGCGGCACGGGCCCGCCGCGCGGGGAGGTCGCCGGGTACCGGGCGCGCGGGGCCGGCCGTGCCGCGCACCGGGAGCGGTCTGCCCGGGATCAGCCGGCCGGGGCCTCCGCGGTGATCAGGTAGTAGTCGAGCAGCCCCTCCCGGTAGGCGGTGAGGAAGTTCCGCGACCATGTCGTGGTGTACCCGCTGGTGGCCAGCCAGCGGTCCCAGCCGGGCCACACCAGGGCCCCGATGGACTCCGTCCGTACCGCCCGGAGACCGGCGTCGGCCAGCGAGCCGGTGAGCGCGCCGAGCGGGTGGGCGACGTCCAGCCCGTCGGCGTAGCTGTCGAGCATCGCCGCGAGCCGCTCCGGTGCGCCGGGGTCCTCGTGCGGGGTGAGGAAACCGGCCACGGCCAGCCGCCCGCCGGGGGCCAGCACCCGGGCGCACTCCCGGCCGAACGCCGCGAGGTCCCGGAAGTGCTGGACCGCCTCGACGCTGTACACCCCGCCGAACCGGCCGTCCCCGAACGGCATGGCCTCCGCCGCGCCCTGACGGAAACGCAGCCGCTCCGGGCTCTCGCCCAGCAGCCGTTCGTTGGCCCGGGCGGCCCGCTCCAGCTGCTCCGGGTGGATGTCCATCCCGGTGACGTCCGGCAGCCCGAACTCCTCGACGGCCAGCGCGCACCCCAACCCCAGCCCGCACCCCACCTCCAGCACGCCGCGCTCCCGCCGGGCCCCGCCGGTGCTCCCGGCGTCCCACCCCGGCCCGGTGAGCGCGGTGAGGACGTGCTGGTACATGCGCTGCTGGCTGCGGACCCGGTCCGCCACCGTCAGCGGACCGTCCAGGTCGATGCCGTCCCAGCAGCCGAAGTTGATGAAGCCGCCGGCGAAGGCCGGGATCGAGCTGAGGTCGAACGGTCCGTACACCCTGCGGACCTGCGGCGGGATGGATTCGGAACTCATCAGCGGCGCCCTCGCCTCCTGCTGGGGGACTGCGGTGCGTGGCCGCCCGCAGACTAACGGGCCGTGACGGACACCGCCACGGCGCCGCGCCCCGGACCCGGGCCCCTACCAGGTCCCGGGCGGCCACCCGCCCCGCCTCCCCGGGTCGGTCCGGAGCCGGCCCCCGGACGGATGGACGGCCCCGGCGCGCCCACCGCGGTCTCCGGCGCCCCGGCCTCGGAGCGTCACCGGTGCGTCAGGGGACCGCGGAGGGCGGGGCGCGGCGACTCAGCCGGGCATCACCACCGTCCGCTGGGCGGAGAAGTCCCCCCACTTCCCGTCCGGCAGCCGGGCCCGCAGCTTGACGCTGTACCGGGTGCCGGGGCCGCCGGAGACGGGGGTGCTGTACGTCGCGGTCCCGGCCGGCGGGTCGGCGCCCCAGACGATGGTGGTGGCCATCTCGCCGTTGAGGAAGAGCTGGTACTCCGTGACCGGCCCACCGGTCCGCGGGGGCTTCCAGGACAGCTCGACCGAACCCTCGCGCGCGGTGGCGGTGAGCCCGGTGGGCGCGGTGCTGGGACCCTGGCCGGGGGCGGCTGGCGTGGTCAGATCGACGGCCGTGCTGTCCGCCGAGGAGTGCTCCGCCGCGTCGCGGGCCCGGACGGTGAAGGTGTAGACGGTGCCGGGCCGCAGGCCGGTGAGGTGCGCGGTGGTCCGGTCGCCGGGCACGCTGTGGATGCGGGCGTCCTCCTGGTAGATGTCGTAGGAGGTGACCTTCACGTCGTCGGTGGACCCCTTCCAGGTCAGGGTCGCCGTACGGCTACCGGTCACGGTGCCGCGCAGGGCGGTCGGCCGGGTGGGGGCGCGGCGGTCCTCCGGGCTGGCGGCCGGGGTGGTGACGCTCACCGCCGCGCTGGGGCGGGACAGGTTGCCGGCCGCGTCGCGGGCCCGGACGGTGAAGCTGTACGCGGTCCCCGGGCTCAGCCGCTCGATGTCCACCATGCGTTTGGTGGCCGGCAGCGTGGCGACCTTGGTGCCCTTGCGGAAGACCTCGTACCCGGCGACCCCCTCGTCGTCGGTGGCGTGTTCCCACATCACGTGCACCGAGGTGGCGCTGCCGGCCTGGACGGTGACACCGGAGGGCACGGAAGGGGGCTCGGTGTCCTTGTCCTCACCGCCGCACGCGGCGAGCAGGCACGCGGCGGAGACCGCGAACACGACGGTGGCGGGCGGGCGTGGCACGTTCGGGCCTCCCCAGACGGGATCATTGGTTCAGACCTATATCTCCCACAGGTGGTGGCGGGGCTACAAGACTCCTGCCGCATCCCGGCCCTTCCCTCGCCCCTCTCCCCTCCGCCCCGGCCGCCGGGCAGGCATCGCCGGCACCGGGCGCCCGGGCGCCGCGCGTGCCCGGCCCCGGGCCGTTCGGGTGGGGGGAACCGGTACGCGGGGGCGGGGGGCCGGCGAGGTACGGAACCGGCACGCCCTGGACGGCGTGGCGCGAGCCGGGTGGGCGGGGCCGTGGCCGGAGTGTGCCGGAAGCCGGGCGGCGGAGGGGGCCGGTGTGGGACCATGCCGGCGGCACACCGGGTGCGCGGGTGTCCCGACCCGGCGGCGACCGTGCCCCGGGGCGGTCCGTGCGGGTCACCGGGCGGTCAGCTGTTCGGTGTTCACCTGGCGGACGGGCCTGCGGCATGCTGGCCCGGTGTCCGAACAACCATGCACGGCCTGCGGCGGGGACCGCGTCACCGAGCACACCGAACACACCCTGGAGCTCGACGAGGACGGCAACCAGGTGCCGGTCACCCGGAGCTGGACCGGGCCCTGCGGCACCTGCCACGGCAGCGGAACCCTGCACTAGGAGATGTCCCATGCGTCCCATCCACCTCTGTCTCGGATGTGCCTGCTTCTACCTCCCCGCCCCCGCCCTCCCGTTCAGTCCGGTGCACTGCGGCTCGCCGGAGTGCCGGAACCAGGTCCGGGGCGCGCTCGCCCGGATCGGTCTGCCGGAGGAGACCGTGGCCTGCTGGGCCTCGCGGGCCGCGGGGCTCGACGGCAAGCCCCGGCGCCCCCGGCCCGGGCGGCGTCCCCGCGGCCGGCGACCGGCCACCGCCTCCGGGGCGCGGAGCAAGCTGCAGTGACCGGTCGTCAGGCCGGCGGGCCTCGCGCCGGCGGACCGAACGGGGTCCGGCCCGGGGACGGACGCGACGGGGGACCGGCCGGGACGGCGGCGGCGACGTACCGGTTCATCGTGGTGACGGGCGGCCCGGGATCGGGGAAGAGCACCCTGATCGACCGGCTGGCGGAGGCCGGGTTCCACCGCTCCCACGAAGCGGGGCGCGGAGTCATCCAGGACCAGACGGCGATCGGCGGGCGTGCGCTGCCCTGGACCGACCCGGCGCTCTTCGCCGAACTGATGCTCGGCTGGGAGCTGCGCTCGCACCGCCTCGCGGCGCACCACGCGGGCCCGGTCTTCTTCGACCGCGGCGTGCCGGACGTCATCGGCTACCTCAGGCTCTCGGGTCACCCGGTGCCCGGGCACCTGGACACCGCCGCCCGCGCCTTCCGCTACCACCGACGGGTGTTCATCGCACCGCCCTGGCCGGAGATCTACGTCCGGGACGCCGAACGGAGGCAGTCCCCGCGGGAGGCGGAGCGGACCTACGCGCACATGGTGACGGTGTACACCGAGTACGGCTACGAGCTGGTCGAGCTGCCCCGGGCCCCGGTCGAGGAGCGGGTGCGGTTCGTCACCGCCGCGCTGGGTGTCGAGGGTCCGGCCCGCGCCGGCCCGCCGGGGACGGCCGGCGAGGATCCCTGACACGGTGCCGGGGGCACCGGACACGGCGTGCCGAGGGGGACGGCTTCCTGCCGGGGTACGGGCCCGTTCCGGCTGCCTGTCAGGTCCCGGCCGCCCCGGCCGGTGGCGGGCGGTCATCGGCCAGCGGTCACGGTGGCCCGTACACCGGTCCGTCAACGAGCCGCGCAGGGTGCGGGTGGCGCCCCGCGCACGGAAGCACCTGCCCGTGACCGGCGCACGCCTGGCGTGAGTGCGCCCCGACCGGCGCGTCCGCCCCGGCGCACGCCCCGTCGGGAGGAGGGGCGCGGAAAGGTGCGCCGGGGCGCGCGGCGGGCACGCTCGACGGAGGGCACCCCAGGGGACGGCCGGGCGAGGACCCACCGCAGGCCGGGCGGGGACCCACCGCGGGAGGCCGGGGCAGGGACTGCCGTGGGACGGGCGCCGCCGCCCGCCAGGTCACGGGAACGAAACCGCCGGGTCCAGCGCCGCGATCATGACCCAGCGCAGCGACCGGTCCGCGTAGGGGGCGCAGACGGTGACCCGTACCTGTACCGGGGCGGGGGCGACCAGCGGGAAGTACATCGGCACCGGGGCGCCGCCGGTCACGCCCCCGGGCCGGCCGGGCGCCTCCCACAGCTCCGCGACGCCGGGCATGGCGCGTACCTCCCGCACCACCTCGTCCAGCCGCCGGTCGCCCGGGCGCCGCTGCCAGGCCAGCCGGAGGTGCTCCAGCAGCGGCCCGGCCCAGCTGCGTTCCCAGTCGCGCAGCTGGTACCGGGCGTCCGGGGAGAACACCCAGGTCATCACGTTGGCTCCGGCGCGCACCAGCCACGGGCAGTGGCGGGCCGCGACCGCGTTGGCCGCCAGTACGTCCCACGCCCGGTCGGTGATGAAGCTCAGACACCGCTGCTGGTGCATCAGGTCCAGCAGCGCCGGGCCCGGCCGGGTGGCGGAGACCGGTTCCGGGGGGCGGTGGCCGGTGCCGTGGTGGAGGGCGGCGGCCTGCCTGGGGGACAGGCCCAGTATCCGGACGATGCCCGCGATCATCTCCGCCCCGTACCGGCGGTCCTCGCCCTTCTCCAGCGCCCGGTACCACCGCTCGGACACGCCCAGCAGCAGCGCCATGTCGAGCTGGGTCAGATACGTCCGGTGCCCGCGCAGCGGCACCGGGTCCGGCACCAGCCGCGGGTCCCTCGCCATGCGCCAGGCGCGCAGCATCCGGCCGAGGTCCTCGCGCCGAGCATCCGCCACGGTAAAGACCTCGCAAAGATGAAGCTGCCGACCGGTGAATCTGAGCTGCGCTTTTCGGATTTTCATCCGGATTGACGCAGGTGGCAGCATCGCACACCGGGACCCCGACCGGAACCGCCGGGTACCGGAACCGTGCCGTACCGATCTTCCGAGGTGCGGGGCGGTCATGGTGTGAGCACCGATCCGCCGGCCCACGGGTTCCGGGCGCGCGCCCCTCGGTACGGCGTATCCGCACACCCTCACGCCGTACCCGCGCGCGGCCCGCGGCGCACGGCCGGGTCGGTACGGTCGACCGCGCGCCCCGGTCGCGACCACCGCCGCACTCGCATGCCCGTACACCCGCACCAGACGGAGGCTCGACGATGAGCTACTTCCTGCCGGAGACCGACCCGGTCCTCACCGCGGCCCGGGGGCTGGCCCTGGCCCACCCCGGCCTGATCGAGGTCAACAGCTCCCCGCTCTACCTGCGGGCCCGCGCACCGCACCCGGACCGCACGGTCGGCCTGGTCTCCGGCGGCGGCTCCGGCCACGAGCCCCTGCACACCGGACTGCTGGGCCTCGGCGGCCTGGACGCCGTCTGCCCCGGCGCGATCTTCGCCTCCCCGCACAACCGGCAGATCTACGAGGCGAGCGTGGCCGCGGCCGGCAGCGGCGGCGTCCTGCACATCGTGAAGAACTACACCGGCGATGTGATCAACTTCCAGATCGCCGCGGAACGGCTGCGGCACGACGGCATCCCGGTGGCGACGGTCCTGGTCGACGACGACCTGGCCACCGACGCCGCCGACAGCGCCACCGGCCGCCGGGGCACCGCCGCCACGACGGTGGTCGAGAAGCTGCTCGGTGCCGCCGCCGACCGGGGCGCGTCGCTGCAGGAGCTGGCCGACCTTGGCGCCCGGGTCGTGGCCGCGTCCCGCAGCGTCGCGGTCGCCGCCCGCGCCCAGACCTCGCCCACCACCGGCAGCCCGGCCTTCACCCTCGGCGCCGGCACCCTCGACTACGGCGTGGGCATCCACGGCGAGCGCGGCACCCGGACCATCGCCCACCCCCCGGTGGACGACCTCGTCCGCCGGATGACCGACGACCTCTTCGACGCCCTCCCCGCCGGCCCCGACGAGGTGCTGGTCGTCGTCAACGGCCTGGGCGCGACGACCGGCCTGGAACTCCACGCCATCGCCGACCTGCTCCACACCCAGTTGCTCGCGCGGGGCATACGGCCCCGGGTGATGGCCGTCGGCACCTACACCGCCGCGCTGGACATGGCCGGGTTCTCCCTCACCGTCACCCGACTGGAGCCGGGCTGGACCGAGCTGTGGGCCGCCCCCACCCGGACCCCGCTGGACCTGCCCCGGCGCATCCTCACCGACGACCACGCCCCTCACGCCCCGGCGGCACCGTCCCGCCCCGGTGCCACGCCGGAAGCGGCCACCGCCGCCCCCGGTGAGGCCGGCGGCCGTGCGGTCCTCGACGCCTACGCGCGCATCGTCACCCAGGTGCGCGACAACCTCACCCGGCTCGACCAGCTGGTGGGCGACGGCGACTTCGGCGACAACCTGGCGGGCGGTGTGCGGCGCGCCGTGGAACTGGCCGACACCACCGGCGCGGACGGCATGACCGCCCTCGCCGGAGCCTTCCTCGACGACGTCGGCGGCACCAGCGGCCCGCTGTTCGGCCTGCTCTTCCAGCACCTGGCGTCCGCCGTCCCGTCCGGGGACGGGGCACCGGACCGCGCCGCCCTGGCCACCGCCACCGCCGAGGGCCTGGCGGCCGTGCAGCGGGTCGGCGGGGCGGTCGTCGGCGACTGCACCCTGATCGACGCCCTCGTCCCGGCCGCCGAGGCACTGGCCGCCGCGGCGGACACCGAGGCGCCGCTCACCGAAGCGGCCCAGGCGGCCGTCCGCGGTGCGCTGGCCACCGCCTCGCTGCGGCCCCGGCGCGGCCGGGCCAGCTACGTCGGCGACCACGCCATCGGCGTCCCCGACCCCGGCGCCCTTGCCGCGGCCCTGCTCTACGTCGCCCTGGCCGACGTCCATGAGCCGGCCACGGCCACCCGGCTGCCCGCCCCCGGGTACATCACCCTGCACTGACCGCCGCCGGCGGGCCACGCGCTCCCATCCGCGGGGGCCCGCCGGACCGCCCACCGCGCCGGGCCGGTCCCCGTTCCGTACCGGCCCGGCGGGTCGTCACCGCCGGGCGTCCGGCCCGGCGCCACCGGAGTCCGCGCGGGACGCCGCACCATGGCCGGGCGGGGCGGGCGCGCGCCGTCCCCGGCGCGCGGGCACACCGCCCCGGCCCCCGCCACCACCCCCCGACCCGAAGGGACCGGCCGCCCCATGACCGCACTCGGCCTCGGCCTCGCCGCCGTCGGCAGGCCCGCCTACCTCACCGGCGGCCGCGCCGCCGACCTCCCCGACCGCTCGGTGGACGGTCTGCGCAGGCGCTGCCACGACCTGCTCGACCTCGCCCGCCGCCTCGGCGTCCGGCACATCGACGTGGCCCGCTCCTACGGCCGCGCGGAAGAGTTCCTCGCCGAGTGGATCGCGGAGCGGAACCCGGCCCCCGACGAACTGTTCGTCGCCGGGAAATGGGGCTACACCTACATCGGCGACTGGTCCCTGACCGCGCCGGTGCACGAGGTCAAGGACCACTCCCTCGCCGCCTTCCGCCGCCAGCGCGAGGAGACCCGGGCGCTCCTCGGCGACCGGCTCGACCTGTACCGGGTCCACTCGCTCACCCCGGACAGCCCGGCCCTCACCGACCCCGCGCTGCACCACGCCCTGGCCGGCCTGGCCGCCGAAGGCGTCCGGGCCGGGATCTCCACCAGCGGCCCGCGGCAGGCCGACGCCGTCCGCGCGGCGCTGGAGATCACGGTGGACGGCGTCCCGCTGTTCAGCTCGGTCCAGGCCACCTGGAACCCGCTGGAGCCGTCGGTGGCCCCCGCCCTGGCCGAGGCCCGGGAGGCCGGCTGGCTGGTCGTGGTGAAGGAAGGCGTGGCCAACGGCCGGCTGACGGGGGAGGAGGCGCCCGCCGCGCTGCGCCGGATCGCCGCCGAGCTGGGCACCGGGACGGACGTGGTCGCGCTCGCCGCGGCCTGCCACCAGCCGTGGGCCGACGTGGTGCTCTCCGGCGCCGCCACCCCCGCGCAGCTCGCCTCCAACGCCGCGGCCACCGCCGTGCGGCTGACCGACGACCACCTGGCCGAGCTGGCCGGGCTGGCGGAACCGGCCGACACGTACTGGCGGACGCGGGCGGCACGGGCCTGGACCTGACCGCCGGCGCCGGGTCCGGCCGGCGCGCCCCGCCGCCCTGCCGGGCCTCGGCGGGGTCCCCGGCCGCGGAACCGGGTCCGGCCGGGCCCTCCACCGGCGGCCCGGAGCGGGTCCGGCTACGGGTCGTCCGTCCGCCGCCCGCTCCCGCCCGCCCGATTCGCCCGTCGCCCCGCTCCCGCCCGCCTGCGCTCGCCGGGTCCGTCCGCCGCCCGCTCCCGCCCGATTCGCCCGTCGCCCGCCCGCGTCCGCCTGGGCTCGCCGGGTCCGCCCTGTCGCCCCGCTCGCCTCCGCCCGGGCCGCCGCCGCCCGCCTCGCGCCCAGCCGGTCCGCCCATCGCCGCGCCCGCTCCCGCCGACTGCGCCCGGCCGGTCCGTCCGCCGCCTGCACCCTCCGGCCTGCCCTGCCCACCGCCCGCTCGCCGCCGAATCCGGTTCCGTCCGACCGGTTCGCGGCAGGACCCGGCTCACCCGTCGGCCGCCCTGGGCCCGACCCCTGCGGCCGGCACCGTCCTGCAGCTCGCGCGGCCCCGGCCTGCCCAGCCCGGCTTCCGCTGGATTCTCCGTCCGTGCGGCCCCCACCCCGGTGGCCGCCCGACCGGGGGTGTCCACCGCCGCGTGCCCACCACGGCCGTCGCGCCCGCCCACCGCCCGCCCGTCGCCGCGTCCGGTCCGTCCACGGAACGGCGTGCGGCAGGGCCCGGCCCACCCGCCGGCCCAAAGGGCCGACCCCGGGATCGGCCCCGCGGCCGGCACCGTCCTGCAGCCCGTGCGGCCGCGTCTCCGCCCCGGGCCGCGGCCTGGCCCCCGCCCGGCTTCGATGCCCGTACCCGCCCCGCCCCGGTGGCCGCCCGTCCCTGGGGGCGGTCCGCCGTCGCGTATCCGTCCCGCCCGTCGTCCGGCGGTACGGCAGCCGCACCCGCCCGGCACCCGGTCGGGCCGCCGCATCCGTGGGTACCCGGCGCGTGTCCGGCGGTGCCCCGATCCGGCCGCGTCCTCGGTCCGGGGTGCCCGCCGGACCCGGAGGAACGTACGAGCACATGATCAGGGACAGCCGGTCCACGGCCGAGGGCGGCCGGCAGGCGGCGCGGGAGCTGGTACGGGACGAGGACGCGCGGATCGTGGTGACGCTGGCGGGCACCCAGGTGCTGCCGGCGGTCGCCGACGCCTGTGAGGAGGCGGGCGTGCCGTGCGTGTCCAGCACCTTCCCGTGGCAGGTCTACTACTACGGGCGCGGGGCCGCGGACACCTCGCCGTTCCGCTTCACCTACCACTTCTGCTGGGGCCTCGACGACATCGCCGCGACCTTCGCCGATCTGTGGGAGCGGCTGGCCGGTCCCGGGCGGACGGTGGGCTGCCTGTGGAACGACGGCCCGCAGGGCGGCTGGTCGCGCGACCGGGAACGGGGATTCGCCGCCGTCGCGCACCGCCTCGGCCACCGGCTGGTGGAGCCCGCCGCGGCGTACACCGAACCGGCGGCCGATCTCACCGGCCACGTGGAGACGTTCAGCGAGGCCGGCGCCGACATCGTCACCAGCGCCGCCACCGCCCGGGACCTGGGCCTGTACCGGGCCCAGGCGGCCGAGCGCGGCGCCACCCCCCGTCTGATCACCTGTTCGCGATGGCTCGCCTACCCGCCCACGGTCACCCCGGACGGCGGGCGGCCGTCGCACGCGGACGTCGCCACGCTGGTGTACTGGACCCCGGACCACCCCTACCGCTCCTCGCTCGACGGCCGGACGGCCGCCGAACTGGCCGAGGCCTACGAGCGGCGCACCGGCCGCCAGTGGCTGCAGCCGCTCGGACTGGCCCACGCGCTGTTCGAGGTCGCCGTGCACGCGCTGCGGACGGCCGCCGACCCCACCGACCCGGCGGCGGTGGCCGAGGCGGTCGGGCGCACCCGGCTGGAGACCGTCGCCGGACCGCTGGACTGGACCGGCGGACCGGTGCCGAACGTGGCCACCGTGCGTCTGGCCGGCGGCCAGTGGCAGCCGGGCACCCGGCACCCGTACGAACTGGCGGTGGTGAGCAACCCGCACATCGAGGGGCTCCCGGTCGGGGCCGACCTGGTGCCGCTGCGGTGACCGCGGGACCGGGGGCCGGTCACCGTGCCGCACACCCCGCCCGGCCCCCACCACGAGCCGGGACGCACCGGGCGGCGGTCCGCCCACCGGCCCACCGCCGTCCGGCAGCGGCCCGCGGCACCGGACGGCGCCGCGGGCGGACGCCGGACGGCCCGCGGGGTCAGACCGGCAGCAGCCGGGCCACCAGGTCGCCGAGCTGCCGTGCGTTGCGGCACTCGTGCATCTCCACGATCCGCGCGTAGTCCAGCGCCACCGAGTCGCCGGTCGGCCACGCCGCCCGCCGCTCCGGGTTCAGCCAGTGGACCCGGCGGACCCGGCCGGCGATGTCCCGCAGGGCCCCGAGGTTGGGATCGGCCCCGTTGGTCCGCGCGTCGCCGAGGACGAACAGCGCGGTGCGGGGGCCCAGGGTGTCCCCGTACCGGGCCGCGAAGTCGCCCAGCGCGGCCCCGTAGTCGCTGCTCCCGTGCCACCGGGACACCGACGCCTCCGCGGCGATCCGGGCGGCCAGCTCCGCCGGGTCGGCGGCACCGCGCCGGACCAGGCCGGTCACCTCGTCGGCCCGGTTGACGAAGGCGAACACCCGGACCCTGCTGAACTGGTCGTGCAGCGCCCGGGCCAGCAGCATGGTGAAGCCCGCGAAACCGGCCACCGACCCCGACACGTCGCACAGCAGCACCAGTTCGGGCCGCCCGGGCCGGCCGTGGCGCAGCACCGGCCGCACCGGGACGCCGCCGGTGGACAGCGAGGCGCGCAGGGTCCGCCGCAGGTCGATCCGGCCCCTGGCGGCCCGTCGGCGCCGGGCCGCCAGCCGGGCGCCCAGTTTGCGGCCGAGCGGCTGGACCGACCGGCGCAGCTCGGCGAGTCGCGCGCGGTCGGCGTGGAGGAAGTCCACCCGGTCGGTGGTGGGCGGCAGTGCCCGCCGCGCGATCTCCTCCGCGCCGCGTACCTCGGCCACCCGGCGCCGCGCCTCGGTCCGCACCTCCTCGCGGAACCCCTCGATCCGGCGCCGGATCTCGTCCCGCTCCAGCCGCTCGGTGAACGCCCCGGGGGCCGCGGCCTCCCGCTCCCGGACCTCCGCGAGCACCCGCGCCAGCAGCGTCTGGGGACGCAGCCGGTCCAGGGTCTGGTGCGCGGACCAACCGCCCTGCCCGGCCCCGCCGGCCCCCGATCCGCCGCCGGCCCCGGACCCGCCCCGCCCGGGCCCGCCGCGCACGGGCCCGCCGTCCCGGCCGGAACCGCCGCCCGCCCCCGCGCCGTTCCGCGCCGGCCCGCCGTCCGGCCCGGCGAAGGCGCCGTACCCGCCCAGCGTCTCCACCGCCTCGGCCGCCAGCCGGGGAGAGCGCGGCCCGGTCATCGGTGGCCAGGGCCGCCGCCAGCCGGTCCCGCAGCTCCTCGGTGCCCTCCCGCCCGCCGGGGGCCCGGCCGCGCGGCGGCGCCGCCCGTGATCCCACCCCGAGCGGGAAGTACAGGTCGAAGACCGGGTCGAACACCGCCCGCTGCCCCTGGCGGTGGAGGAGCGTGGCGGCCAGCCCCGCCCGCAGCCGCTCCCGGTCGGCCAGCCCCAGCACCGCCACCGTCCGCGCCGCGTCCACCGTCTCGCTGGTGCCCACCCCGACGCCCTGCGCGCGGAGCGCCCGGACCAGCCCGGTGAGGCGGTCGCCGAGGTCCGGTGCCGCGCTCACACCGCGTCCAGATCGAGCTCCGCGGCGGCCTTCTCGATGTCCTGCCGGTGCTTGAGGATCACACCCAGGCTCTCCCGCACCACCGTCCCGTCGAGCGAGCCGGCGCCCAGCGCGAGCAGCGTACGGGCCCAGTCCACGGTCTCCGCCACCGACGGCGCCTTCCGCAGGTCCATCGCCCGCAGCGCGCCCACCACCCGCACCACCGACCGGGCCAGCGCGGCGTCCAGCCCGGGCACCCGGGCGGTGACGATCCGCCGCTCCAGCTCCTCGTCGGGGAAGTCGATGTGCAGGAACAGGCAGCGGCGGCGGAGCGCCTCGGACAGCTCGCGGTCGGCGTTGGAGGTGAGGACCACGAACGGCCGGCGGGTCGCGGTGATCGTGCCCAGCTCCGGCACGGTGACCTGGAAGTCGCTCAGCACCTCCAGCAGCAGCGCCTCCACCTCGGCGTCCGCCTTGTCGATCTCGTCGATGAGCAGTACGGCGGGGCCGTCGTGCCGGATGGCGGCGAGCAGCGGCCGGGGCAGCAGGAACTCCTCGCCGAAGATGTCGGTCCGGGCCCGGTCCCAGCCCTCGTCCCGCCCGGCGCTGATCCGCAGCAGCTGCTTGGCGTGGTTCCACTCGTACAGCGCGCGGGCCTCGTCGATGCCCTCGTAGCACTGCAGGCGCACCAGCCGGGCCCCGGCCACCTCGGCGACCGCCTTCGCCAGCTCGGTCTTGCCGACCCCGGCCGGCCCCTCCACCAGGAGCGGCTTGCCCAGCCGGTCGGCGAGGAAGACGGTGGTGGCCACCGCGGGCGAGGTGAGGTAGCCGGCGGACGCGAGGCGCGGGGCGACCTCGTCCGCCGTCGCGAAGAAGGACAAGATGACCTCCGGCTCGGCGAGGCACGGCGTGGCTGACCCCCGTACTCGATCAGGTCACCGGCCCGCCCCACCAGCGGAACGGCGATGATCGTGTCGAACGTCACGACACGGCCGCCGCCCCGTTTCGCGACGGCCGGATCGCCGGCCCGACCCACCGGGCCGGCGGGCGGAACGGGTGAATCCGCGGTCCGCCGGCACACGCGGCCGCCGGACCAGCACTCCGCCGCCCACGGGCCGCCGGCCACCCGCCGCGGAGCGAGGGGGTACCTGCCGGGGGCGCACGCGACGGGGGCCCGCCCGCGGCCGGGACGGTCGCGGACGGGCCCCCTGGGGCTGAGCGGCGGGACTACTTCTTGAAGCCGTAGTCCAGCAGCTTCTTGGCGTCCGACGCCCGGCTGGTCGCCGAGGTCGAGGTCAGCACCGTGCCGATGACGGTCTTGCCGTTACGGGTGGCGGAGAAGACCAGGCAGTACTTCGACTCCGGGCCGGAACCGGTCTTGACCCCGGTGGCTCCCGAGTAGCTGCCCAGCAGCGGGTTGGTGTTCTTCCACTCCATGTAGCGGTAACCACCGTTCTTGGTGGTCACCTTCTGCTTGGTGGACTTCGTCTTCACGATCGTCCGGAACGTGGAGTACTTCATCGCGCTGCTGGCGAGCTTCGTCAGGTCACGCGGCGTCGAGTAGTTGTTGCCGCGCCCGATGCCGTCGAACGAGTCGAAGTGCGTGTTCTTCAGGCCCAGGCTCTTGGCCGTGGCGTTCATCTTGCCGATGAACGACTTCACCCGCGCCGCCCGGGTGGAACCGGTGCCGAACTTGTCGGCCAGCGCGTACGCCGCGTCACAGCCGGACGGCAGCATCAGCCCGTACAGCAGCTGACGCACCGTCACCTTGTCGCCGACGATCAGCCGGGCCGAGGAGGCGTAGTTGTTGGCGACGATGTAGTCGCTGTACGCCTTCTGGACCGTGACCTTGGCGTCGAGGTTGAGGTTCGGCTGGGCCAGCACGACCCGGGCCGTCATGATCTTGGTGGTGGAGCCGGTGGACCGGCGGGTGTCGGCCGCCTTGGTGTAAAGCGTCTTGCCGGTGCCGTTGTTCATCACGAACCCGCCCTTGGCGGTGATCGAGGGAACCGCCACCGCCGTCTTCGCCGTGGCCGCCCCGGCCACGGAAGACTGGGCCGGCGCGGCTTGCGCGGGGACGGTGACCGCCCCGGCAGCCATGACGGCCCCCGCGGTCACGGCGACCGCGGACGCGAAACGGATGCTCTTCACGCTGGTTCTCAAATGGATACTCCCATGCACTGCTCATGGCCACGCACGTGGCCTGTGGGTAAGACCGGCGAGAAGGCGTGAAGGATGTGCGCCGGGTGTGTGGATTTTCCCGGGGAGTTCAGGTAGAGGCGTCCGGCCCCGGCGGGACCCGCGACCGGGACGCGCGACAGGGACGCGCGACAGGGATGCGCGACCGGACCCGCGACAGGGATGCGTGACCGCCACGGGCGGGGGGCGCCACCGGCCCGCGGGCGGCGCGTGACGGTCCGCGGGTGGACACGCGACCGGGCCGCGACCGGGCGGGACCGCGCCACGGGCCCGGGTGCGCCGCGCCCGGACCGGATATCCCGGCCCGGAGGCCCGGACCGGAAGCCCCGGCCCGGGTCCCGGAACCGGCAGCCGCGGCCCGGGTCAGGCCGGACCGGCCGGCCGCGGCACCCCGGCCCCCGGCCGCCCGGCCGGTGACGCCGCACCGAACTCGCCCGCGGCCAGCGCCCGGAGCAGCAGCCGGGCCACCGCGTCGTTCTGCCGGAAGCCGGGGGAGTCGGTGCGCGGCCGGGCGAAGGCCGCCACGGCACGGCTGTTGGTGGGCGCGCCCAGCGCGATGCGCCGCGGGTGCGGACCGCCGGCGCCGGGGTCCAGCACCCGGGCGTCGCCGGGATCGACGCTGAGCAGCCCCGAGCGGTGGGTGTGGGTGGCGTCCGAGAGCACCTCCTCGGTCAGCTCCCCGCCGCGGTGCAGCGCGCGCAGCAGCGGATCCTCGGTGCGCTCCAGGGAGGGCGCGGGCAGATACGCCTCGATCAGCGCGGTCGCCGTGACGGTGTGCCCGGGGACGGTGGGGCTGGTCGCGGTGAAGGTGCCGGTCTCCTCGTCGGTGCCCACCCTCAGGTCCCCGCCGAGGAACCGGACGACACCGGCCTCGGACAGGGCGAGCAGCTGGCGCAGCCGGAAGCCGGGCGGACCGGAGGCGAGGAAGCTGAAGAAGCCGTGCCACCAGCCGTCGATGCCGTCCGCGACCGAGCGGGCGGTCAGCCGCCCGGAGGCCACCAGCGGCGGCAGCTGCCCGTAGACCGAGAGCAGGGCGAGGAAGGCGCCCAGGTCGGCGCTGTACGCCGGGTCCTCGCGGCGGGCGACGTCCCGGGCGATGTGGTCGCGCAGGTGGTCCTGGAAGGACTCGGGGGTGGGGAAGGACAGCCCGTCCAGCGGGCGGTCCAGCGCCTCCAGGTCCAGCCGGTCGGCGGGGTCGGGCACCGCCGAGGCGACCAGCGCGGCCATCTCCGCCGAGTACCAGGGCAGCCGGTCGAAGGCGGCGAGGAAATCCGGCCAGCCGAGCGCGGTGCGTTCCGGGTGCCCGTGGAACAGCTCGTGGTAGTGGCCGAAGCCGATCTCCTTGGCCATCAGCGGCCACAGATCGGTCCGCAGGTCCAGCGGCCGGTCCCGGGCGAGCAGCGCCGCCACGGCGTCCGGGCCGAAGTGGCGGGGGAACGGCGGGCGCGGCCCGCGGAGCCGGTACCGGGTCTTGGCGTGGTACGGCACCCCGCGCCGCGAGCCGACGTGGAGGAACGGCTCCCGTCCGGACGGCAGATAGCGCAGGGTGCCGTCGGGCGCGGTCCGGTAGCGGCCGCCGCGCCCCTCGGTGAGGAGCACCATCAGATCGACGAAGGCGAGCCCGAACCCGCGCAGGATCACGTCCTCGCCGGGCCGCAGGCCGGACAGGTCCGCGTCGGAGGAGAACTCCGGGGGCAGGTGGAAGCGGCGGTGCCGGCGGGCGAACGCCGCCAGCCGGGCGTGCCGGCCGCTCGGTTCGGCGCCCAGGTGGCCTTGCGCCAGGACGACCAGGTCCGCGGTGAGCGGGTCGGACCGGTCGGCCAGACGCACCCGCTGCGGTCCGTCCGGGGGGCCGGTGACCGCGGTCGCGGTGGTGCGGTGCCACTCCACGGTGACCGAGGGCGGCAGTTCGCTCAGCGCCCTGCGGAACACCCACTCCAGATAGGCGCTCTGCACCCGCCGGGTGGGGAAGTCGGTGGGGGCCAGCGCGCGCAGCTCGGCGAGGACCTCCGGGTCGGACGGCTCCGCGTACGGGGCGTACCGCGGGCCGTCCCCGGAGAACTGGGCGGCCCACTCGGCCAGGGACGGCCCCGGCCGGACCGGCCCCCGCACGGTGGACGCCTCGTCGGTGAACATGGTGACGTCCTCGGCCATGGAGTTCATCCGCAGCAGCGGCGACTGGTCCCGCCGCCACACCCGGCCGGGGCCGGGCGGGTGCGGGTCGATCAGATGGATGTGCAGCCGCCGTTCCGCGGGCCACAGTCCGGGGGCGTTGGCGGCGATGCGCTCCAGCAGCCCGGTGGCGCGCGGACCGGCCCCCACCACGGCCAGCACCGCCGGCGGGGCACCGCCGGCCGGGCCGTCCCCGGCGGGCGCGACGGCCGGACCGGCCGGCTCCGGCGCCCGGCGCTCCACGGCGGCGGTCACCGGTCACCACCGGGGACCGGGCGGACCTCGGCGGCGGGGGAGCGGCGCGGCGTGCCCCCCACGGTCGCCAGGCGCCGGCGCAGCCGTTGCAGCGGGGTCGGCGGGAGCGCGCGGGCACTGCCGCGCGCGTAGTACCGCTCGACGTAGAACTGACCGATACTCAGCACCGTGGTGACCGCGATGTACCACAGGGTGGCGACCATCAGCAGCGGGATCACCTGGTAGGTCTGGTTGTAAACCAGCTGCACCGAGTACAGCAGGTCGTGCACCGCCAGCACGCTGACGATGCTGGTGCCCTTCAGGGTGCCGATCAGCATGTTCCCGGCGGTGGGCACGATGGAGCGCATCGCCTGCGGGACGACCACCCGGCGCAGGGTGCGCCATCGGCTCAGACCCAGTGCCTGGGCGGCCTCGGTCTGCCCCGGCTCCACCGACAGGATGCCGCCGCGCACCACCTCGGCCGCGTAGGCCGCCTCGTGCAGCGTCATCCCGATGACCGCGGTGAGGGTGGGACCCAGGAGGTTCACGGTGCTCACGCTGAACAGGTCCGGGCCGCCGAACGGCAGACCGACGCCGAGCGTCGGGTACAGCGCCCCGATGTTGAACCAGAACAGCAGCTGCACCAGCAGCGGGGTGGAGCGGAAGATCCAGACGTAGCCCCAGCTCAGCGAGCGCAGCACCGGGTTGGCGGACAGCCGCATCACCGCCAGCCCGGTGCCCAGCAGGAAACCGAGCACCATCACCGCGCCGGTCAGCCAGAGGGTGAGCAGCAGTCCGTCCAGCACCGCCCGGGTGGTGAACCAGTCGCCGACCACGTCCCACTGGAACGCGTCGTTGCGCACCACCGAGTTGACCACCAGCGCGAAGAGCACCAGGGCGATCACCGCGGCGGTCCAGCGGCCGGGGTGCCGGCGCGGTACGACCGGCAGCGCGTCGCCCGGGGCGGGCGGTCCGCCCTCCCGCGCGGGGCCCGGCGCGGACGGCGGTTCCGGACGTGCCGCTGCGTGACGGTGGGCCGTCTTCAGGGCGGGGAGCGCGGTGCGGCGGGGGGGGCGGGACAGGGACGGCGGCATCGAAAGGTGTGGCCATCACGGGCTCTTTCGGGGAGGGGCGCGGGCGGCGGAGGCAGCCGGCGGCACACGCGGCTGCGAGCCGGCGGTGTGGCGGCCGGCGCGGTCTCATCACGCACGTCGCGTCCCTCAACGCGACCGGAAGGCCCCGGTGCGGAACCGGAGACACGTCCGCCGCGATCGTATGTGCGGGCGGCCGGAGGCTGTCAAGGCGGTGGGCGGCGCACGGCTCCGCCTCCCGGCATGTGGACCGATACGTCCCGCGATACGGACGGTGGTTGACGGGACAACGTGCCGGGCCGCTCAATTACCTCCATGAATGCCCAGCAGCGTTTGGTCACCCGCGACCACATCGACTTCGGTCGGGTGTGGTCCGCCGCCTGTTGCGCCTGACTCGGCAGCGGGCTGTCTGACCGGCCCTTCCCTCCCTCGGTCCCCCCGTTGCGGGCCGAGCTCCGCGCGTAGCGCCGCCCACCGCCCGGTCCGTCCGGTCCCGGGCGCGGCCCGCCGCCCGAGCTCCCCGGACCCACGCTGCCGCAGTTCCCGGTACCACCGCCTAGGTGTCATCACGCCCGCGCCCGTCGGCGGGACGCCTTCCCGCGCCCGCCCGTTCCGGCCCCGCCGTCATCCGAAGCATCGCGCGTCCCGTTCCCGGTTCCACCCGCACTCCCGCGCGTCCCGTTCCCAGCTCCACCCGCACTCCCGCGCGTTCCGCTCCTGCCTCCACCCGCACTCCCGCGCGCCCCGGCGCCCCGCCGCCCTCGCCTGACGGTCGTCAGCAGGTCGGCAGTGGGTCGCCGGACCGCCCGGACGCGTCGTCACCCGCGCTCACGCGCCGTTCCTCCCGCACCGAAAGGTTGTCCCATGCCTGTGGAGTTCCTCGGCATCGCCGCCACCAACGACGGCTCCGAGACCACCGTCCGCTCCGGCCTCGCCTTCGACAAGGAGTACACGCTCAAGCTGGCCCGGGCCCACGAGGACCACGGCTGGGACCGGGTGCTGTTCGCCTACGGCTCCGGCTCCCCCGACCCGGCGCCGGCCGCCGCGTACATCGCCACGAAGCTGGAGAAGCTGCAACTGCTCCTCGCCCACCGGCCCAACGTCTCCTACCCCACCTTCGCGGCCAAGACCTTCGCCACCCTCGACCAGATCAGCGAGGGCCGCCTGACCGTCCACTTCATCACCGGCGGCAACGACCACGAGCAGGGGCGGGAGGGCGACACCCTCGGCAAGGACGAGCGCTACGCCCGCACCGAGGAGTACATCCGCGTCGTCAAGAAGATCTGGACCACCCGCGAACCCTTCGACCACGAGGGCGAGTACTACCGCTTCCACGACTTCGTCAGCGACGTCTTCCCCCACCAGCAGCCCCGGCCCGGCGTCTCCTTCGGCGGCTCCTCCCCGGCGGCGTACCGGGCCGGCGGCGCCGAGGCGGACATCTACTGCCTGTGGGGCGAGCCGCTGGACCGCACCGCCGAGCAGATCGAGGCGGTCAGGGCCGCCGCCGCGGCCGCCGGCCGTACCGAGGTGCCGCGGTTCCAGGTCGCCTTCCGTCCCATCATCGCGCCGACCGAGGAACTGGCCTGGGAGAAGGCGCACCGCACCCTGGGGGCCATCCGCGCCCGCCAGGGACGCGGGGAACACCCCAGCCCCCGCCACCACGACCGGCCCGCCCCGGAGAACACCGGGTCCCAGCGCCTGGTCGCCATCGCCGAGGCCGGCGAACGCTACGACCGCGCGCTGTGGACCGCGACCGCCGCCGCCACCCGGGGCGCCGGCAACTCCAACGCCCTGGTCGGCACGCCCGAGACGGTCGCCCAGGCGCTGCTGGACTATTACGACCTCGGCATCGAGATCCTCTCCGCCCGCGGCTACGACCTGGTCGACGACGCCATCGACTTCGGCCGGTACGTCATCCCCATCGTCCGCGAGGAGGTCGCCAAGCGCGACGCGGCACGGGCCGCGGACGGCGGCCGGACCCTGGCGGCGGTGCGCTGATGACCACCCTCGCCCAGCCGCCCGGACCGGCGGACCTCCAGGTGGTGGCCGCCGCGGTCACCGACCCGCTGGTGGAGCCGCTGCTGCGGGAACTCGGCCACGAGTACACCACCCGCTACGGCAGCCAGGCCCACCAGGAGCTGGCCCGCTACCCGGACGAGGAGTTCACCCCCGCACGCGGCGGAGCGCTGCTGTTGCTGCTGGAGGACGGCGCCCCGGTCGCCGGCGGCGCGTTCCGCCGGTACGACGCGGTCACCGCCGAACTCAAGCGGATCTGGACCCACTCCGGCCACCGGCGGCGCGGCCTCGCCCGCCGGGTGGTGGCCGAACTCGAACGGGAGGCCGCCGCCCGCGGCTACCGGCGCGTGTACCTCACCACCGGCCCCCGTCAGCCGGAGGCGCGCGGACTGTACCTGGCCACCGGCTACACGCCCCTGTTCGACACCGCGGCCGACCCCGAGACGATCGGCCCGCTGCCCTTCGAGAAACACCTCCGTCCCGCCGCGGCCCCCGCACCCCCTGCCCGCCGCGGCCCCGCGCACCACAACCCCCCGCCGGCCCCGCCGCCGGCCCGCGTCCCCGAAAGGCCCCCGCACCCGTGAAGCTTCCCGGCACCCGCCCCCGACCGCCCGCGAGCCGCCCCCCCGCGCGGCCCGCCGCCGGCTGCCGCGCCCGGCCGCGGCCGCCGCCGCCCTGCTGGTGCTGTCCGGGCTGACCGCCTGCGGGTCCGGCGCCACCGGCGCCACCGCGGAGGGCGCCTCCCCGGTGCCCACCGGCGACCCGGCGGCCGAGGTGCGGAAGGTGGACTCCATCGCCGCGCTGCTCCCCGCCGACGTCCGCGCCAAGGGCTCGCTGCGCGTGGGCACCTCCACCGGAACCCCGCCCGCCGCCTTCTACCCCGGCGGCTCCGGGCGGGAGCCGGTCGGCCAGGACATCGACATCACCGACGCGGTGGCGAAGGTCCTCGGCCTCCAGGTGCGGCGCCAGGACGCCTCCTTCGAGTCGATCCTGCCCGCCCTGGGCAGCGGCAAGTACGACGTGGGCACCGGCAACTTCGGCGTCACCGCCGAACGGCTGAAGACCATCGACTTCGTCACCTACATCGACGACGGCCAGGGCTTCGCGGTGCGCGAGGGCAACACCTCGCTGGGCAAGAAGGTCACCGACCTCACCCAGCTGTGCGGACTGACCATCGGCACCGGGGCCGGGACCACCTTCGAGACCACCCTGCTCAAACAGCGGAAGGTGTGCGCCGAGGCCGGCAAGAAGCCCTACGAGGTGAAGGTGTTCTCCGACACCGGGGCGGTCACCACCTCGCTGCAGCAGGGCCGTGTGGACGTGGTGATGTCCACCATCAACGGGCTGCGCCACCAGGCGGCCCAGCCCGCCGCCCGCACCACCTTCCTGGGCGAGTACCACCGCCTCGACGTGGGCTTCGCCTTCGCCAAGGGTTCCCCGCTCACCCCCGCCTTCCGCGCCGCCGTCAACCACCTGATCAAGGACGGGACGTACGACCGGATCCTCCGGAAGTGGGGCACCACCGCCTCCGCCATCCCCGAGTCGCGGATCAACCCGCCCGAGCAGAGCTGAGCAGGAGCCCACGATGGGACTGACCACCGACCCCGGGCCGCCCGGCGCCCGCCCGCCCGCCGCCGGAGCCGGCGACCGGACGCCCGGACACCCCGCCGGGCCGGACTCGGCATCGGAACACCCCGCCGGGCCGGGCGCGGCAGCCGCTAGCACCGCGGAGCCGGGCGCGGCAGCCGGGAACACCGCGGAGCCGGACCCGGCGCCCGGAGACCCCGCCGGGCCGGACGCGGCGGACGGGCACCCGGAAGACCGGGACCGGAAGGCCACCGGCCCCGCCGGCCGGGACCCGGCGGCCGCACCACCCGCCGAGGGCACGGGCGCACCGACCGCCCTGCGGGTGGTGCCGGTGCGCCACTACGCCCGCTGGGCCGCCGCCGCGGCCGCCCTGGTGCTCACCGCCCAGATCATCCACGGACTGGTCACCAACCCGGTCTGGGAGTGGCACGTCTTCCGCGCCTACTTCCTCTCCGACACCATCGTCGAGGCGGTGGGGGTGACCCTCCAGCTCACCGCCTACGCCACCGTCCTGGGCTTCGCCCTGGGGACCGTGCTCGCCTTCATGCGGCTCTCCCGCAGCCCGGTGCTGCGGACCGTGGCCTGGACCTACATCTGGATCTTCCGCTCCATCCCGATGATCGTGCAGCTGGTCTTCTGGTTCAACCTCGGCGCCCTGTACCGGGAACTCGGCGTCGGTGTCCCGTTCGGACCGGTCCTGTGGTCGGTGAGCACCAACAGCCTCATCGGCACCATGGGCGCCGCCCTCATCGGGCTGACGCTGCACCAGGCCGCCTACGCCGCGGAGATCGTCCGCGGCGGCGTCCTCTCCGTCCACCACGGCCAGCTGGAGGCCGCCGCGGCCCTGGGGATCCCCCGCCGGCGCCAGCTGCGGCGCATCGTCCTGCCCCAGGCCATGCGGGCGATCCTGCCCACCGCCGGGAACGAGATCATCGGGCTGCTCAAGGGCACCTCGGTGGTGTACGTGATGGCGATCGGCGAGCTGTTTTACCAGGTCCAGGTGATCTACGGACGCAACGGCCGGGTGATCCCGCTGCTGCTGGTCGCCACCGCCTGGTACGTGCTGCTGACCACGGTGCTGTCCATCGCCCAGTACTACGTCGAGCGGCGCTTCGCCCGCGGCGCCGACCGCAACCCGCCCCCCACGCCCCTCCAGCGGCTCCGCCGCCTGGCGCGCACCCTGCGCGCCGGCCCGCCGGCCCCCGCCACCCTCGACGAGGGCTTTCCCGAACTCCGCCCGCAGCGCCCCGGCCGCGCCACCGCCACCCGGCGCGCGCGGCCGGCCGGCCCAGCCCGCCCGATCCCCGGGGAGAACCCATGAACGACGTGATGGTGGACCTGCGCGGCGTCCACAAGAGCTACGGCGCGCTGGAGGTCCTGCGCGGCGTGGACCTGACGGTCCGCACCGGCGAGGTCGCGGTCGTCCTCGGCCCGTCCGGCTCCGGAAAGTCCACCCTGCTGCGCACCATCAACCACCTGGAGAAGGTGAACCGCGGCTGGATCAGCATCGACGGCGAGCTGATCGGCTACCGGCGGCACCGGGACAAGCTGTACGAACTCAAGGAGCGCGAGATCCTGCGGCAGCGCACCCACATCGGGTTCGTCTTCCAGGACTTCAACCTCTTCCCGCACCTGACCGTGCTGGAGAACCTGATCGAGGCCCCGGTGGCCGCCCTGCGCCGCCCCCGCAAGGAAGCGGTGGCGACCGCCGGCCGGCTGCTGGAGCGGGTGGGCCTGTCCGACAAGGCCGGCGCCTACCCCCGCCAGCTCTCCGGCGGCCAGCAGCAGCGGGTGGCCATCGCCCGCGCGCTCGCCCTGGAACCCAAGGTGCTGCTCTTCGACGAGCCGACCTCCGCGCTCGACCCGGAACTGGTCGGCGAGGTCCTCGACGTCATCAAGGACCTGGCCCGCAGCGGCACCACCATGATCGTCGTCACCCACGAGATCGGCTTCGCCCGCGAGGTCGCCGACACCGTGGTCTTCATGGACGGCGGCGTGGTGGTGGAGCAGGGCCCGCCGTCGGCCGTGCTGGACAACCCCCGGCACGAACGCACCCGCGCCTTCCTCTCCAAGGTCCTGTGACACCCCCGGCCCCACCCGGCCCGCCTCCCGTGACACCACCGCCCTCCGGCGGCCCGCCGCGCACCCGCCGCCACCAGCCGGCCGGCACCGCCCGGCAGCCGTCCGCACCCACCCGGCGGCAGCCGTCCGCCGCCACCCGCGACCCGTACCCCCATCCGGCAAGGAGTCCCCGTGCCCGCCCTCCGCACCGCCCCCCGTACCGCCCGCACCCGCCGTCACGCCTGGGCGGCCCCGATCCTCGCCGCGGCCTTCCTGCTGACCGCCTGCGGCAACCCCTCGGAGGAGGAGACGGCCCGCACCGGGAACGCCGGGGCGGCCGACGGCACCGGGACGCGGATCAACACCAGCCCCGAGCAGAACCGGATCCGCACCGCCAAGGTCGACGAGATCGCCGCGGCGCTGCCGAAGAGAATCCGCGACCGCGGCACCCTGGAGGTCGCCAACTCCACCGGCAGCGAACCACCCCTGGGCCTGTACGCCACGGACAACAAGACCCACATCGGCGTGGAGGTGGACATCGCCTACCTGCTCGCCGACGTCCTGGGGCTGAAGGTGCACCAGAACACCGTCTCCTGGGAGAACGTCTTCATCGGGCTGGACAGCGGCAAGTACGACGTCGGGGTCAGCAACATCACCGTCACCGAGGAGCGCAAGGACAAGTACGACTTCGCCACCTACCGCAAGGACGACCTCGCCTTCGAGGCGCGGAAGGGCAGCGGCTGGAAGATCAACGGTCCGAAGGACGTGGCGGGCAGGACGGTCGCCGTGGACTCCGGGACCAACCAGGAGAAGCTGCTGGTGGAGTGGAGCAAGGAGGCGGAGAAAGCCGGACTGGACCCGGTGGACATCAAGTACTACCAGGACCAGACCGACACCTACCTCGCGCTGGAGTCCGGCCGCATCGACCTCTACCTCGGCCCCAACCCGACCGCCGCCTACCATGCGGCGACCACCGGGAAGACCGAGGTGGTCGGCACCTCCTCGGGCGCCGGCGCCGACCTCCAGGGCCTGATCGCGGCCACCACCAAGAAGGGCAACGGGCTCGTCGGGCCGCTCGCCGACGCGCTCAACACGGTCATCGACAACGGCACCTACGCCCAGGTCCTCAAGCGCTGGGGGCTCTCCGCGGAGGCCGTCACCCGCTCCGAGATCAACCCGCCCGGCCTGCCCCCGCACCTCCTCCTGACCACCCGCCGCGGGCGCACCGCCCCGGCCGTGCGCCCGCGGCCGCCGGCACCCCCTACCCCCCACCCGCCGACACCCCCCGTACCCCCACCCGCCGGCCGGCCGCGCGGCGTGAACCCTCCGCCGGCCGTCCGCCCCCGACCCCCGCCGCACCGAACCCCCAGGACACGAGGCCATGCCCCCCGAACTCCACCTCGCCGCCGCGCTCGACGCCGCCGGGCACCCGGCCCCGCCAGGCCGGCCCCTCCGCCGCCGGCCGGGCCGACCCGCCGGCCGCCGGCCACTGGACCGCCCTGGCCGCCCTCGCCGAACAGGGCGCGCTGGACTTCGTCACCCTCGACGACTCCCTCGCCCCGCCGCCCGAGGGCCACCCGGGACGGCCCGATGCGGTGGCCGTGCTCGCCCGGGTCGCCCCGGACACCCACCGGATCGGACTCGTCCCCACCGTCACCACCACCCACACCGAGCCGTTCCACGTCTCCTCCGCCCTCGCCACCCTCGACTTCGTCAGCGAGGGCCGGGCCGGCTGGCTGGCCGAGGTCTCCACCACCGAGGCCGAGGCCCGCGCCATCGGGCGCCGCCCGGTGGCGCCCCCGGCCGAACTGTGGGCCGAGGCGGCGGACGCCGCCGAGGTCGCGGCCCGGCTGTGGGACAGCTGGGAGGACGACGCGGAGATCCGCGACGCCGCCACCGGCCGCTTCATCGACCGCGACCGGCTCCACCACATCGACTTCCACGGCCGGTACTTCTCGGTGCGCGGACCGGCCATCGTGCCCCGGCCGCCGCAGGGCCGGCCACCGGTCGCGGTGGTCTGGGACCCGGCCGGGCCACCGGCCCGCCGCACCTTCGCCGCCCGCCACGCGGACATCGTGCTGCTCGCCGCGGACGACCCGGACCGGGCGCGCACCGCCCTGCGCGAACTGCGCGACCGCGCCGCCGCGGCGGGCCGGGAACCCGCACAGCCGCGGGTGCTGCTCCGGGTCGCCATCGCACTCACCGGCCCCGACGGGTCCGGCCACCCGGGCCGGCCCGTCGCCGGCCGCCCCGCCGGCGCCCCGGCGCTGCGCCACACCGGCACCCCGGGCGAACTCGCCGGCCGGCTCGCCGACTGGCGGGAGGCCACCGGCGCCGACGGCTTCCACCTGCTGCCCGCCGACCCCGTCGCCGATCTCGGCGCGGTGGTCCGCCACCTGGTGCCCGCACTGCGCGCACGCGGCCTGTTCCGCACCGGCTACACCGGCCGCACCCTGCGCGACCACCTCGGCCTGCCCCGCCCCGCCAACCGCTACACCACGAAGACGGTCCGATGACACCACAGCACCGCCCCCGCAAACAGGTCCACCTCGCCGCCCACTTCCCCGGGGTGAACAACACCACCGTCTGGACCGACCCGGAGTCCGGCAGCCAGATCGACTTCAGCTCCTTCCGGCACCTGGCGCGCACCGCCGAACGCGGCAGGTTCGACTTCTTCTTCCTCGCCGAGGGGCTGCGGCTGCGCGAGCGCAAGGGCCACATCCACGACCTGGACGTGGTGGGCCGCCCCGAGTCGCTGACGGTCCTCGCCGCCCTCGCCGCCGTCACCGACCACCTCGGCCTGGCCGCGACCGTCAACACCACCTTCAACGAGCCGTACGAACTCGCCCGCCGCTTCGCCACCCTCGACCACCTGTCCGGCGGACGCGCCGCCTGGAACGTCGTCACCAGCTCCGACGCCTTCACCGGCGAGAACTTCCGCCGCGGCGGCTACCTCGACCACGCCGACCGCTACACCCGCGCCGCCGAGTTCGTCCAGCTCGCCCGCGCGCTGTGGGACTCCTGGCCCCCCGCGGAGCCGCCGCGTACCCTCACCCACACCGGACCGCAGTTCGACATCACCGCCCGCAGCACCCTGCCCCGCCCGCCCCAGGGCCACCCGGTGGTCATCCAGGCCGGGGACTCCGACGAGGGCCGCGAGTTCGCCGCCCGGCACGCCGACATCATCTTCAGCCGCCACAGCACCCCGGAGGCCGGCCGCGCCTTCCACGCCGACGTCCGGCGCCGGCTGCGGAAGTACGGCCGCGGCCCGGACGACCTGAAGATCATGCCCGCCGCCGGCTTCGTGCTCGGCGACACCGACGCCGACGCCGAGGAGCGCGCCGTCGCCATCCGCCACCAGCAGGTCGGCCCGCAGACCGCCATCGCCCTGCTGGAGAACGTCTGGGGCCGGGACCTGTCCGGGTACGACCCCGACGGCCCGCTGCCGGACATCGACCCCGTCCCGGACAGCGACGTGGTCCGCGGCTGGGCCCACTCCGGCGACCGGTTCGGCATCGCCTCCCGGTGGCGCGCGGTGGCCGAGGAGAAGAAGCTGTCCATCCGGGAGCTGGCTGTCGAACTCACCGCCCGCCAGGCGTTCGTCGGCTCGCCCGCCACGGTGGCCGCCGCGATCGACGAGGCGGTGCGGACCGATGTCGCCGACGGCTTCATCCTCGTGCCCCACCTCACGCCGGGCGGCCTCGACGACTTCGTGGACCGGGTGGTGCCGCTGCTCCAGGAGCGTGGCGTCTTCCGCACCGAGTACCAGGGCCCCACCCTCCGCCACCACCTGGGCCTGCCCGCGCCGCGACCGCTGCCCGATGAGGAGGTGACGGCATGAGGTTCCAGGTGCTGACCATCGTCGGCCACGCCCCGCACCCGCTCACCGGGGAGCTGGCCCCGGCCGCCGACCGGCTCGCGGAGGTCGTGGATACCGGGGTCGCCGCCGAACAGCTGGGCTTCGACGGCTACGCCGTGGGGGAGCGGCACGCCGGCCCCTTCCTCTCCTCCGCCCCCACCGTGCTGCTGGGCGCGCTCGCCGCCCGGACCAGCCGCATCCGCCTGCTCACCGGCGTCACCGTGGTGGCCGTCCTGGACCCGGTCCGGGTCGCCGAGGACTACGCCACCGTCGACCAGCTCTCCCGCGGCCGCCTGGAACTGGTCATCGGCAAGGGCGCCGAGGCGGGCCACTTCGACCTGTTCGGCCTCGACGAATCCCTCCAGTGGGAGTACCAGGCCGAGAAGTACGAACTGCTGCGCCGGCTGTGGCGGGAGGAGAACGTCAGCTGGACCGGCCGGTTCCGCCCGCCGCTGAAGGACGTCACCACCGTGCCCCGGCCGTACGGCGGCCGGCCGCCGCGCGTCTGGCACGGCTCGGCCACCAGCCTCGCCTCACCGGAGCTGGCCGCCCGCCACGGCGACCCGCTCTTCAGCGCCAACGCCGTCCAGCCCCGCGAGGCGTACGCCCGGCTCATCGCCCACTACCGGGAACGCTTCGAGGCGTACGGGCACGACCTGCGCACCGCGTACGTGGGCGCCGGGTCCGGGGGCCTGTTCATCGCCGACACCACCCGGCAGGCGGTGGCGCTCTTCCGGGACTTCTACGAGGCCCGGGTCCGCCAGAGCCACCGCCCGCACCTGGAGGGCAGACCCGGCTACAACACGCCGTTCCGCACCGTGGAGGAGGCGGTCGAACACGGCCCCCACCTCATCGGCAGCCCGCAGCAGATCATCGACAAGATCCTCGGGTACCACCAGGTCTACCGGCACGACCTGCAGTCCATCACCGTGGACTCCTCCGGCCTGGGCCTGCCGCAGCAGATCGAGCAGCTGCAGCGCTTCGCCGAGGAGATCGCCCCGGCCGTCCGGGCCGCGGCGCCCACCACCCTGTGGCAGGAGGCGCCGGGGGACGACCGCGCCACCGACCTGCCCACCGCCCACCGCACCGCCGACGACCGAACGGCCGAGCGCGCCGGCGACCGCACCGCCGGCTGACCACCGGCGTCCGGACGCCGGGTGCCCGGTGAGGGCCACGCCCGGCCGGGCGCCCCGGCGCCTCCCGGCCCCGTCACCAGCGTCCCCGGCCCCGCTCCGCGCACCGATCCCGTACCGATCCGCGATCCGACCCCGATTCCGTCAGCACCACCACCCCCACCACCGTTCGCCGAAGGGTCCGCCATGGCCACCGTCCTGTCCGTCTCCGGAAGCCCGTCCGCCACCTCCCGCACCGCCCGGCTGCTGCGCCACCTGAGCGCACGGCTGGTGGCGCAGGGGCACGAGGTGATCCCGCTCGACGTCCGTACCCTCCCCGCCGAGGCCCTGCTCGGTGCCGACTTCACCCACCCGGCCATCGAACGGGCCACCGCCCTGTTCGCCCGGGCGGACGGCGTGGTCGTCGGCACCCCGGTGTACAAGGCCGCGTACTCCGGGCTGCTGAAGTCCCTGCTCGACGTGCTCCCGCAGTACGCGCTCGCGGGCAAGACGGTGCTGCCGCTGGCCACCGGCGGGACCACGGCCCATGTGCTCGCCATCGACTACGCCCTGCGGCCGGTGCTCAGCTCCATGGGGGCCGCGCACATCGTGCAGGGCTGGTTCACCCTGGACAAGGACATCGAGACCGGGCCGGACGGCGGGGTGGTCCTGGCCCCCGGCACGGCCGAGGCGCTCGGCCAGGTGACCGACCAGTTCTCGGCCGCTCTGGGGCGGACCACCCAGCTGGCCGCCGCCGGCTGACCGGCCGGCCGCCGGTGCCGCCCGGACGTGCCCCCGGCCCACGACCGCGGACCGGGGCCGCGGGCCCGGGGGCCCGGACGGCGTCCGCACACGACCGCGGGGCGGGACCGGTGTGCCGGCCCCGCCCCGCGTGCCTTTCCCTCCGCGTGCCCCGGCCCCGTCTGTGCCGGCCCGGTGGCCACGGCCACCGGGCACGGCCGCCGGGGCCGGACGGCGCTACAGCGTGCGCTGCAGCCGGTCGGCCAGCAGCGTGATGAAGCGCTGCGGGTCGGTCAGCTCACCGCCCTCGGCGAGCAGCGCCATGCCGTGCAGCAGCTCCGCGGTCTCCGCCAGCGCCTCGGTTTCACCGCCCGACGCGTGGGCCTCGCGCAACCCGGTGACCAGCGGGTGCGTGGGGTTCAGCTCCAGGATGCGCTTGACCTGCGGCATGTCCTGGCCCATCGCCCGGAACATGTTCTCCAGGGCGGGCGTCATGTCGTAGGTGTCACCGACGATGCAGGCGGGCGAGGTGGTCAGCCGGGAGGACAGCCGCACCTCCTTCACCTTCTCGCCCAGCGCCGTCGTCATCCACGACAGCAGGTCGCCGAACTCCTTCTGCAGGCGCTCCCGCTCGGCCTCGACCTCCTTCTTCTCCTCCTCGGTGTCGAGGTCCACCTGTCCCTTGGCGATCGACTGGAACGCCTTGCCGTCGAACTCCGGCACCGAACCGACCCACATCTCGTCGATCGGGTCGGTGAGCAGCAGCACCTCGTACCCCTTGGCCCGGAAGGCCTCCATGTGCGGGGAGTTCTCGATGACGGTGCGCGACTCACCCGTCATGTAGTAGATGTGCTGCTGCCCGTCCTTCATCCGGTCGATGTACTGCCGCAGCGTGACCGGCTTCTCGGCGTCGTGCGTCGAGGCGAACGAGCAGATCTCCAGGATGGCGTCGCGGTTCTCGAAGTCGTCGAGCAGACCCTCCTTCACCGCCCGGCCGAACTGCTTCCAGAACGTCGCGTAGCGCTCGGCGTCGCCGGACATCATGTCCTTCACCGTCGCCAGCAGCTTCTTCACCAGCCGTCGCCGCATCAGCTGGATCTGGCGGTCCTGCTGCAGGGTCTCCCGGGAGACGTTCAGCGACAGGTCCTGCGCGTCCACCACACCCTTGACGAAGCGCAGGTACTCCGGCATGAGGTCTTCGCAGTCGTCCATGATGAAGACGCGCTTGACGTACAGCTGGACGCCGCGCTTGCGCTCCCGCAGGAACAGGTCCGGCGGGGCCACGGACGGGATGAACAGCAGCGCCTGGTACTCGAAGGTGCCCTCCGCCTGCATACGGATGGTTTCGAGCGGGTCGTTCCAGTCGTGGCTGATGTGCTTGTAGAACTCGTGGTATTCGTCGTCGGACACCTCCTCCCGGGAACGCGCCCACAGCGCCTTCATCGAGTTCAGGGTCTCGGCCCCGGGCGCGGAATCCGCGTTCGCGGCGGAGTCCGGGGATTCCCCGCCGTCCCCGGACTTCTCCGCACCGGCGGCCTCCGAGGAATCCGCCGCCTTCTTGCCGGTGGCCATCCGGATGGGCCAGGTGATGAAGTCGGAGTACCGCTTGACGATTTCCCGGATCTTGTGGTCCGAGGTGTAGTCGAAGAGCCGGTCCTCGGCGTCCTCGGGCTTCAGGTGCAGGGTGACCGCGGTGCCCTGCGGGGCGTCCTCGACCGTCTCGATGGTGTACGTGCCCTGGCCGTCGGACTCCCAGCGGGTGCCGCTGGTCTGGGTGGCGTGCCGGGTCACCAGGGTGACCTTGTCGGCCACCATGAAACCGGAGTAGAAACCGACGCCGAACTGGCCGATCAGGTCCTGTGAGGCCGCCGAGTCCTTGGCCTCCTTCAGCTCCTGGAGCAGCTTGGCGGTCCCGGACTTGGCGATGGTCCCGATCAGGTCCACCACCTCCTCGTGCGTCATGCCGATGCCGTTGTCCCGCACGGTGAGCGTCCGCCGGTCGCGGTCGGCCTCGATCGCGATGTGCAGATCGGAGGTGTCCGCCCGCAGTTCGGTGCCGCGCAGCTTTTCCAGCCGCAGTTTGTCCAGGGCGTCGGAGGCGTTGGAGATGAGCTCCCGCAGGAAGACGTCCTTGTTCGAATAGATCGAGTGGATCATCAGTTGGAGGAGCTGACGAGCCTCGACCTGAAACTCGAACGTTTCGGCCTTTGTGCTCACTTTCTTCCTTTCCTGAGGGCATTCGGATGAACTCGTGCCACATGCTGAGGAATTCATCAGCTGAGACCGGCCTGATCAGTATAAAAGGGTGCGGACTTCCCCGTGCTGGGAACGGCTTGAGAGCCACCCGTCACCCGATGGTCCGGTCCGGTCGCACGCGGGGTGAGCCCGGCGGCCGCGTCGGTCGGCGGGCCGCGTCGCCCCGGGCCCGTCCACCCCCGCCGCGCGCGTCCCCGCCGCTCAGGGGCCGGGGCGCACCCTCGGGGGCGGGTGGAAAAAGGTGTGGTCCGGGCCGCCGGCCGCTCGGTACGGTCGCGGCCATGGCAACTGTGGAGGCTCCGGGACGGATAGTTCGAGGTGCGGACGGGGGGACGGGACCGGCCTCGCGCGGCCCGGTCGGCGGACCGGGCCCGGCACCGGTGAACCACAGGCGGCCGAGCGGCTGCGGGGACGAGGGATGAGGAAGGCACCGGTGTCCACCGCTCCCGCGCCCCGCACGGATCGGCGGGCCCGGGCCCTGCTGCTCGTCCTGTGCGGCACGATCTTCCTTGAGGGGAGCGACGTCGCCATGCTGGCCGTCGCCGTTCCCACCATCCGCGCCGACCTCGGCCTGTCCACCGGCACCGCGGCGTGGGTGATGAGTGGCTACGTGCTCGGCTACGCCGGTTTCACCCTGCTCGGCGGCCGCGCCGCCGATCTGCTGGGCAGAAGGCGGATGTTCCTCACCTGGCTCGGAGTCTTCCTGGTCTTCTCCACGGTGGGCGGCTTCGCGACCACGGGGTGGACGCTGGTCGTGGCCCGGTTCGTCACCGGAGTGGCGGCGGCGTTCATGACCCCCGCCGCCCTGTCGATCATCACGACCTCGTACCCGCGGGGGCCGCGGCGCGACAAGGCGCTGCTGGTCTTCGCCGGGGTCGGCGCCGGCGGCTTCTCGCTGGGCCTGGTCATCGGCGGGCTGCTGACCGGGATCGGCTGGCGCTGGGTGTTCTTCGCCCCGGCGTTCCTGGCCGGCGCCATCCTGCTCGCGGCGCTCGCACTGCTGCCGGCCGAGGCCCGCCCCGAGCCGCCACGGCACGGCTACGACCTGGCCGGCGCGGCCTGCGCCGCCGCCGCGATGCTGCTGTTCGCCTACGGCATCGTCCGGCTCGAACACCGTGGCGGCGGATCCGGGGCGGCCCTCGGCGCGTTCGCCGCCGGGTCGGCGCTGGTGGCGGCGTTCATCGCGATCGAACGGCGCGCCACGGCACCGCTCGTCCGGCTGGGGATCTTCCGCCGGGCGGCGATGGTGCGGGCCGATCTCGCCGCGCTGCTCTTCCTGGGGGCGTTCTTCGGCTTCCAGTTCATCGTCACCCTCTACCTGCAGGAGTTGCGCGGCTGGTCCGCGCTGCAGACCGCTGTCGCGCTGATCCCCCTGGGCTGTGACGCCGTGCTGGCCCCCGTCCTCACCCCGCGCCTGGTGAACCGCTACGGCGGCGGCCGGGTGATCTTCGGCGGCTTTCTGCTGGCGGTCGTGGCCTACGGGCTCTTCCTGCCGGTCGGGGCGGGCCGGCCGTACGCGGCGATGTTCCCGGCCCTGATCATCGCGGGCATCGCCTTCGCCCTCGCCTACGGTCCGCTCACCATCGCGGCGACCGACGGCGTGCCGGAGGACGAGCAGGGCCTGGCCGGCGGACTGCTGTACACCTGCACCCAGTTCGGCTCGGCGGTCGGGATCTCCGCGGTGACCGCCGTGTACGGGGTCGCCGCGCCGGGTGCCGGCGGCTCGCCGGGCGCGGTGCTGGACGCCTACCGCACCGCGCTCGTCGTCCCGGTGGCCATGGTGGTGCTGGGGGCGGCGGTCTCCGCCTTCGGCCTGCGCGGATCCGGGGCGGCCGGCGGCCGGCGGCCGGCGGAAGGAGCCTTCGCCCGCGCCGCGCGGCGCCGGCGAAGGCGTGCCGGGGTGAGGTCGACGGCACCCGCCACGACCCGGTCGGCCGCGGGCCACCCCTGTCCGACCGCTCCGCACGAGGCGTACGCCGGACACCGGGCCGGGCGTGGGCCCGACGCCCCCGCCTCGACCGGCGCCCGGAACGAGGGTCAGGCGGGGGCCGGCCCCGGGCCTTCCGCCCGGCCGGTGTCCCGTGGCCCGCGACCGGAGGCGGACCGGCCGTCGCCGCGCAGCACCGCGTAACCGATCCCGATGCCGAACGCCACCGGCCAGTCGAGCACATCGGCCGCGCCGAGGACGCCGAGCCCCAGGTAGAGGGGGAGCCCCTTCTTGGCGGGGAGGACCTGGCGGGCGAGGGCGACCGGGAAGGTCGCCGCGTGCAGCGCGCCGTCCGCCACGGCGCCCAGCGACGGCACCGGTACGGTCACGGTGCGCCGGTCGCCACCCGCGCCGCCGGGACGTCCGTCCCGCGACTTATCCCGCGGCTGTCCGGACGCGTCGGCGGTGCGCGATGCCGGCCGGTCGGTGTCCTTCGTGGCGGGTCCGGGGCCCGGGCCCCGGGCGGCCTGCCCGGGACCGGTGGTGGGGGAGTGGCCGGTGCCCGCCGCCGCCTTCGCGGCGTCCGGGAAGGTGTGCCTGCGCGATGCGTGGGAACTGCCCACGGGTCTCACATCCCCTGTACGGATAGATTCCGGGCATTCCTCCTTCCGAGTGTACCGAGGGGCGTCGGAGGCGTTCCGCACGCGACGGCCGTCCTGGGCAGGCTCCGGCCCGGCCACGGCCCGTCCCGGGGCCGTCCCCGGCCGCCTCCGGCCGGAGGCGGCCGCGCCGAGGCGCACCGCCCGGTGCGGCCGAGCGCGGGACCGCCCCGCGGCGCACCGCCGGTGTAGCCCCGTAGTCCGGGCAGCGGGCTGCCCGGACGCCTGGCGCCCGGGGACGCGGGCCGGTCCAGGCGCGGACGCCGTCCTCGCCCCGGCCACCGCCCGGACCGGCGGGCGCCCGGCGCCCGGGGCACGCCCCGCCGTTCCGGACGGTCCGCCCGCCGGCCCGTGTGCGGTCCGCCCGCCCGGTCCGTCCGCCGCGCGGCCCGCGGCCCGGCGGCGCACCCCCGGCCGGCTGGACCGCCTTCGCCTGAACGTCATCCGGCCGGGCCGCTTCTACCGGCCGCGCCGGGACCGTTCGCCTTTCGGCCGGGCCGCCCTCGGACGGCGGCGCCGAAAGGTCCCGGCCGGGTTCGGTACGTTCCGCACCTGCCCGCCGCCCGGCCGCCCCCGCCGGCCACCGGGGACCGGACCGAGGCCCCCAACCATGGCCACGGGTGGTCGAGGGCGGGTCGCGGCCACCGGCGAGGGACGTCGGCCGGCGGCCATCACCCCACCGGCCGGGTGGTTGAACGCGGCGGCGGTGGTTACCCGCGGTCCCATGTCACCTCTTCCGGGACTGCACCTGTCCGCCCCGGCCGTGCTCGGGCCGGTCGCGTACGGCGTCGCCGCCGGGGTTCGCGGCGCGGCGACCGTGGCCGGCCTGGTCGCCGGGCTGCCCCGGCGCGGGGTGTGGCAGCGCCCGGGCCGCCTCCACATCGAGGTCCGCGGCGTGCACGGGGCCGGCGGGGAACGCGTGGCGCGGCGGGTGGAACGGGCACTGGAGGGCCACCCCGGGGTGGCCTGGGCGCGGGTGAACGCCCCGTCCGAGCGCGCGGTGGTGGCCCTCACCTCACCGCCGCCCGCCACCGGCGACCTGCTCGCGCTGGTGGAGCGCGCCGAGGCCGAGGCCGAGGGCGTCCCGGCCACCGAGGACTTCGACGCCTGGTGCCCCGAACCGGACCACCCCGGCGACGGCCCGCCGGCGCGCAGGACCGTCTCGGTGCTGGCCGCGGACACCGCGGGCCTGGCCATCACCGTGGTCACCCGCCTCGCCCCCTGGCTGAAGCTGCCCGCCGAGGTGGCGGCGGTGACCTCCGCCCTGGAGCGCCACCCCCGGCTGCGCCGGCTGGCCGGCACCGCGCCGGACGGCACCGACCGGGCCGAGACCGTCCTGCCGCTGGTCGGCGCGCTGGCCCAGGGGGTGGCCACCCGCGGCGGCGGCCTCGCCCTGGACCTGGTGCAGCGGGTGGCCCAGTGGCGGGAGGCGACCGCGGAACGGCGGACCTGGGCGGAGCGGGAACCGGACCTGGTGCGCGGTCCCGCGGACGCCGCCGCCGACCCGATCGTGGTGGAGCGGCCCGGACCGCCGCCGACGGACGGCGCCGCCCGCTACGCCGAGCGGTCGATGGCCGTCTCCGCCGCCGTGGGAGCGGCCGCCGCGCCGCTCCTGGGCCCCCGCAAGGGCCTGGCCGTCGCCCTCGCCGGCGTACCGAAGGCGCACCACGGGGGACGGGAGGGCTTCGCCACCACCCTGGGCCGGGCGCTGGCGCTGCGCGGCGTGGTGGCCATGGACCGCGGCGCGCTGCGCCGCCTGGGCCAGGTGGACACCGTGGTGCTGGACGAGGCGGCGCTGCGCACCGACCGGTACGAGCCGGTCGATCTGGAACCGGTCGGCGACGTCGACGAGGAACGGACCGCCGAGCGGCTGTTCGCGCTCTTCGACCCGGACGACCCCCTGCGCCCGCAGCGGGCGGACGGCTGGACGCTGGCACCCCTGGACGGGTCGCGGCCGGGCGGCCCAGGCCGGCGGGCGGCGGAAGCGCTGCGGCGCCGGGGCAGCGAGCGGGAACTGGGACTGGCCCGTGACGGCCGCCTCCAGGCGGTCGCCGGCCTCGCCGCCCGCACCGCCCCGGGCGGCGAGGCGGTCGCCGCCGCGGCACGCCGGGCCGGCGCCCGGGTGGTGGTCGCGGGTGACGCCGGCCACGGATTCTCCTTCGCCGACGCGGCCGTCCCGGCCGGCGGCCGGCTGGTGGCGTCGGTACGCGGGCTCCAGGCCGACGGCGCGGTCGTGCTGCTGGTCTCCGGCAACCGCCGGGCGCTGGGCGCGGCCGACTGCGGCGTCGGCGTCCACCGCCCCGGGGAACCGCCGCCGTGGGGCGCGCACCTGCTGGTCGGCTCGGACCTGGAGGCGGCCGGGCTGATCGTGGACGCGGTGGGGGCGGCCGCCGGGGTGGACCGGGAGAGCGCCTTCCTGGCCGCCGGCGGCAGCGGTGTGGGAGCGGTCGCCGCCACCCAGGCCCCGGCCCGGCAGGCGTGCGCCCGCGGCGCCGCGATGGGTACCGCGGCCGGTTCCGTCGCCTTCTGCCTGGGGCACTGGCGGGCCCGGCAGCTGCTGGCCCGCCCGCTGGCACCGCCGGTCGTCACCGTCCCCTGGCACCTGATGCCGGTGCCGCGGGTGCTGGAGCGGCTGGGCACCGGCGAGGACGGGCTGTCCCCGCAGGAGGCGGCGGCGCGCGCCGGCTCCCCGGCGGCCACCGGTGAGCGGACCCGGCCCACCACCGTGCCCGCGGCGTTCGTCGAGGAGCTGGCCAACCCGCTCACCCCGGTGCTGGCGGCCGGCGCGGCGCTGGCCGCCGCGGTCGGCTCGCGCACCGACGCGGCCCTGGTGGCCGCGATCACCGGCACCTCCGCGCTCGTCGGCGGCGTCCAGCGGGTACGGACCGAACGCGCGCTGGCCGAGCTGTTCGAGCGTTCCGCGATCGGCGCGCGGGTACGGCGCGACGGCACCGAACGGCTGGTCACCGCCGGCGACCTGGTGCAGGGCGACGTCATCGTGCTGCGCCCCGAGGACGTGGTGCCCGCGGACTGCCGGGTGCTGCGGGCCGAGGGCCTGGAGGTGGACGAGTCGTCCCTGACCGGCGAGTCGCTGCCGGTCGCCAAGGGCCCGGAACCGGTGGTCGCCCCGGAACTCTCCCGCCGCCGCTCCATGCTCTACGAGGGCACCACGGTCTCCGCGGGCCGGGGCCTGGCGGTGGTCGTGGCCACCGGCTCCGCCACCGAGGTGGGCCGCAGCCTCGCCACCGCCCGCCAGGCCGGCCCGGCCACCGGGGTGGAGGCCCGGCTGACCTCGCTGACCCGGACCAGCCTGCCGGTCGCCGCGGCCTCGGCCGCCGCCGTGGTCGGCGCCGGCTTCCTGCACCGCCGGCCGCTCGCCGACACCCTCTCCTCGGCGGTCAACCTCGCCGTGGCCTCCGTCCCCGAGGGGCTGCCCTTCCTGGTCAACGCGGCGCAACTGGCCGCCGCCCGGCGGCTGGCGGACCTCGGCGCGCTGGTCCGCAACCCCCGCACCATCGAGGCGCTCGGCCGCTCCGACGTGCTCTGCTTCGACAAGACCGGCACCCTCACCGAGGGGGAGCTGCGGCTGGCCACGGTCGCCGACACCGACGGCGCGCTGCCCGCCGACGCGCTGGACACCCGGCGCAAGGCGGTCCTCGCCGCCGCACTGCGCGCCACCCCGCCCGCCCGCCAGTCCGAACCGATGGCCCACCAGACGGACCGGGCCGTGCTCACCGGCGCCCGCCGCGCCCGGGTGCCGGTCCGCCAGGGGGCGCCCCGCTGGCAGCGCACCGGCTCGCTGCCCTTCGAACCGTCCCGGGCGTACCACGCCACCGCCGGCCGGACCTCCCGCGGGCCGCTGCTGAGCGTCAAGGGCGCGCCCGAGAACGTCCTGGAGCGCTGCCGGTACCGGCGCGGACCGGACGCCGCGGACACCCCGCTGGAGGAGTCCGGGACACGGGAGCTGACCGCCCGCGCCGAGGAACTCGCCGGCGCCGGCCGCCGGGTGCTGGCGGTGGCCGAACGCGCCCTGGCCCCGGACGAGGACCTCACCGACGACGCCGTGCGCGACCTGGTCTTCCTCGGCTTCCTCACCCTGGCGGACCCGGTCCGCACCAGCGCCGCACCGGCCACCGCCCGGCTGCACCGGGCCGGGGTGCAGACCGTGATGCTCACCGGCGACCACCCGGCCACCGCCGAGGCCATCGCCGCCACCGTCGGCGACGCGGCCGAGCGGACGGTGTGCACCGGCCCGGAGCTGGACGGGCTGGACGACACGGAGCTGGACGCGCTGCTGCCGACGGTGGACGTCATCGCCCGGTGCAGCCCGCGCCACAAGTCCCGGATCGTCCAGGCGTACCAGCGGATGGGCCGGGTGGTGGCGATGACCGGCGACGGGGCCAACGACGCCGCCGCCATCCGGCTCGCCGACGTGGGGATCGCGCTGGGCCGGCGCGGCACCCCCGCCGCCACGGCCGCCGCCGACCTGGTGGTGAGCGACGACCGGCTGGAGACGATCGTGGCGGCCCTGCTGGAGGGCCGGGCGATGTGGGCGTCGGTCCGGGCCGCGCTGGCCGTCCTGGTCGGCGGCAACCTCGGCGAGGTGGCCTTCGGCGTGGTGACCGCGGCGTTCACCGGTGGCACGCCGCTGAACGCCCGTCAGATCATGCTGGTGAACCTCCTCACCGACCTCGCCCCCTCGCTGGCCATCGCCGCCCGGGAACCGGGGGAACAGGCCGGTGAGCGGCTGCTGCGGGAGGGGCCGCACCGCTCGCTGGGCACCGCGCTCACCGGGGAGATGCTGCTGCGCGGCGCGGTCACCGCCTGCGGTGCCGGAGCGGCCTGGGGCGCGGCCCGGCTGACCGGCGGGCGGCGGCGGGCCGGGACGGTGGCGCTCGCCGCCCTGGTGGGGACGCAGCTGGCGCAGACCCTGACCACGGGGGGCACCGACCGCAAGGTGCTCGCCGCGGGCGTCGGTTCGGCCGCCGTGCTCGCCGCGGTCATCCAGACCCCGGGGGTCAGCCGGTTCTTCGGGTGCACCCCGCTCGGCCCGGTCGCCTGGGGCATCACCCTGGCCGCGGTCGCCTCGGCCACCGCGCTGGGCCTGCTCGCCGCGCCCGTCCTGCGCCACCGGACCCGCGCCGCGGACCACGGTGCGGAACGGGACGCGGAACAGGACACGGAGCAGGGCGCGGGGGAGGGCCGGCCGGCCGACGGGGACCGTACCGCCGGCACCCCGCCGGACGGCACCCCCACCGCGGAGGGCCGGGAGCGGCGCGGGGAGGGCCGGGGCCACGGCGGCGCGGAAGGGGAACGGCCCGGGCCCCCGGAGGACGGCCCCGGCGCCGGCCCCTGACCGGACGTCAGCGGTCCGTCGTCACCCGGGCCCGCTCCCGTCCGGCACGCCGGACGGTGGTGTGTACCGCACCCGCGGGGGCAGGAGGAAGGCCGGGCCGGCCCGGCACCCGGCACGGTGACGGCCGGTGCCCTCGGACCGGCCCGGTGGCTCCCGGGCGAAGGGGCTCGTCCCGTCCCGGGCCGACGGGTGCCGCGGGCGGTGTACCGACGAGGGCGGGAGGTCCGGGGCGTGTTCGAAGGATTCGAGACCGGGCGGGTGCGGCTCGACGAGGCGACGATCGCCGTTCGCCACGGCGGGGAGGGACCACCGGTGGTGCTGCTGCACGGTCACCCCCGGACCTCCGCGACCTGGCACCGCGTCGCCCCGCTTCTCGTCCGGCGCGGTTTCACCGTGGTCTGCCCCGACCTCCGGGGGTACGGGCGGTCCACCGGCCCGGCGCCCACCGCCGACCACGCCGGGTACTCCAAACGGGCCGTCGCCGGTGACGTGGTCGAGGTGATGCGCTCCCTGGGCCATACCCGGTTCGCGCTCGCCGGGCACGACCGCGGCGGCGCCGTCGCGCTCCGCCTGGCGCTCGACCATCCCGGCGCGGTCTCGCGGGTGGCGCTGATCGACTGCCTGCCCGTCAGCGAACACCTGTCCCGCATCACGGCCGAGTTCGCCACGCAGTGGTGGCACTGGTTCTTCTTCGCCCAGCCGGACATCCCCGAGCGGGTCATCAACGCCGATCCGGACAGCTGGTACCGCGGCGATCCCCGGAGCATGGGCCGGGAGAACCACGACGAGTGGCGTGCGGCCACGCGGAACCCCGACGTGGTCCGGGCGATGCTGGAGGACTACCGGGCGGGCCTCACCCTCGACCGGCGGCACGAGGAGGAGGACCGCGCCGCCGGGACACGGATCCGGTGCCCGGCCCTGATCCTCTGGTCGCTCCGGGACGACCTGGAGGACCTGTACGGGAACCCGGTGGAGATCTGGCGGCGGTGGGCCACGGACGTCCGCGGCCACGGCATCGACGCCGGGCACCACGTGGCCGAGGAGGCGCCGGAGGCGCTCGCCTCGTCCCTCGGGGACTTCTTCGCCGGGCGGCACGGGTGAGGGACTCCCCGGCCGTCTCCGTCGCGGCGCGCGGGGCGCCCCGGCGGGCCGCACGGTCGGCGGACGGCACGTGCGGGTGCGGGCCCGTGCGGTCCGCCGGCCCCGGGCCGTCCCCCAGCCGGTGCGCGGGCGCCGGCGGGGTCGGGAGCGGACCGGTGCCGGACTCGGCGACCGCGCTGCCGGGCGGCGGTACCGGCACGGCCGGGACCGGGTCCCGGCGGCGGGGCGGGACCCGGACGGTACGGCCCCCGGCAGAGGGATGCTCCCCGACCGGGCGGGGCCCCGGGTGCGGCGCGGCCCGGACGGGATGCGGTCGGTGCGGCCGGGCCCGGCGCCCGGTGCCCGGCGTGTTATGCGCGGAACGCCGCCGGCCGCTCCGGCGACGCGGCGGCCAGCGCCTCGGTGACCTCCCGCACACCGGCCCGCAGGCCGTAGACGGGGGTGTCGGGCTGCTGGCGCCAGGATTCGTCGAGGCCACCGGCGTCCACCGTGTCGAAGCCCAGCTCGTCGATGAGCGAGCGGACCACCTGCTTGGCGGCCTCGTCGTCACCGGCCACCGGGAGCGCGAGGCGCTCCGGGTGGCCCTGCGGACGCGGCTTGTCCAGCAGGTCCTGGGCGTAGGTGCCGTTGAACGCCTTGACGACGGGGTGCCCCAGGTGCCGCTCGGTCCAGCGGCTCTCCGGCAGGCCGTCCTCGATCTCCGCGATCCGCCCGTCCCGCTCCTTGGGGTAGTAGTTGTTGGTGTCGATGACCACGACATCCGCCGCGGCACCGTCGAACAGCCCGGACGGCAGGTCGGGGACGTTCTTCAGCGGGATGGTGACCACCACCACCTCGGCGTCCTTCGCCGCCTCGGTCACCGTGACCGGGGTGGCACCGGTCTCCTCGGCCAGGTCGGTCAGGGTGTGCGGGCCGCGCGAGTTGGCGACGGACACCTTGTGCCCCAGGGCGGTCAGACGCCGCGTGAGGTTGCCGCCGATGTTGCCCGCGCCGATGATGCCGATCCTCATGGAGTGTCCTTCCGGAAAGCTCGGATGTCTGCCGGCCATGGGGCGAGTCCACCCCGACCTCGTGATCGGCAACCGGTCCGGCACGCCCTTTGTTCCCCGCCGCGCCCTCCGTCGTCCGGCCCGCCGGAACCATGTTCGGGCTCTCCCGGTGACGTATGCGGGCCACCCGCCGGATGGCGTACGGCTCCCCGCCGGGTCCCTCCCCGGGTGTCCTGCCGGCTCTCCCGGACCCGGCGGGGATACCGTCTCAGCGTCCCGCCCGGCCCCGCCGGTGCCTGCCACCCGTCCGCGCCCGCCACCGACCGCCCCCACCCGCGCCGTCCGCCCGTGCCCGCCGCCCACCCGCCCGCGCCCGCACCCGCCCGATGAGATCCGGACCATCGCTTCGCCGCACGCCCACCACCGGGAGCAGCCATGCCCGTCCCCAGCCGTGAGTGGCACCTCGTCGCCTGTCCGGTCGGGGAGCCGGCGCCCTCCGACTTCGCCCTGGTGACCACGGCCGTGCCGGACCCGGGTCCCGGTCAGGTCCTGGTGCGCAACGACCACCTCTCCGTCGACCCGGCGATGCGCGGCCGGATGAGCCCGGACGTGCCCGGGGTGCGCCCGTTCGAGCTGGGCCGGGCGATGGAGGGCCGGGCCGTGGGCACGGTCGTCGCCTCCCGGTGCCGGCAGGTGCCCGCCGGCACCACCGTCGTCCACCGCCTCGGCTGGCGTGAGTACGCGCTGCTGGAGGCCGCGGACGTCCGGGCCGTGGACACCCGGGTGGCCCCCGCCCCGGCCTGGCTGGGGGTGCTGGGCACCCCCGGCCTCACCGCCTGGGCGGGGCTGACCGAGATCGCCCCGGTGCGCCCGGGGGACGTCGTCCTGGTCTCCGCCGCGGCGGGCGCCGTCGGGTCGGTGGCGGGACAGCTCGCCCGGCGACTGGGCGCCGGCACGGTCATCGGGTCGGCCGGCGGCCCGTGGAAGGCCCGGCGCCTCGTCGAGCGGTACCGGTTCGACGCCGCGATCGACCACCGGGCCGGCGACCTGGCCGGCCGGCTCGCCGAGGCCGCGCCGGAGGGGGTGGACGTCTACTTCGACAACGTGGGCGGGGACCACCTGGAGGCCGCGCTCGCCGCGATGAACCCCGGTGGCCGCATCGCGCTGTGCGGCGCGATCTCCGTCTACAACGCCACCGAGCCGCCGCCGGGGCCGAGCAACCTGCCGCTGGCCATCACCAAGCGCCTCACGCTGCGCGGCATGCACGTCGGTGACCACGAGCACCTCGCCGCCGATTACGTCCGCCGGGCCGCCGACTGGCTCCGGGACGGCACCCTCATCGCCGACGAGACGGTCACCGACGGCATCGGCGGTGCGGTGGACGCCTTCCTCGCCATGATGCGCGGCGACACCGTCGGGAAGACCCTGGTCCGCCTCGCCGGGGGGCCGTCCGGCCCCCGGACTCCGGGCGCCGCTTCCGCCGGGTGACGGCGGATCAGGCCCGCGGTGCCGGCCCGGGCCGCCGGATGGCCCGGCAGCCCGCGGCCCTGGCCGGATCCCCGCCGCCGGCCCGGCCAGAGGCCCGCCCCGCACTCTGTCACGGCCCGAGGCCCGGCCCGCCTCGTGTCACGGGCCCGGGGGGAGCGGGCTCGGGCGCCATAACCGAGGGGCGGCGGGCTCCCGCGTCACGGCCGACCCCGGAGCGGGCTCTCCCGGCACGGCCCGAGGGGCCGCCGGCTCCCGCGTCAGGGCAACGAACGGGTGAGCCAGACCACTTCACCGTTCTCCTCCATGGACACGTGGTCGCGTTCGAAACCGAGCTTCTCCAGGACCCGGAGCGACGGTGTGTTCCACGAACCGACGGTCGACCAGAGCCGTTTCCGGCCGGTCGCGGCAGCGGCTCCGAGCACCGCGCCGGCCGCCTCGGTGGCGTAGCCCCGCCCGTGCGCACGACGGAACAACTCGTAGGCGATCTCGGGCTCCTCCAGGGTGGCACGGCCGATGATCAGTCCGCAGTAGCCGATGAAGTCGCCCTCGGCACGGCGCTGGATGGGCAGCAGGGCGATCCCCGTGGTCGCCGTCGCGGCCAGCAGCTCCTCGATGGACGACCGGATGCGCTCGACCTCAGGGGTCCCGTTACCGCGTTCGGAGAGGAGGGCGCTGAACTCGGCGGCGTCCGACACGTCCCACGGCCGCAATATCAGACGCTCGGTCTCCAGGTGGAACGGCATGGTCTCATACGTGGTCATGCCCCCGACTCTGCCCGACCGCCCGGCACGGGTCACCACCGGAGTGCCGGGCGTTCGGTCCCGGGACGCCGGTGACACGAGGGGCTGCCGGGGCCGGGCCCGCACCGGCGGCCGGACACAACAGCCTTGTCCTGGCACTGGTTTGGTCTAGACCAAGGCGGGTACGCTTCCCTCGCTGCCCGTGGTCGTCCCCAGGGTCATGGAGCAGCTGCTTGTCATGCCCATGGCTGACTGCCATCGGGTGGACGTGCACGACCCCCACACAGGAGTTGTCATGAAGAACAAGAAGATGCTGGCCGCGGCCATCGGCGCGGGGATCGCCCCGCTCCTGGCCGTGACCCTGCCGGCCGGCAGCGCGAACGCGCACGGCTACATTTCCTCTCCCCCGAGCCGGCAGGCCCAGTGCGCCGCCGGCCTGGTCTCCTGCGGTGAGATCAAGTACGAGCCGCAGAGCGTCGAGGGCCCCAAGGGCCTGATGAGCTGCAGCGGGGGCAACGCCCGCTTCGCGGACCTCGACAACGACGCCAAGGGGTGGAAGGTCACCCCGGTCAGCCGCACGACCAGCTTCAACTGGCGGCTGACGGCACGTCACGCCACCAGCACCTGGCAGTACTACGCGGGTGGCCGGAAGATCGCCGAGTTCAACGACGGTGGCGCCCGGCCGGGTGCCACCGTCACCCACCAGGTGAACTTCGGCAGCCTGACCGGCAAGCAGAAGGTCCTGGCGGTGTGGAACATCGCCGACACCGCCAACGCCTTCTACGCCTGCGTGGACGTGAACGTGAGCTGACGCGGTGCCGCACCACCCGGTCCGCCGGATGGTGCGGTCTGCCGGGACGGACCGGCCCTGTCACGGCCGGCCGGTGTCCCGGTGCCCGGGGCGGGCGTTACGCCGCCCGCCCCGGGCACCGGGCACCTCCTTCCTCTCCCGGCCGCCCGGCGGCCGGGAGCCTTCGGACGACCGCGTGCGAGCACGTGCGGAAGGGTGGGTACGGCGTGGAGAGAGTTGGTGAACGAAGCCTGAGCCTCCCCGGGGGGCTCGCCCCGGAAGGAACCGGGGACGACGGGCGGGACACCCGGGGCACCCGGACGGCCCGGTCGATGGCCGGCCGGGTCCAGCGGCGCGGCCCGTGGCTGCTCAGGGTGTGCGTGGGCACGGTGTTCCTCTGGTTCGGCGTCCTCAAGTTCTTCCCCGCGTCCAGCCCCGCGGAGGGGGTCGCCGTCCGGGCCGCGACGAAGGTCACCTTCGGACTGCTGCCGTCGGACGTGCTGCTGTGGGCCCTGGCGGCGGCCGAGACGGCCATCGGCCTCGGCCTCGTCACCGGAGTGCTGCTCCGGGTGGCCCTGGTGGGGTTCTTCGCCCACATGGCCGGCGTCTTCTCCGCGCTCCTGCTGCTCTCCGGGGAGATGTGGCAGGGGGACGTGCCGGTCCCGACCATGGAGGGCCAGTACATCATCAAGAACGTCGTCCTGGTCGCGGCCTGTCTCGTGGTGGCGGCCGACGAGTGGGGCCGGCCCGCCCCACCGTGAGGACGTCCGGGACACCGGAGCGCACCGGCCGCGGCACGGTGGCCCCTCCCGGAGCCTTGCACGATCCGCCCCGCTCACCCGGGGCGCCCCGAGCACGTTGCTGTCAGGACCGCCCGCCGCGCCCCGGCACTTCCCGCCGGCAGGCCGGCCCACCGGTCGCCATCGAGATGAGGAACCATGAACCGACACGGAGTCACCGCCCGCGCGGTCGCCGTGACCCTGCTCGCCACCGGTCTCGCCGCCGCCCCGGCGGTCGCCGCCCCCGCGGCCGACGGGGCCAAGGCCCGCGTCGGCGCCGACTGGGCGACTCGGTCGATCGTCTTCACCGCCGCCGCGGGCCAGGCCAACGACCTCCATGTGATCCCCATGGAGGTCGGCGACGAGGTCCGGCGGATCGGCTTCCGCGACGCGGTCCCGCTCGACCCCGGTGACCACTGCGCCTACCTCGAACCCGGGGACGAGACCTTCGTCGTCTGTGAACTGCCCACCGGCGGCCACCGGCCGGACCGGATCGACATCTTCCTCGGCGACCGCGACGACGAGATCGTCACCAGCGACCCCGGGGTCGCCACCGTCCGCGGCGGCACCGGCGACGACACACTGCACGCCCACACCGCGCACACCGTGCGGGGCGACGCGGGGGACGACATGGTCATGGGGCGGGCGGTCCTGGACGGCGGCGACGGCGCCGACCACCTGATGGGCGACGACAGCGGGCAGCGGATCTGGGGCGGCCGGGGCGACGACATGATCGAGGCGTACGAGGGCGCGGACCTCGTCCACGGCGGCCCGGGCGACGACCACGCCATGGGCGGGGACGGGAACGACACCGTCCTGGGCGGTCCCGGCGACGACGCACTGTACGGCGAGGGCGGCGACGACCTGATCGGCGGCGGGCCGGGGAAGGACACCGTCGAAGGAGGCCCGGGCCGCGACATCGTCCTCCGGTAGGGGCGGACCGCCCGGGGACGGACCGCACGGATCGGGCGCCGTTCCGCCGGGGGGCCGGGACGGCGTACGTGCCCCCGGCCCTGGCGGCCCCCGGCGCCCCGCCTCGCCGCCCCCGCCGTGCCACCGGCCGAGCGTGCCCCGGGCGGTGGCACGCCCGCCACCTGGCCCGTACCGTGGGCGGTCCGTGTTCCTCGTGTCCGGCGTCCCCGTACCCGGCGGCGCCGGACACCGGGGCGCGCTACCGGCCCGGAGACCGGGCGAGGGCGCCGGGGCAGGCGCCGGCCTCCGCCCGGGCCTGTCCCACCTCGGGCCGGGGCCCGCGCGTGCGGGCACCCCCCGTACGGGTGCACCCTGGTAACAGCGGTTCCGGAGGTGATCGTCCATGATGCAGACCGCTGTCGGATGGCATGTCGAGCTGGAATTCGAGGAGGACTCCCACCGCACGCGCGCGGCGGCCCTCGTCCGGCTCGCGGACGGGTCCGAGGTACGGGCCCACGGATACGCCAGCCGCCACCCCGTGGACTCCAACCAGCCCAGGGTGGGCGAGGAGATCGCGGGAGCCAGAGCGCTCAACGAGCTGGCGATGAAGCTGCTGACCAAGGCACACGACGAGATCGACGAGGCGTCCGGGCGCCCCTCGCACCCGCTGATGCCCTGACCGGCGCGGGCCGCCCGGCACGCCCCGGCGTCCCGCCGTGACCGGCGGGGTGGCCCGGGACGGAGCCGGTCGCGGGCCGGAAGCCGCCCGGCGCGGGGGCGACCCGGCGCGGGGGCCCACCGTCCGGTGCGTCGTACGGAGGCCCGGCAGGCGGCCACGCCCGGGACGGCCCGAGCCCGGTCCGGGTGCGGAGGAGTGCCCGGGTGCGGAGGAGTGCGTACCGAGGCGACGTGCCCGGTGGGCCCGCTCCCGGTGCCCTCCGGCACACCTCCGACGACGGCGTGCGGCGGTTCTCTCGTGTGCACGGGCACCGGCGCGGCTTCCGCCGGCGGAGCCCGGCCGGGGCGGGGTGCGACGGCGGACCGCCCCGGTTGCGTTCACCCACCCCACCGGCGGGCCGCCCGGGCCGTGCTCCGGCGCCCCACCGCACCGGAGCGACGGGACGTGCGGTAGCGCACGAGCGCGCGGCACCGCACGAGCACGCGCATTACCTGGGGGGTAATCGACGCCTCGCGCCGGGGGCGGCAGGGTGAGGGCAACGGGTTCCGGGCGGTGCGCTCCGGTCGGGCCCGGCCCACCACCCACCGGCCGCCGTGCCCGGACCGAGGAGACCTACGATGACGCAGTACGCCGCCGCCGTCGCCCGCTACTTCGAGGCGTGGAACGCCACCGACCCGGAGGTCCTGGCCAAGGCCGTGGCCGACGCCTGGACCGAGGACGGCACCTACACCGACCCGTTCACCGATGTGCGTGGCCACGAGCAGATCGCCTCGGCCATCGCGGGGACCCACGCCCAGTTCCCCGGCTACGAGTTCCGGCAGACCGGCACCACCGACGGCCACCACGCCGTGGCGCGCTTCGGCTGGGAGCTGGTGTCCACCACGGATGGATCGGCGCCGGTCGCCGGCTCGGATGTGATCGTGCTCGCCGAGGACGGCCGGATCCGCTCGGTGCTCGGCTTCCTGGACCGGGTGCCGCCCACGGCCTGAACCCGCCCGCGCCCTGACCCGCGCACGGCCTGACCCGGCGCACGGCCCCGCCGCCGGCCGGCTCGCGCCCCCGCCGTCGGCCCGGTACGCGACCGTCCCGTATCCGGGCCGGGCGCCGTGCCCCCGGCCCGCGGGCACCCGGCCGGACCGGGCCGGCCGCGCCCGTCACGCCCCGGCCGGGCGGCCGGCCACGTCCCGTGCCGGACCGGGCCGTCCTCCGGGACCCGCGCCCCGCACCGGCGGAGCACCGGCCGCCGCGGATCGGCGGCACCGGTGCTCCGGGGAATCGCGCGGCGGCGAGGGGCGGGGCCGGTCAGCCGTGCACCGGGGTGCGCTGCTCGGCGGTGCCGGCGTCCACCGGCCGCGCCGCCGACGGGGCGCGCAGCGGCAGCCGGAGCGCGGGGAGGAGGGCGGCGAGCATGAACACCACGGCCCACGCGTAGGTGTCCGCGAACGGCTCCGCGTGGTGCGGGACGGTGGAGTCGCCGCCGGCGCCGGTGGAGAGCATCACGGAGAAGAACGCCATGCCGATCGACGCCGCCGTCTGGCTGTTGATCTGCAGGGCCGTCGACGCGGAGGGTGCCTCCTCGGAGGACAGCCCCCGGGTGGCGGCGGCCATCGTCGGCATGATGGTCAGGCCGACCCCGGTGCCCAGCACCGCCAGGCTGAGGCCGAGCCGCCAGTACGCGAGGTCGTCCGAGAGCTGCACCGTCAGCAGCGCCATGCCGAGCGCGGCCAGGGCCACTCCGGAGGCCACCAGTTTGCGGGGCGAGACCCGGTCCGACAGTCGTCCGGAGAACTGCATGGTGATGCCCGCCGACAGTGCCAGCGGCGACCCCAGCAGCCCCGAGGCGGTGATCGACTCCCCACGCACCACCTGGAAGTACATCGGCAGCATCAGCATGCTGCCGAAGTAGCCGACGACGAACAGGGAGAGCGTCGCCGCACCGGTGGCGAACGACCGGTTGCGGTACAGGCGGAGGTCGATCAGGCCGGCGGGGGACCTCCGGGCACGGACCAGGAAGCCCGTCACCAGGGCCAGCCCCGCGACGGCCGGCAGCAGCACGTCCCACGATCCGAAGTCCCGGCGCTCGGCACCGGTGGACAGCCCGTAGATGAAGCCGGCCAGTCCGGGCGAGAGCATCAGCAGCCCGGGCAGGTCCAGCCGGCGGCCGGGGGACCCGGGGACGGACGGGAGGATGCGGGCGGCCAGGACGAGGGCGAGCGCGCCGACGGGCACGTTGATGGTGAACATCCAGCGCCACGAGAAGGCGTCGATGAGCCAGCCGCCCAGGATCGGCCCGGCGAGCGGCCCGATGAGGATCGGTATGCCCAGGATGCTCATCATGCGGCCGGTGGTCTCCGGGGTCGCCGCCCGCATCATGATCGTCATGCCGGTGGGCATGATCATGCCGCCGCCCAGCCCCTGGATCACCCGGAAGGCCACCAGCGTCCCCGGGGACCAGGCGAGACCGGCCAGCAGCGAGCCGGCGACGAAGAGCACGAGTGCGGTCATGTACACCGGCTTGGTGCCGAAGCGGCCGATCGCCCACGCCGTCACCGGGATCACCGCGGCGAGGGACAGCGAGTACCCGGACGCCACCCACTGGATCGTGGCGAGGGAGGTGTCGAAGTGCTCCGCCAGCGGGTGCATGGCCACGTTCACCACGGTCACGTCGAGCACCGACATGATGGAGCCGAGGATGACGACGGTGGCGAGCGCCATCAGTCGCGGTGGAGCGGCGGCCGGCGCCTCGGAGTGGGCTGGGGACGCTGGGGACATGACGGTGCCTCGCTTCGTTGACCGGCGTTGGGAGGGCGAACTCCCGTGATCGGTTCCGAGCCTCCGACATGAACCAAGGTTGAAGTCAACCGCCGTTCCCGGCGGTCCGGGGGCGGGTGGGGGGCCGCGCTCCGGGAATCACGCGCCCGGCGCTCAGGACGGCTCTTCGCGCCCTCCTGAGCGCCGCACCGCCGGCCGGAGCGCGCGACGGCGGGCCGCCCGGCCGGTGGGCGGGGCCGGCGGCGGTGACGACGACGGTCACCGCCGGCCGACGCGCCACGCCACCGCACCGCCGCTCGCGGTGGCGCGCCCCCTGCCGTGCCGTCCCGGCAGGCCGGCGCGCCCGGTCCGGCCGCCCCCGTCTCCCGGACGGTGGGCCCGGATCCACCGGCGGGTGTCCTCGGGCCCCGTCGGGGCGGCCCGTCCCGTCCCGTCAGGCCGGCGCCGCCCCGGGGACCGGAGCGGCGTCCGGCAGCGGGCGGCCCTGCGGCAGGGGACCGGCTCCCGGCACCGGGCCGGGCTCCGGCGCGGCGTCCGCCGCGGGCGCCGGCACCGCGCCGGCACCGGTGGCGCGCACCGGGACGGGCCCCCGGGCGCGCCGCAGCAGGTGCTCCGCCGCCGGGCACGCCTGGAGTCCCGGCAGCAGCAGGCGCCACAGGTCGGCCAGGCGCTCCTCGATGAGGAGCCTGCTGTCCAGGGCGTCGGAGACGGTGTGCAGACCGAAGAAGGCCGCCACCACGCTGTGCGCGTCCCGCCGGGGATCGGCGTGGACGGCCAGCTCGCCCTCCTCCCCGGCCTGGACCAGGATGCGCTCCACCGTGTCGATCCAGTCCACGAACGGCGGCGGCATGGCCACCGCGATGGCCCGGCGCTCGCTCCACAGCCTGGCCCCGGCCCGTACCACGATGTTGTCGCGGAACTCCCGGGCCACCGCGAAGCTCAGCCGCACCAGCCGCTCCAGCGCCGGTCCCGGCGCGGTCGTGTACCGCCCGATCACCTCCGGCCAGGTGGCGAAATGCGCCTGGACGACGGCCAGGGCGAGCTGTTCCTTGTTGCCGTAATGGAAATAGATGGCCCCGCTGGTCCGTCCCGACAATGCGGTGATGTCACTGATGCTGGTCGCCACGTACCCGCGTTCGAAGAACAGATGAGCTGCCGCTTCCAGTACCGCTTTCCGGGTGGTCTCTGCCCGCTCCTGCACGTGTGTGTCCTCGTCTCCGTGTGCGCTGCCAGGGGGAATCTACTGCTGCCGCCGCACCTTCATGATGCTCAGGCATGCGGGACCGGCAATAGTGCTATTGCCTTTCTTTCATGAGTGATGTGCTGGAGGCGCGGCCGGCGGACGATGCGCGGTCCGGTTCGCTGAGCTGGTCCCGTACCGTCGACCGGGAACTCGTCCACCGCTCCTCCGTCGCCGAGGTGCTGCTGACCGATGTCCGTCCCCGGGCCCCGGGGGAATTCCTCGCCGCGGCCTGCTGGGGGCGGTCGCACCCCACCTTCCCACGCGGGCGGGACGACCGGCACAGCCCCTGGATGGTCGCCGAGACCACGCGTCAGCTGGGGATCTACGTCCCGCTCCGGCACTACGCGGTGCCCGGCACCGCGCGGTTCCTCGTCACCGATCTGTGCTTCACGCTCGATCCGGCCGCCGAGCCGCGGCCGGGGCACGGTGCCAGCGAGATCACCTGCCGGGTGTGGGTCCACGACGTCCGCACCGCCCGGGAGACCGGCCTGGTCACGGGGCTGCGGATGCGGGTGAGTTACCAGGCGGGTGGCACCGTCTTCGCCACCGCCGCGGGCGGGGCCCGGTTCCTGGACGCGGCCGCCTACGCGGCGCTGCGGGCCGGCGCCCGGCCGGCCGCGCCCTCCGGGGCCGCCGCCCGTCCCGAGCCGGCGGTGCTGGGGCTGTGGTCGCCCGCCGACGTGGTGCTGAGCCTGGCGGGCGACGGTCCGCTGCTGGACCCCGCCGACCATAGGCACCCGTTCCTCTTCGACCACGAGACCGACCATGTGCCGGGCATGGCCCTGCTGGAGGCGGCGCGTCAGGCGGCGGCCCTGGACAGCGCCGGGACGTTTCTCCGCCCCACTTTTTGCCATATGAAAGCACTGCGTTTTACGGAGCATTGTCCGCGGGCCCGTGTCGAATGCTCGCGGTACGGCCGGACGGCGGTGTTCAGATTCCGTCAGAACGGCGCGGTCACTGCGGCCGGAGTGCTTCGTTACGGCTGATGTGTCACCCACATGTACGTATTGCGGTGGAAAATTCACACGGAAACGGCGGGCTAGCGTAACGTTCATTATGTTTCGTTCCGGAGCGGTGCCGAATCTCCGCCCGGAATCGGACCTGCCCCTGCCCGGACCCGACCGGACGACGCCGGACGCCTCGAAAAAGCGGCGCCGCCGTCAGGAAATCGCTCACCGAACGCGCCGGCGCGACGCGCCGACGTCGAGGGACCGATGGGCCGTGTCGGGCCCCGGACATCCACCCCAGGACATGAACGGCGGGTACATGACACATCACCGTATTCTCGACTGGACCCCCGAAGCCATCGTCTTCGACTGCGACGGGACCCTGGTGGACACCGAGCGTCACTGGGAACAGGCGCGGGAGATGGTCCTGGCGGACCATGGCGTGACCCCCGACGCCTCCTTCGCCCAAGGCGCCAAGGGCCTGCACTACACCGAATGCGGGGCGCTGATGGCGCGCGTGGCGGGCCGCCCCGAACTCACCGAGGTGATGACGCGGCAGCTGCTGGAAGCTTTCCGCGACCTGGTGGCGCAGGAGCCGGCCCCGACCCCCGGGGCCGTCGCGCTGGTGAGCGCGGTGAGCCGGTTCGCCCCGCTGGCCGTGGCCAGCAACTGCCCGGCCGACGTGGTGGAGTTCTGCCTGGAGTCGGTCGGTGTCCGGCGGCACTTCCGCCATGTGGTGGTGCCCGGGGAGGGGATCGCCCCCAAGCCCCGGCCGGACGTCTACGCGGTGGCCGCCCGCCGCCTGGGCGCCGACCCGGCCCGCGCGCTGGCGGTGGAGGACACCGGCTGCGGTCTGCGGGCCGCCGGCCGGGCCGGTCTGCGGACCATCGGGGTCGGCCGGCGACCGAGCATGGAGGACCTCACCCTGGCCGACCTGTGGGTGGGGGCGCTGGACGACCCCAGGCTGGTGGCCTGGGCCCGCAGCCGCGGGACGCCCCGGGGCGCGACGGCCGGCGCCGGCCGGCCGGGCCGGAACGGCGAGGCGCCCGCGGTGCCCGCCCCCGGCGGCCCGTCACCCGACCGGGGAGCGGGGGCCGGTCACAACGGCGCCTCCTCCCGGCCCGACGCGGTGCCCGGGCCGGCCAGCCGGGAGGTGAGCGAGACCACGTGAGCGTTGGCCGTGGTGAAGAACAGCGCCACCCCCACCGCCCCCGGATCGGGCACCCCTGAGGCCCGGTCGCCCAGGTAGCTGGCCCGGCCCCGGTGCGCGCGCAGCAGGGTGGTGCTCTGCACCCCCTGCCAGGCGCCCCGCGCCGCGGCGGCCAGCGCCCGGTCCGGGCGTCCTGCAGGGGAGAAGCGCTGCAACTCCCGGGCGGCCGGCGCCAGGGCGTCGACCAGGGTCTTGTCGCCCGGGACCGCCTCACCGACCCGCTGGATCGCCGCCAGCCCGGCGCCGGTGCCGGCCGCCAGGGCGGCCACCCGGACGGAGGGGCCCGCCGCCGCGACGGCGGTGGACAGCTCCTGGAAGAGCAGTCCGAACAGCGGTCCGCTGGTGCCGCCCACGCCGTCGAGGAACGCCCGCGCCGTCGCCTCCAGGGGCGCGGCGGCGGGCAGCGGGCCGTCCGGCAGGGCGGCGAGCTCGCGCGCGGCCAGGGCGAGCCCGGTGCGCAGGTTGGTGCCGAAGTCGCCGTCGCCGGCGCGCTGGTCCAGTACGGTCAGCTCGGGCTCAGTGGCGGAAACAGAGTCCGCGAAGCGCTGTATCCAGCTGCGGGTGAACGTCCCGTCGAATTCCATGAGGGCAGCTCCTGTCGCCGGTCTCCTCCCCCCGGCCAGGCCGGCGCGGAGGCCGGCGCGTCGAACAGCTCGACCACCTCGGGGTCGGCCGCGAGGAGAGTGATGGAGAAACCTCGCATGTCCAAAGACGTGGCGAAGTCGCCGACGAGACTGCGGACCAGCACCACTCCGTGCCGCTCCAGGGCCTCGGTCAGCTCGTGAAGGATCGCGTAGAGCTCCAACCGGGTGGTTGACCCCAGTCCGTTGACCAGGGCGATGAGCCAGGAGCCGCGGACCAGTCCGGCCGAGGCGCCGATCGCCTCGGTCATCCGCGTCACCAGATCGGTCAGTGGTTCCTGCCGCACCGACCGGTCCGCCCGCTCGCCGTGCAGTCCCACCCCGAACTCCAGCAGGCCCGGTCCCAGTTCGAAGGCCGGGCGGCCGGTCGTCGGTACGGTGTGCGCGCCGGAGGCCACCGCGATGCTGCGGGAGCGTTCGGCGAGCGAGGCCCCCAGGGCGGCCAGGCTGTCCAGGTCGCGACCGCGGTCCGCGGCCGCCCCGAGGATCTTCTCGATGAGCACCGTCGCCCCGGTGCCGCGACGGCCCACCGCCACGCTCCCGGAGTCCGAGGCGAGATCGTCGTCCACCAGGACGCGGGCGCAGCGGATGCCGCGGTGCGCCAGCCGTTCGGCCGCGATGCCGAAGTTGATTTTGTCGCCGGTGTAGTTCTTGACGATGTGCAGCACACCGTCCTCCCGGGCGACCGCGCAGGACGCCTCGAACACCTGACGGTTGTGCGGGGAGGCGAAGACCAGCCCGGGACAGGCCGCGTCGAGCATGCCCTCACCGACGAACCCGATGTGCAGCGGCTCGTGACCGGACCCTCCGCCGGAGAGCAGCCCGACCCGGCGGGTGGGAGAGCTGCGCACGGTGCGGACGAAGCCGTGCTCGGCGTCGTAGACCACCGCGCCCCGATGGGCCTGCGCATAACCGGCGAGTGCGTCCCGGACCAGGGAGTCCGGTGCGTTGGCGAAATACAGGGCCATGGTCGCTCCTGAGTCCATCGGTACCGCAGAGCTCGTGAGGCCGGTGCCGTCGTACCGCCATCGTGAGGTGGCGTGGGGACGACGGCAACTCAGGAACACCCGTGCCGGGCGTGCCCCGGTGGGCACCCGGTGCCCGGCGGGCAGGCGGTGCCGGGCAGGTGGGCACCGCCGGGCGGGCACGCGGTGCCGGGCGGGGTGGTCGGTCCCGGACGGACCGGTGCGGTGCCACCCGCCGGACGACGACGATCCGCGCCGCGGGCCGCCCGTGGTCCGGGGCGGCCCGCGGCGCGGATCGCGGTGGAGCGGAGCCGGGGCGGGTCAGACCCGGCGCGCGGAGGTGATGACGACCGGGGTGACCGGCACGTCCTGCATGCCGCGGCTGACCGAGGTCTTGACGCTCACGATCTGGTCCACCACGTCCATGCCGCGCACGACCTTGCCGAAGACCGCGTAACCGAAGTCCCGCGTCCCGTGGTTGAGGAAGTCGTTGTCGGCGACGTTGATGAAGAACTGGGCGGTGGCCGAGTGCACCGCGGCGGTACGGGCCATGGCGAGCGTGCCACGGGTGTTGAGCAGCCCGTTGTCGGCCTCGTTGCGGATCGGCTCGTTGGTCTTCTTCTGCTGCATGTCCTCGGTGAAGCCGCCGCACTGGGCCATGAAACCGGGGATCACGCGGTGGAAGATGGTGCCGTCGTAGAAGCCGCTGTCCACGTACGAGAGGAAGTTGCGCACCGTGACGGGAGCCTTCTCCTCGTCGAGGCTCACCTGGATCTCGCCGAGGCTGGTCGTCAGCAGGACATCTACCATCTGTGCTCCCAAGAGAATTACCGAACGTGTTCGCGCCGCGGCCGCTCCGGCCCGTCCCCGTCGGGTGGGGGAGCGGAGCGCCCGGCGCGGGCCAGACCCCGGATCCTACTACCCGCCCTGATCCGGGCCGGTCAGCGCCGCCGACGCGGCTGCCCGGAGGGCGTGCCGGTGCCGCCGGCGGGCGGGGAGGACCGGGCCGGGCCCGCGGGGGCCGCGCGGGCGCCGCCGGCCTCCGCGGGCCGCCGGTCACCGGCGGGGCGCACCGGGCCCGGGCGCGTGGCCGGGTCCGGGCCTCACTCCCCGTAACCGCCGATCAGGCACTCATCGGGAACATCTAGACATATCACCCTATAGTGAGCGTGCGAACGGACGCCTCACCCCCCGGAGCCGCCATGCCTTCCCGCAGCACCCGGGCGCCCGCGGCCCACCCCGCGCCCACCGCCCGCACCGTGGCCACCGGCACCCCGCCGCGCGTCAGCGTGATCGTGCCCGCGTACAACGCGATGCCGGAGCTCACCCGCTGCATCACCTCCGCGATGGAGCAGACCCTCGGCCTGGACCGGATGGAGATCATCGCGATCGACGACGGGTCCACCGACGGCACGGGGGCGGAGCTGGACCGGCTCGCCGCCGGCTGCCCGGCGCTGCGCGTCGTCCACCAGCCCAACTCCGGCGGCGCCGGCGGCCCCCGCAACACCGGACTGGACCTGGCCCGCGGCGACTTCGTCTTCTTCCTCGACTCCGACGACTACCTGGGCCCGGACGCGCTGCGCCGGATGGTCGCCATGGCCGACGAGAACGGCACCGACGTGGTGCTGGGCAGGATGGTCTCGGTCGGCGGACGCGCCGTGCCCACCGCCGTCTTCCGGCACAACCAGCCGCGCACCGACATCTTCTCCTCCGCGGCCTACCGCACCCTCGGCCCGTGGAAGATGTTCCGCCGCTCCCTGATCGAACGGCTCGGGCTGCGTTTCCCGCCCTACCGCAACTGCGAGGACAAACCCTTCACCGCGGCCGCCTACCTCAACGCCGACGGCATATCCGTGGTCGCCGACTACGACTGCTACTACGTGCGCGACCGGGAGAACGGCAACAATCTCACCCGGGTCGCCGCCGGGCTCGCCCACCGCATGGACGGCAGCCGCCTGTGCTTCGAGACCGTCGCCCGCCACCTGGAGCCCGGCCCGCGCCGCGACCGCATCATGCGCCGCCACGTCGAGTGGGAGCTGTGCGGGCCGCTGCGCGGACTGCTCGCCCGGGAGGACGAGCGGGAGGCCCGCGAACGCTTCTACCCCGAGTTCCGGCACTGGGCCCGCACCTGGGCCACCGACGACATCTGCCGGCAACTGGAGGCCCGCGACCGGCTGCTGATCCACCTGCTGCGCGCCGACCGCTTCGACGACCTGATGACCGTGATACGCCGGGCCCGGGAGGACGAGCGGCGCGGCCTCCTGGTCGACAAGGGCCGGGTCTACTGGCTCCACCCGCTCTTCCGCGACCCGGCGGCCGGCGTCCCCGACGCCTGCTTCGACGTCACCGACCGGCTCCCGGTCCACCACGGCTTCGGCACCGCCCGCTGGCGGGACGGCGGCGTCCTGCGGGTGACCGGCCACGCACGCCTCGGCGACATCCCGGCGGTGGACCCGCGCACCGAGGTGATCCTGCGCGAACGGGACGCCGGCCGGCCCGACATCCGGCTCCCCGCCACCCCCGCGCCGCCCGGCGGGGACGACGGCCACCGGGCGGGGGGCTTCACGCTCGACATCGACCCGGCCACCGCGGACGGCGGCGCGCCGCTGTCCGCCGGCATCTGGGACCTCTTCCTCGACGTACGGGACCAGGGCGTCAGCCGCACCGTGCGCTTCCGCCGGGCGGAGACCGACCCCGACGGCCGGCGCACCCCGCCGCCCCCGGTCACCTTCGGCCCCGGCCCGGACGGCGAACCCCTCCGGGCCACCCCCTTCTTCACCCCCTACGGGAACGTCTCGCTGCGCATCGGCCCCTGCCCCCGGCTGCCGGCCGGCCCGCCCCCCGGCCGGGTCACCGGCGTCACCTGGGACCCGGCCGGGCGCGCCACCCTGGTCGTCACCGGACAGCTGACCGGCCCCGCCGCACCCCCGCCCGACCCGGCGGCCGGTGGGGCCCGTGGGGCCGGTGCCGGGGGCGCGGGGCCCGCCACCGGCGGAGCCGTACGTCTCCGGGTGCGCGACGGCGGGACGGGCGCGGTCCACGAGCTGCCGGTGTGCCCGGCGCCGGACGGCCCGCCCGGCGGGTTCACCGCCCGGCTGCCGCTGCCCGCGCTGGGACCGGGCCGATGGACCGTCACCCTGACGACGAGCGACGGCTCCGGGCCGCCCCGCGCCATTCCGGTGCCGTGCCCCAAAGGGCTCCGCGGCGCCCGGTGGTTCCGCCTCGGCCGCCCCTACTGCGTCCGGCCGCTGGCCTGCGGCCCGGACCGAACCCTGACCCTCCGGGTCGCCCCGCTCGACCTCCGGCGAGGAGCCCGAAGACGGCTGGCCCGGCTGCTGCGCGGCTGAGTGGTACGTCCCCTCGGCCCGTCGGACCGACAGCCCGGCGGCCGGCCGGTCCGACGGGCAGCCCGGTTCCTGGTGATCGACCGCTCCCAGCGCTCGGCCGACCGGTCGGGGCGGGGTCGGTCCGCCGTCCCCGCGGGCCGGCCCCCACGCCCCGAGGGTGTTGTCCCGTCGCCCCGGCGCACGCCGTGTCCGGCGGTCGGCCACCGGTCCGCACGGCCCGGAGGCCGGCCCGGTGGCCGGGACCGGAACCGCGGCCGGGGCCGGGACCCGGCGGTGGCGTCGGGACGGGGGCCGGGTGAGGCCGGGGACGGGGCCGCATCCGGAGGCGGGGCCCGGGCCCCGGCCGGGCCCGGCGCATCTTACCGGGGACCTACCATGACGCCATGTTCGCCGAACTGCAGTGCGTCGTTCTGGACTGCCCCGACCCGGCCCGACTGGCCCGCTTCTACCGAGCGATGCTCGGCGGCGCCGTGGACCGCCCCGATCCCCGCTGGGAGGTGAACCAGGACTGGTCCACCCTCCACCTGCCGAACGGGACGGTGCTCGCCTTCCAGCGGGTCGCCGACCACCGGCCGCCCCGCTGGCCGGACCCGGCCCACCCCCAGCAGTTCCATCTCGACTTCGCGGTGGCGGACCTGGAGCGGGCCGACGAACAGGCGCTCGCCCTCGGTGCCACGGTGCTCCACGACGGCGACGGACGGAGCTGGCGCGTCTACGCCGACCCGGCGGGCCACCCGTTCTGCCTCGTCCGGCATTCCGCCCCGGATGCCCCCGAGGGCTGAGGCCCCCCGGGTGCCGCCCGCCGTTCCCCGCGCCGACCGCGCCGGGGAACGGCGGGCGGGGCCGGGCGCGGGAAGGAACCGGCGCCTGCCGCCCGCGGGCCCGTGCCCGGGCGACGGCGTGCGGCGATGCCCGGCCCGCGGTCGGTCAGCCGAGGCGCTTGTAGAAGAAGCTGCAGTCCCGCAGCGTGCCCCGGGGGTCGGCCGCGTAGTCCGGCACGATCCCGTACCGGGTCCAGCCGGCCGCGCGGTACAGGCTCTCCGCGGCGCTGCCCGTCTCGGTGTCCAGCAGCAGCAAGGTGGCACCGGCCCGGGCGGCGGCCTCTTCGGCGGTGGCGAGCAGCGCCCGGCCCAGGCCCTTGCCGCGGGCGTCGCGGTGCACCATGAGCTTGACGACCTCGGCGCGGTGCCGGCCGTTGGCCTTGGACTCCCGGGCCAGGCTCACGGTGCCGCTGACGCCCCGGGGTCCGTGGGCCACCCATACGGTGAGACTGCCGTCGGCGACGGCGGGCCGCCGGGCGTGCCACCAGGCCGCCGCCTCCGGCGGGCCGAACGGGGCGACGAAGCCCAGTGAGGAGCCGTCGGTCACCACATCGGCGAGGAGCCGGGCCAGGCCCGGTACTTCCGCGGGGAAGTCGTCGGGGGACAGACGGGTGATGGTGAGGGTGGTGTCCACGGAATCCTCGCTTCTCGGACCGCCGGGCAATCCCGGCGGCGGGTGGGCGCCCTGCCGGGCGCGGGGCCGGGGCGCCGCTCAGGGCAGCACGATCAGCAGGGCGTAACGGGCCGGCGCCGGGCCCGGGCAGCGGAACCGCGACGGCCCCCACAGCCGGAACCGCAGGCAGTCGCCGGCCCCCACCCGGTGCGCGTCCCCGTCCACGGTCACCTCCAACTCGCCCGCCAGTACCCAGATGTGTTGCTCCAGACCGGGCACCGGTGGGCCGTCGTAGGAGATGTCCGCGCCGGGCCGCAGGAGACCCTCCACCACCTCGCCCCGCAGCCCGGGGTGCGGCGGTGACACCGAACGCCGTTCGAACCCGGACGCGGCGTCGTGCCACACGGTCTGACCGTCCGCCCGGATCATCTGCGGGGGCTCGGACTCCACCTCGGCCAGCAGGCGGGACATCGTCCGCCCGTGTGCCGCGCAGAGCCGGTTGAGCAGCGCCGCGGTCGGGCTGATCTCGGCGCGCTCCAGGCGGGACAGCGTCGAGCGGCTGATGCCGGTGCGCTGTGCCAGCTCCTCCAGTGACCAGCCGCGGGCCGCCCGCAGCCGGGCGAGCCGGTCCGCCAGCCGCGCGTCCATGGTCTCCGGGTCCACCGGTTCCGCCGGGGCCACCGGTTCCACCGGGTTGTCCGGCTCGGAGCCCGGATGCAGGACGCCCCCATTGATCTTTCCCATATCCGGGATTCTATCCCGGATATGGGAGGCCCATCGATCGGGGGTGGGGAGAGCCGGTACGCGGCGGGGCCCGTGGACCGGGCGGAGCGCCCGGCGGTGATCGCGGAACGGCGGAATACCTTCGCGAACCGGCCGGGCCGACCCCGTAAACTCGGCCACCGCTCCGGCCTCGGCGGGAGACCCGGGCAGCCGACTTGGAAGGGTTCGACAACGTGAGTTACACCAGCAAAGCCGAAGCGCCGATCTACGACCGCCTCGTGCAGGAGAGAGGCGACGTGCCGGCCGAGGTGCGTCAGACCGCCGAACGGACCCTGCGGGAGGTGGAGCGGGCGATGGACTTCCGGGTCCCCCGCCCGCTCGCTCGCTGACCTCACGCAGGGCGCCGCCGACCGTGCGCGGGGCGGCCGGCGGCCGGAATCCCGGGCCGCCGCCCCCTGACACGGCGCCACCACCGTCCGGTGCCGCGCCGCGGCCGCCACGCCGCCGCCCCACCGGCACCCTGCGGCAGAGCCGCCGTACGACCGCCGCCCTGTGGACGCGCGCCTGAGCCGACGCCGTGACGCCGGTGCCCCGGCGGGCCGACGCCGCCACCGCCGCGCGGCCTCCGCCGCCGTGTTCCCCAACGCCCGCGCCGCTTCCCGGCACCCCGTCGCCTCCGGCACCGTGTCTTCCCGGTCCCTCGCCGTCTCTCCGGGCACCGTGGCACGTCCCGGGCACCTCGCTCTCCTCCCGGTGTGCCGTGCCGTGGCCGCTGATGCCGCGCCCGGTCCCGCCGGGCCGCTCCGCCTCCGGTCGGCCGGCGCCGGTCGCCGAAGGGGCGCCGGGTACCCCCCGTCCCTCCGGCCGCCGGTGCTGCCCGGGCCGGGCGCCGGTGGTGCCGGGCGTCGTGGTGCGCGCCCCGGTTCCAGCCGTCGGGCCGCCACCCGGCGGCTGATGGGTGGTGAGGTGCGGACGCCGCGGCGCGGCGGAATCCGGACAGCGCACCGGCCGGATCCCCGCTGTCTTTACGGGCGTTTTCCCCACCTTGCCCCATCCGCGGGCCACCGCCGCGGCCGCTCGTGACCAGGGAATGGAGTGATGCCGGTCACGCGGAACGGGCGCGGTGTTAGTCATTCCCGTGGCACGTGACCCGCACGGTGCCCGGCCACCGGGGTGCGGCCCCGCCCTCGTCACGCGCCGGCCACCGCACGGTGGGCGCGCCGGGCCCGTTCCCGGAGCGGCGCGGCCCGCCACCGGACGGGTCCGGTGCGTCCCGCCGCTCCGGCAGGTCAGCCGCCGAACACCTGGGTCCAGTACGTGCCGGCGGTGCCGCCCGCCGTGTAACCGACACCGAGCCAGGTGAAGTCGGGGGAGAGGATGTTGGCCCGGTGGCCGGGGCTGTCCATCCAGTCCTGCACCACCCCGGCGGGGGTGCGCCGGCCGCAGGCGATGTTCTCGCCGATGGTCCGGTGTCCGCACCCCGCGGCGGCGGCCCGGTGCCACGGCTCGCGCCCCTCGGGGCTGGTGTGGGCGAAGAAGTCGCGGGCCGCCATGTCGTCACTGTGGGCCTGCGCGGCGGCGGTCAGCGAGGCGTCGTGGGCGAGCGGCCCCAGACCGGCGGCGGCCCGCTCGGCGTTGGTGAGCGCGATGACCTCCGCCGCGAGCCGGGCCAGCCCCGCCGAGGAGTACGGCTCCGCCCACACCACGGTCCAGTACATCCCGTCCGGGCCGCCCCCGACCGCCCGGCCGGCGCCCACGTGAACCAGGCGGCGGTCACGGAACGGCCCCCCGCGCCCTTCCTCACCGAGGCAGAACGCCACCAGCTCGGCGGCCGTCCGGGCCCCCGCGACCAGGTGTTCGGCGACGGCCAGGCACCGGTATCCGGCGGCGGCGACCCGGTGGTGGACGGAGGTCCCGTCCGGACCCACCGCGCCGAGCACTCCACGGGCGGCCATCGCCTCGGCATGGGCCCGGGCCGCCGCCGCGAGCCGCGCGTCGAACGCCACCGGCGGAACGCCGAACCGCAGCCGTGCCGCGTTCACGGCGTCGAGGAAACCGTCCGGCACCGCCCCGCCACCCGGGGCGGCCGCCACCACCCCGGCCGCGGCTCCGGGGTTCGTGGCACCGGTCGGCCCGGCGCCCGGACCGGGGACGGTGGGACGGTCCGGGCGTCCGGACCGCGCGGGACCGGACCGCGCGGGTGGGGCGGCGTCGTCCAGGACGTCCACCCCGAAGTCCCGGGCCACGCCCGCCAGTCCGTCCGCGTACCCCTGCCCCAGCGCGCGCAGCTTCCAGCCGGTGCCCCGCCGGTACAGCTCGGCGAGGAGCAGCACCGTCTCCCCGGAGGGCGGGGGCGGGGTGAATCCGGCGACCGGCACCCCGTCCGCCCCCAGGACGCTCAGGGCGGGCACCGGCAACCGCCCGAACGGGGCGGCGGGGTCGGCGGGGGAGACCACCACCGTGACCCGGCCGGCCCCTGGGCGCAGCCGCCGGGGTTCCACGGTCACGGTGTCGCCCCGCAGCCGCGCGCCGGGTGCCGAGGGCTGGTTGAAGAAGACGAAGTCGCCGTCCCCGGACACCCTTCCGTCGTCACCGGTGATCAGCACCGAGACGTCGAAGGGGCCGGGCACGCGCAGGGACAGCGGGCCGTCGGGCAGCTCCGTGTTGCCGCCCGCCACCAGCTCCCGCACCTCGCCACCTCCGTCCCGACGGTCCACGTCCCGTCCGGGGCCGGCACCGCCCCAACGGGTTCCGGTCGGAGAACGCCCGGGTGCCGCCAGGGGTTCCGTGCCGGGCGGATCGTCGCGACGGGCAGCCGGTCATGACCGGCCACCGCCGTCGGGCGGCCGGGTCACCGACGGTCCGGCCGGGGTGGGACGGCGGTGGCCGAAACGGGACGGCGGTGACCGGGACCGGGACGGCGGCCTGGCGATGGGCGGAGGCCCGGGCAGGGGCGGTCCGTCTCCCGCCGTGGGCGTCCGCCGGCCGGGGGCGCCGCGGAGTGCGGAGCCGGGGTCGCCGGGCGCGGGCGGCGACCGCGGGGGCCCGGACCGCCGACGCGTCAGGTTGCCGGTCCCAGGGCGTCGGACCGCGCCCGGCCCCGGCCTCCGCCGGCTTGCGGCCCTGTCCGCCGACCGCGGTCGTCAGGGCCCTGCCCGTGGCCCACCGGCGTTCCCCCGGCCGACTGCCGGGCTCCCTCCGGCCAGCTGCCGGGCCTCCGCAGACGGACCGCCGCACGGGCGGCCGCGCGGAGTGCCGGTGCGCCGGCGCCCGCAGCCGCCCGGGCCGGGTCGGTCCGTGACGGCCGGTGCACGGCATCGATCCGAACGGCATGACAGCCCACGGTGTGGCCGGTCCGGTGCCTGACGGTACGGCGGCTCGGGGTGCGTCGGTCGCCGGGTGACGGCTCATGGCCGGGTGGTGAAGCAGCCGAGTGAGGAGTCGGGCAGTGACCGGACACGGGTCCCGAACGGGCGGCTGATCCGGTCGAGCACGGCGAGCAGCCACGCGCGGTCCTCGGCCGAGGCGTGCCACAGCCGCATCCGCCGGGCGTGCAGCGGGTGGACGCGCAACGAGCGGAGCCGGCCGGTGGCCCCCTCCACCGTGGCCAGGTAGAGCGGCCGCAGGTCGTCCCGGTACCGCTCGTACCCCTCGATGCCCTCGTAGTCGTCGATCAGGTCGCCGCAGCCGTACAGCACCAGCCGGCCGCGGTAGACCTCCACCGGACGCGGGTGGTGCGAGGAGTGGCCGTGCACCAGGTCCACCCCGCCGTCCACCAGCGCGTGCGCGAACCCGACGTCCTCGGGGGAGACCTGGTAACCCCAGTTGGAGCCCCAGTGGACCGAGACCACCGTCACGTCACCGGGTCGTGCCGCCCGGCGGAGCCGTCCGGCCACGTCCGCCGCGGCGGCGGCCGTGGGCCGTTCCACCAGCGCCACTCCGCTCCGGTCGGCGGTGGCCGCCCAGTGCGGTGGAATGCCGCTGGACGGCATGCCGATCGCGAGGATCACGACGCGCCGGCCGCCGCCGACCGGCACGAGGGCGGGCCGCCACGCCCGGGCGGAGTCCAGGCCCGCACCCGCCGTCCGCAGCCGGGCCGCGGCCAGCTGGTCGAGGGTCTCGGCCAGCCCCGGGCGGCCGAAGTCCAGCACATGGTTGTTCGCCAGGACACAGACGTCCGGGCGGACCGAGGCCAGGCAGGGCAGGTTCGCCGGCGCCATCCGGTAGTGGATGCCCTTGTCCGGGGCGTAGCTGTCCGCTTGGGTGACACCGGTCTCCAGATTGATCACGCGGACGTCGGGGGCGGCCGTGTCGAGCACCGCCGCGGCGTCCCCCCACGGCCAGCCGAAGTCCACCGGGCGGGGGATCGGCCCGTTCGCCGCCTCCGCCAGCTCCACATAGCCGCGCGCGTCCCGGATGTACGACTCCCGCAGCTGCGGGTCACCCGGATGCGGAAGGATCTGGTCGACCCCGCGGCCGAGCATCACGTCGCCGCACAGCGACAACGTGACCAGGTCGCCGCTCACTCCTCCAGGCTAGGACGCCCGGCGGCCGGCCCGCGCCCTCGTACACGCCCCCCGCCTTCGGCGGGTCCGGCTTCCGTGCCGGGCCCGGTGTGTCGGGCTTCCGTGCCGGGCCCGGTGCGTACGGTTTCCGTGCCCGTCCGGTGTGCGTACGGCTCCGCGTACGGTTTCCGTGCCGGGTCCGGCCCGTACGGCTTCCGCGCCGGCCCCCGCCTCGGCGACGCCGATCCTGTGCTGCGTGTGCCCGGCCCCCGACGCCCGGGACTCCGGCCCTCGGGCTTCCGGCGGCCCGCGTCCCGCGAGGCGGCCCGCTCCCGGGTGCGTCCTGCTCCCCCGTGGTGGCGGCGCGCTCGGCGCTGTTCGGCCATGCGGTGACGTGGCCGCGCCGGCTCCGGGTGCTGCCGCCGGGGGTGCCTCGTGCCGGTCCGGCAGGTCGCGAAGGCCGGTACGGCGGCCGAGCGGCGCCTGTACCGGCCGGTGGCGCGGCCGCGCACCGCGTGGATCCGCGGGCTTGCGCCGGCACCGGGGACGCTGCCGGCCGTGCCGGAGGGCTGGCGGGTCCAGGGCCGGGGCGGATGTGTGCCCCGCCGGTGAAAGCCGGCCGGGGCACGGGTGTCATCCGGCGTCGTAGCGACGGCGCGCGCTCTCGATCTCTTCATGGTGGTCCGTGACCCACTGGGCGAGCGCGTGGACGATGGTGCGCAGGCTCTCGCCCAGTGGCGTCAGTTGGTACTCGACGCGCGGGGGCACCTCGGCGTAGACGGTGCGGGAGACGACTCCGTCGCGTTCCAGGTGGCGCAGGGTGAGGGTGAGCATGCGCTGGGAGATGCCCGGAACCCGCTGCTGCAGGGCGCTGAACCGCAGGGGACCGCGGCTGAGGATGCCGATGACCAGGACGGACCACTTGTCGCCGATCCGGTCGAGGGTCTCCCGGACCGTCCGGCCGTTGTCCGGCCAGCTCTCGCACGGGTGGGGGGCATCGGCGGGCCAGGCGTCGTCCTGGTGCGGGGCGGCGGCACGGTCAGGATCACCGGTGTGCTCTGCGTACATCAATGTGCCTTTTGTGAGGTTGTCACTGCATCCCTATGGTGGGGCTACGCACTAATCGTAACCAAGCGAGGAGTGACATGCCGGTCCAGCGTCTCAACCACGCCGTGCTCCACGTCCGCGACGTCGAGCGCAGCATCTCCTTCTACACCGACGTGCTGAACTTCCGCGTCAACCACCGCCTCCACGCCGACGGCGACCAGGTGCCCGAGGCCGCGTTCCTGCAGGCCGAGGGGTCGAGCAACGACCACGACCTGGCCCTCATGCAGATCGAGGGCCCGGCTTCCCCGCAGAGCCCGGGCCGACGTCCCGGGCTCGCGCACCTGGCGTGGGAGGTGGACACCCTGGCCGAACTCCGGCAGATCCGCGGCAAGCTGCTGCGGGCAGGTCTGCTGACCCATGAGATCGACCACGGCACCACCGCGTCGCTGTACGCCGACGACCCGGACGGCCTGAAGTTCGAGGTGTGCTGGCTGGTGCCCGCCGACAGGATCAACGAGGTGACCCGCGAGGCCTTCGCACCGCTCGACCTGGACGCGGTCATCGCGCGATTCGGCACCGACCTCCCCGGCGGGACCGGCAGCTGCGCTCCGGCTCGCCACTGAACCGGCGAGCGCTGTCCTCCCCCGGCGGGCCGTCGGGCGCGGCCCGCCGGGGCGCGGTCTCCCCCCGCCCCGGCGGACCACCCCGCTGTCCAGCGGGCTCCCGTAACCAAGGCGGGCGGCGGGCACCGCGCCGCCGGCCGCCCGTCCCGGGTTGGGCCGAAGGAGTCACCCCGGCGCCCGTACCCGTTTCGTTCGTTGACGGGGTGTCAGGACGCCGATTCACTCACGCGGGGGGAGCACGTCCGCGCGGCGCGGGCACGTCCGCCGTGTCCCGCCGCATGCCGAAGGGAGAGCCCGTGCGCCGGATGAGGCCCCGCCCGGGACGTACCGCGCTGCTCGTCACCGCCGGCCTGCTCGTCACGGCCCTCCCGCACGCCTCGGCCGGGCCCTCGGCCGCGACGGACGGACCGGTGCCCTGGATCACCGCCGGCGCCGCCGTGCACCCGGTGCGGGAGGGCCGGACCGCCACCGTGACGCTCACCGTGACCACCGCGGACGGGACACCGCTGGACCGCCCGGTCACCGTCGGCCACACCGCCGCCGGCGGCACCGCCACTGCGGGCGCCGACTACGCCCCGGCCACCGGCACCGTCACCTTCCCGGCGGGCACGCCCTCCGGCGCCCGGCGCGCCGTCCGGCTCCGCACGGTGCGGGACCCGAGGCCCGAGGTGGCCGAGACCGTCCGGTTGCGGCTGCGGGCCACCGGCGCCGCCGTGCCCGCGACCGGCCCGCTGGTGGTCATCGACGCGCACGGCCTGCCCTACCTCGACACCCGGCTCCCGGTGCACCGCAGGGTGCGGGACCTGCTGGGCCGGATGACCCTCGCCGAGAAGATCGGCCAGATGACCCAGGCGGAACGCCGGGCGCTGCGGACACCGGGCGACATCGCCACCCACCACCTCGGCTCCCTGCTCTCCGGTGGGGGTTCGGCCCCCAGCCCCAACACGCCACGGGCGTGGGCCCGGATGGTGGACGGCTTCCAGCTGCGCACCCGCGCCACCCGGCTGCAGATCCCGCTGCTCTACGGCGTGGACGCGGTGCACGGCCACAACAACGTCACCGGCACCGTGATCATGCCGCACAACATCGGATTGGGCGCCGCCCGTGACCCGCGCCTCGCCGAGCGCACCGCGGCGGTCACCGCCACCGAGACGCGGGCCACCGGCGTGCCCTGGACCTTCGCCCCCTGCCTGTGCGTCACCCGCGACGAACGCTGGGGCCGCTCGTACGAGTCCTTCGGCGAGGACCCGGCGCTGGTCACCGCGCTGACCTCGGTCGTCCGCGGCCTCCAGGGCGCACCGGACGGCCGGGACCTGGACCGCCCGGACAAGGTGCTGGCCACCGCCAAGCACTACGTGGGCGACGGCGGCACCGCCTACGGGTCCTCCTCCACCGACGGCTACACCATCGACCAGGGCGTCACCCGGGTCCGCCGGGCGGAACTGGAAGCGGTCCACCTCGCCCCGTACCGCCGGGCGGTGCGCCGCGGTGTCGGCTCGGTCATGCCGTCCTACTCCTCGGTGGACCTCCTCGGCGACCGCGCCGGACCGGTGAAGATGCACGCCCACGCCGAGCTGATCAGCCGGGTGCTCAAGGGGCGGATGGGCTTTCGCGGCTTCACCGTCAGCGACTGGCAGGCCATCGACCAGCTCCCCGGCGACTACGCCGACGACGTGCGCACCTCGGTCAACGCCGGCCTCGACATGATCATGGTGCCGAACGCCTACCGGACCTTCCAGCGGACGCTGCGGGCCGAGGTGGCGGCGGCCCGGGTGAGCACCGCGCGGATCGACGACGCGGTCTCCCGCATCCTCACCCAGAAGTTCCGGCTCGGCCTCTTCGAACGGCCCTACGCGGACACCTCACGGCTGCCGGACGTCGGTTCGGCCGGGCACCGGGCGGTGGCCCGGGAGGCCGCCGCCGCCTCCCAGGTCCTGCTGAAGAACGCGGGCGGGCTGCTGCCCCTGAAACCCACCCAGAAGGTGTACGTGGCCGGGTCCAACGCCGACGACCTGGGGCACCAGGCCGGCGGCTGGACCATCAGCTGGCAGGGCTCCTCCGGCGACATCACCCGCGGCACCACCGTCCTGGACGCCATGCGGCGGGCCGCCCCGGGCGCGGCCATCACCTACTCCGAGGACGCCTCCCGGCCCGTCCGCGGCCACGACGTGGGGGTGGTCGTGGTCGGCGAGGCCCCGTACGCGGAGGGCGTCGGCGACGTGGGCAACGGCCACGACCTGGCGCTGTCCGCCGCCGACCGGGCCGCCGTGGACCGGGTCTGCGCCGCGCTGCGCTGCGCCGTGCTGGTGGTCTCCGGACGGCCCCAGCTCATCGGCGACCGCCTGGGGGCCATCGACGCCCTGGTCGCCTCCTGGCTGCCGGGGACGGAGGGCGACGGGGTCGCCGACGTCCTCTACGGCCGGCGGCCGTTCACCGGCCGGCTGCCGGTGAGCTGGCCCCGCTCCGCGGCGCAGCTGCCGATCAACGTGGGCGACCGCGACTACGATCCGCAGTTCCCCTTCGGCTGGGGTCTCACCACACCGCACCCGGCCCCCGCCGGCGACGGTGCCGCGCGGCTGAGGTCCCTGGCCGCCGCCGCGGCCGCGACCGAGCGCGCCGGACAGGCCCGCTCCGCGCGGGGCGACCGGATCGCCGGCGCGGCCCGGGCCGTCGTGCAGGCCAGGGTCGGCACCCGGCTCACCCCGGCGGTGGCCCGGCCCTTCGCCGAGGCCGACCATCTGCTGCTCACCGGCGACCTGACCGGCGCCGTCGCCCGGCTCACCGACGCCTACCGCGCCGCCCGCTGAACCGTCCGCCCGCCCGCGAGGCGCCGGACGGCGGCCCGGGGCCCGGGACCTGACACCGTGCCGGCCGGCGCACGGCACGGACATTCCGGTACCGGTCCGGCGCGGGCCTGTGGCACCGCCACCGGCCCGGCGCCCGGTACGGACGTTCCGCCGTGCGGCGCCGGCCGGTCAGCGGGCGTCGAACAGGGCCGGTTCCCCGGTCGGGGCGAAGAACCGGGCGACGTCCTCCGGCGTGACCTCGGAGAGGGCGGCCGGCGACCAGCGGGGCCGGCGGTCCTTGTCCACGACCTGGGCACGGATGCCCTCCACCAGATCGGGGGCGGACAGCCCCGCGCAGGAGACGCGGTACTCCTGCTCCAGCACGTGTTCCAGGGAGTCCAGCCCGCGGGCGCGGCGCAGCGCGGCGAGGGTGACCTTCAGCGAGGTGGGCGACTTGGCCAGCACGGACTGGGCCGCCTCCTTCGCCGCCGGCTCCCCGGTGGCCAGCAGCCGCTCCACGATCTCCTCGACCGAACCGCCGGCGTAGCAGTGGTCGATCCACTCCCGCTGATCGGCGAGCACACCCGGCGGCGGCTCCTCGGCGTACCGGGCGACCACCTCCCCGGGGGAGGAGGTGGCGAGCGCGGCCACCGCCTCCGGCAGCCGGGCGCTCGGCACGTAGTGGTCGGCCAGTCCGCACAGCACGGCGTCCGCCGCGCCGACCGCGGCCGCGGTGAGCGCCAGATGGGTGCCCAGCTCGCCGGGGGCCCGGGAGAGCAGGAACGTCCCGCCCACGTCGGGAATGAACCCGATACCGGTCTCCGGCATGGCGATCCGGGAGCGTTCGGTGGCGATCCGCACGCTGCCGTGCGCGGACACCCCGACCCCGCCGCCCATCACGATGCCGTCCATGAAGGCGACGTACGGCTTGGGGTAGCGGGCGATCCGGGCGTTGAGCCGGTACTCGTCCCGCCAGAAGTCCGCCGACGCCCGCCCGCCGCCGGCGCGTACGTCGTCATGGATGGCGCGGATGTCCCCACCCGCGCACAGGCCGCGGTCGCCGGCGCCGGTGACGACCACCGCGGCGACCGAGTCGTCGGCTTCCCAGGCGTCGAGCGCGGTGGCGATGTCCCGCACCATCGTGTGGGTGAGGGCGTTCAGGGCGCGCGGGCGGTTCAGGACCAGACGGCCCGCGTGGCCGTCGGTCCACACCAGTACCGGGGCTTCCTCGTTCACCGGGCGGCCCTCCTGGGCCCGCGGGCCACGATGTCACGCATGATCTCGTCGCTTCCTTCCGTCGTCCGGCGCCGGGTGGTGCCGCCCAGCTTGCCTCAGCGGCCCGGCGGCCCGGACACCGGCCCCGCCCCTGCCCCCGGGGCACTTTCCCGCCCCGGGGCCCGGCGCCCGGGCTCCCGGGGCCTCGCCCCGGCACCCCGGCCCGGCGCTCGGATGCCGGCACTCCGGTGGCCCGCCGGCCGGTGGTCCCGTCGGCGGCCTGCTGGTGACGCCGCGGCCGGCGGGGTGCCGGAAGACCGCCGGATCACCGGACGCGCGGGCGCTCCCCCCCCAGGCGCCGCGGGACCGCCGGACGGGTCGGTCGCCCCTCCCGGGCGCGGTGCGGCCGCCGGACGGACGGGGTACTCCTCCGGTCGGCGGGAGCGCACCGGCGGCGACCGCCGCACCCCGCCGCCGCCCCGGCCACACCGCTCCACCGCCGAGGCGGCCGCCCCGGGCCCGGCACCCGGGACCGCACGGGCCCCGCCGCCCGGTGCCGCACGGCCCGGGGCCCGGACGGGGAGTCGCGGGGCGTCCACGGGGTACCCGCACCAACCGTGACCCGGTGCAACGGGTGCCGGGGCGCCGTCCGGAAAGGAGGCGGGCCATGTGGGAACAGACGCCCTCCCAGGCCGAGGGCGAACGGGACGAGGACGAGCAGGACGTGACGGGGACCGGGCGCCGGCTGCCCGGCACCGAGCGGCACCCGGACGTGCCCCGGACCACCCCCTCCCAGGCCGAGGGGGAACGCGACGAGGAGGAGTGACCCGGCCGGGCGGTCGGCCCCGTGCCCGCCCGGCCCGGCCCACCGGGCCCCGCACCCACCCTGCCTGCCGGGGCCCCGCAGCCGCCCGGACCCTGCCCGCCCCGGTCCGGGGCGGTGCGCGTGGCGGGCGCGGCGCGCGGCCCCCGCCGGGCTCGGCCGTTGGGGGGAGAAGGCGGCCCCGGCGGCGTGCGGTGGACTCCCGGCCGGCATCCGTGCCGCTAGCGTCCCTCGGACAACGACCGAGGCCCGCCGGTGCCCCCGGGGCTCCGGCCCGGGGCCGCCGGCCGCGGACGGGAGAGGAGGCCGGTGCGGACGTGAGCGGCGCGGACACCATCAGCGCCGGGGCCGGGCACGGTACCGGGGCCCGCCACGGGCCCGCCGGGCGGTCGCGGTGGCTCCGGTACGCCCGGCGGACGCCGCGGCCCCGGCCGGGCCGGGTACGGCCCGCCGCAGGGCTCGCCTGTGTCGCGGTCCTGCTGCTGGGCGTCGGCTGCGCGAGCCTGGACGAACGCCGCTCCGGGGCCCGTGCGGCGGCGCTCGCCTTCCAGCACGCGCTGCGCGACCGGAACGGCGCCGCGCTGTGTGCCGTACTCGCACCGCAGACGCGGGAAGAGGTGGTGCGGACGGCGAAGATCCGCTGCCGGGACGCGGTGCTGGAGGAGGACCTGCCGCGCGCCGGCGGGGTCCGCGAGGTGGATGTGCACGGCCGGCAGGCCCGGGTGGTGCTCACCGGTGACACCCTCTTCCTGTCCCACATCGCCGCACGGTGGAAGGTGGTCGCGGCGGGCTGCACCCCGCGCCCGGGCCGGCCCTACGAGTGTGCCGTGCAGGGCGGGTGACGGCCGGTGCGGACCATGTTCATGCTCTGTCTGCTCGTCATCGTCCTCGGGCTGACGTACAGCATCGTGGTGGGGGTGACCCAGCGGTGAGGGTGCCGCGCTTCGTCCGGGAGAACGGCCTCGGCCTCGCCTTCGGGACGGCCTTCTTCGCCGCCCTCGCCGGCCAGGCGGTCGCCGGGCACGCGGAGTTCAACAACGAACTCGCCACCGACGGGTTCCCGGCCATCGGTTTCGGCGCCTACGTCACCTCGTCCGACTTCGCCGTGGACGTGATGGAGAACTGGCAGTCGGAGTACCTGCAGTTCTTCCTCTACCTCTACCTCACGGTCTGGCTCGTCCAGCGGGGCTCGCCGGAGTCCAAGGAACTGGGCCGGGAGGGCCGCGAATCCCACGAGGAGCAGCGGATCGGCCGTCACGCGCGCGCCGACTCGCCGCGCTGGGCGAGCGTCGGCGGGGTGCGGCAGACGCTGTACGGGACCTCCCTCGGGCTGGTCATGGGCGCCGTCTTCCTGCTGTCCTGGCTCGCCCAGTCCATCAGCGGGGTCGCCGCCTTCAACGAGGAGCGGCTGCGCCGGCTGCAGGCTCCGGTGGGCTGGGCGGACTATCTGGGTTCGGCGGAGTTCTGGAGCCGTACGCTGCAGAACTGGCAGTCGGAGTTCCTCGCCATCGCCTCCATGGCGGTGCTCTCCATCTACCTGCGGCAGCGCGGCTCACCGGAGTCGAAACCGGTGGGCGCCGCCCACACCGCCACCGGCGTCGAGGGCTGACCCGGCGGCGTCCGGGCCCGGCACCGGCCCGCCGCTCCCGGCCCGCCACCGGCGGCTCCCGGCGTCGTGCCGCCCCGCCACCGGCGGCTCCCGGCGTCGTGCCGCCCGGGCTCCGGCGGGGTGCCGGAGCCCGCGGCGGCGGGCGGGTACGGCTCGCGGTGCGCACTCCGGGCGCGTGTCCGGGGCGCGGTGGTACGGGGAGGGGCGAGGCCCTTCGACGGCGGCCCGGCCGGGGCGGTGCGAACCGCCCCCGACAGGGCCCGGATCGCCGACGGGACCCGCGCCCCCCGACGGGACCGGCGTTGCCGGCCGGAGCCGTGTCGTCGGCCGGGACGTGGCCCGGCAGCCGGCCCGTCGCCCGGCTCAGCGGCCGAGCGCGTCCTTGAGCTGCTCCTTGTTCATCTGCGAGCGCCCCTCGATGTTGCGCTTCTTCGCCTCCGCGTACAGCTGGTCCCGGGTGGGGCCCTGCGACCCCGACCCCGAGCGCTGCCCGCCCCGCCGGGAGGACGACGTGTCCTGGGTGGAGGTACGGCTCGCCGTGCGCGACTCGCCGGAGCGCGCCCGCTCCTTGTTGACGGTGCGCGCCGCCATCTCCTTGGCGCGCTTGTCACTCGCGCCGCGCTCCTTCGCGCCTTCCTTGATGTGCTCGTACTGGCGCTCACGCTTGGGACTCGAACCCCTCGGCACGTCTGACACCTCCCGTCTCTCGGTGCCCGTCCGTCCGGCCCGTACCTGATGCGCGGGCGCGGAACGACAGGCGGACATATCGGGCGAATATCGTTACGTCTACCCGGAACGCGGGTCGGGTAACGCGGCACCGTGACCGGCCGGGCGGGCGTTGGTGCGGCCTGCCGGCGACCTGGCAGCGCCCGGCGGGGACCGTCACCGGGCGCGGGAACCGCCGGCCGGCACCGGGCACCGGACGACCGCACCGCCACCGGGCGTGCGGACCGGACGAGGCTCCCCGGACGAGCCGCCCCGGCACGGCATCCGGGGGAGCCGCCCGGGGAGAACAGCCCCCGGCGCGGCACCCAGGGGAGCCACCCCGGGAGAGCGGCCCGGGCAAGGTCCTCGGGAGCGGCGGAAGAACCGCGGAGAGAGCCGCCGGCGGAGGGAGCGCCTGCCGAGGGAGCCGCGGGGACGGCCGCCCGGGGAGGGCCCGTTCCCCGGGAGGAGGCGCCGGGCACCGGGACGGAGCGTCCGGGGCGGCGGCCGGCGGGCGTACTCCGCCGCCAGGTTTCCCGGCGCGCCGCCCGGGAACCCGCCGCAGCATGGTGCACATCGGATACACGATGATGACCGAGCAGGCCGGGCCGCGGGACCTCGTCGCGCACGTCGTCCGGGCCGAGCAGGCCGGCTTCGACTTCTCGGTCACCTCCGACCACTACTCGCCCTGGCTGGCCTCCCAGGGGCACGCCCCGCACGCCTGGAGCGTGCTGGGCGCCGCCGCGCAGGCCACCTCGCGGATTCCGCTGATGTCGTACGTCACCTGCCCGACCACCCGGTACCACCCCGCCGTGGTCGCCCAGCAGGCGGCCACCGTGCAGCTGCTCTCCGAGGGGCGCTTCCGGCTCGGCCTGGGCTCGGGGGAGAACCTCAACGAGCACGTGGTCGGCGGCGGGTGGCCGGGCGTCGCGACCCGTCACGAGAAGCTGACCGAGGCGGTGGAGATCATCCGGGCGCTGTTCGACGGCGGCACCGTCGACTACCACGGCGCGCACTTCGACGTCGAGGCCGCCAAACTGTGGGACCTGCCCGACCCGCCCCCGCCCATCGGCATCGCCGTCTCCGGGGAGAAGTCCTGCGCCCTGGCCGGCCGGTTCGCCGACCTGGTGATCGCCGTCGAGCCCCGGGCCGAGCTGCTGGAGGCCTTCGACCGGCACGGCGGCGCCGGCAAACCCCGGGTCGGCCAGCTGCCGGTCTGCTTCGACCGGGACCGGGACGCCGCGGTGCACCGGGCCCACGACCAGTTCCGCTGGTTCGGCGGCGGCTGGAAGGTCAACTCCGAACTGCCCGGCACCGGCGCCTTCGCCGACGCGACGCAGTTCGTCCGGCCCGAGGACGTCGCCGCGTCCATCCCCTGCGGGGACGACGTCCCGGCCTTCGTGGACGCGGTACGGCCGTACGTGGAGGCGGGATTCACCGAGATCGCGCTGGTCCAGGTCGGCGGGGACAGCCAGCTGCCGTTCCTGGAGTGGGCCGAGGAGAAGCTCCTCCCGGCGCTGCGCGAGCTGTGACCGGCGGGACGGCGGACCACCACGGGAAGGGAGCGCGAGCATGACCAGCCTCAGGCCGCCGGCGGACGACGGGACACTGCGCGTGGCCGTCGTGGGCGCCACCGGCAACGTCGGCACCGCGGTGCTCCGGACGCTCGCCGAGGACCCGCGGATCGGGTCCGTCGTCGGCATCGCCCGGCGGGTCCCGCGGGAGACGGTCCCCAAGGCCGAGTGGGCCGCCGCCGACATCACCGACGACAGCGCCGACCTGGTGGGGCTCTTCGCCGGGGCGGACGCCGTCATCCACCTGGCCTGGCTGTTCCAGCCGGCCCGGTACCCGGCCGTCACCTGGCGCACCAACGTACTGGGCAGCATCCGGGTGTTCGAGGCGGTGGCCACCGCGGGCGTGCCCGCCCTGGTGTACGCGTCCTCGGTGGGGGCCTACTCGCCGGGGCCCCAGGACCACGCGGTCCCGGAGAGCTGGCCCACCCACGGCTGGCCGGAGGCCGCCTACCCGCGCGAGAAGGCGTATGTGGAGCGGGTGCTGGACGCGTTCGAGCTGCGCCACCCCGGGATCCGGGTGGTCCGGCTGCGCCCGGGCTTCATCTTCCAGCGGGCGGCCGCCTCCGAACAGCGCCGGCTGTTCGCCGGTCCGCTCGTCCCGGGCCGGCTGGTCCGCCCCGGCGTGGTGCCGGTGGTGCCCGACCTGCCGGGGCTGCGCTTCCAGGCGCTGCACGCCGACGACGCCGCCGAGGCCTACCGCCTCGCGGTGGTCCGGCCGGTGCGCGGCGCGTTCAACATCGCCGCCGGTCCGGTGGTCGACCCGCGGCTGCTGGGCGAACTGCTGCGCGCCCGGGTGGTGCGGCTGCCCGCCGCCGCGGCCACCGCCGCGCTGCGTGCCCTGTGGCAGCTGCACGCCGTGCCGGTCCCCCCGGGGCTGCTGCGGACCGTACTGCGGCTGCCGCTCATGGACACCGGCCGGGCCGCCCGCGAACTGGGCTGGGAGCCGCGCCGGACCGCCCGGGACGCACTGGAGGAGCTTCTGCACGGCCTGCGGGAGGCCGCGGGCGGGCCCACCCCGCCGCTGGCCTCCGCCCCGCGCTGAGCCGCCCGCGGGACGGGACGTGAGCGGTGTCCCGGCCCGCGTCCGGTCCCCCGGGCGGTCCGCCCGGGGGACCGGAGCACCGCGGCCGCGGGGGCCACGCGTCAGCCGGTCACCACCACCCCCGTCCCGCCGCGCAGGATCGAGCCGAACAACTGCTGGAGGTCCGGCCCCGGGTCTATGCCGTACTCGTCCGCCAGCAGCGTCCGCGTCTGGTGGTACGCCTTCAGCGCCTCGGCCTGGCGGCCGGCCCGGTACAACGCTTGCATCTGCAACCAGCGCAGCCGCTCCCGGGTCGGGAACTTCATGCTCAGCGAGGTCAGGTCGGCCGCTATCAGCGAGGTGTCCTGACTCCGCGCCAGCTCGGCCTCCCAGCGGCTTTCCAGGGCGAGCAGCCTCAGCTCCTCCAACCGCGCCGAGGTCTGCGCGCCGAACGCGTCGTCGCACACTTCCGGATAGGGAACACCCCGCCACAGGGAGAGGCATTCCCGCAACACCCGGCCGGCCTGGTCATGATCTCCTTGCTGGAGCAATCGCCGGCCGTTCCGGAACAGCCGCTCGAACCGGTGGGCGTCCACGGTTTCCGGGTCCACGGCCAGCAGATAACCCGACGGTTCGCGCCGCAGCAGCCGGTTACGGCTCCGCGGCGGACGATCCGGTTCCAGCGCACGCCGCAGGTTCGACATATAGCTGTGCAGGCTCGCCATGGCCGCCCCCGGGGGATTGTGCGGCCACACCATTTCCTTCAGCTGGTCCGGCTCGACGGTCTGGCCAGGAGAGAGCAGCAGGGCCGCCAGTACCTTACGCTGACGGGCCGGCCCGAGATCCACCGGACAGCCGTCGCGCCACACCGTCAGCGGACCGAGAACACTGAACTGTAATCTCACGGCAAATGACATCGGCACTCCGTTCCCGTTACCTGCTGACAACGGTGCTGAGCCCTTGACCCCGGCACCGGTCCACTTGCCCGGAACAATCGAAGCGGACGATGCTGGGCATATCCAAGGAGCATCTTCCTCACGCTTGTCCGGGTGGCCGACCCTCGTCTTGCCTCGCCAATCACGTAGGGTGTACGGCTCCGCCGCAAAGGCCGGCGAACCCGTGTGCGAGGCTGGACGGCGGTGCCCCGCAGCCGCCCCCAGGAGCGGTGAAAGTTCTGTGACCGGACGACAACTCCTTTAGTCATTACGGAAGTTGACGGTCGGTTCGGCGCCGGTGCGGCAACCCGGACCGGACGCCGACCGGCGGGCGTCACCGCCGTGATCGAACTTCCGTACCACCGGGGCACACGGGAGCGCACCGCGCGGTAGTGACACTGGTCACAGGCCGGTGCCGGCAGTGTGGCCGGAAACACCTGCCTGGACGGCCACGTGGTGGACACCCCGCGGTCACGCCCGGCCCGGCCCGGCCCCGGCGGCGCCCCGGGCGGACGGGGCCGCGACGGCCGGCCGCCCCCTCCCCGATTTCCGCCGGGCGGCCATTGCCGCGGCCCGTCCGCATTATGTCCGCCGGTTGAAACATTATCCCCCCGGCTCCGTCCAACAAGTCTCCAAGTCCGCTCCAAGACGCTCTTAAGAACCCCGCGCTACGGTGAGGCGACATGCATCAGAAGATCACACAGGAGACTTGAGGACTTTTCACCGGCCGCTCGGAACACCACTGGGTGAAGAGGCTTCGGGGAGCCTGTTTCGCCGCATGCCGGTAACCGAAGGGTGGGGGAATCCGCTCAGTGGCACGCCTGGTACCTCGAAAAATCCAATGGCCCTCCATTGGCGATGAACCGATGAATTCAGCTGCGCGTGTTTTCCGGGTGACGGGGGACGGTCGATGACTAATTCCGAGGAAAATCGAGCCACGGCGTACGGCCGGCCCGCGGACCTGGTCGCGGTCATCGGCAGCTCCGGCGGATTTCCCGGCGCACCGCACCCCGCGTCTCCGGCCCCCGGCACACCACGGGGCGACGAGGACCAACGGGCCGGCGGCGAGGACCCGGCGGCGGACGGCACCGGGCACCGGACACCGGGCGACCGGGCCCCCCGCACCCCCGGCGACGGCGACCGGTACACCGAGGACCGCTTCGAGGCCGCCTTCTTCGGCCTGAGCGACGCGGAGGCCGCGGCCGCCACCCCCGGCGCGCGGCTCGCCACCGAACTGGGCTGGACCGCCCTGGAACACGCCGGCCTGATACCCCGGCAGATCACGCCGGAGCGGACGGTCCTGCACATCGGCGCGGCGGAACCCGGCGCCACTGACCTCCTCGGCCGCGTCCTCGGCACCCCCGCCCCCGCCGGCATCACGGGCCCGTCCATGACGGACGCCGTCACCCGGGCGGTCCGGGACCTGCTGGACCACCGCGCCGACCTGGCCTCTCGCCGGCGCCGTCCACCCCGCCCCCGGCACCACCGCCTCCTGCGGGACCGCCCCCGGCACCGGGCCGGGCGCTCCCGGCCGCCGCCGCGACGACGCCCGGCGAGAACGGCACGGTCGGCCACCCCCGCGGCGCCGGCGGCGCGCTGCTGGTCCTCAAACGCCTCGCCGACGCGGTGCGCGACGGCGACCGCGTCTCCTGCGTGCTGCGGCCCGCCGGCCCCGGCACCACCCCCGGGGCGACCGCGCCCGCCGGCCCCGCCACCGAGGTGACCGCCTGGACGGAGGCGGTGCGGCGGGCGGCACCCGACCGGTCCCGGACGCAGCTGGGCCCGCTGCTCCTGCTGCCCTACCCCGGCTCCGCCCCGGACCCGGGCGCACCCGTCCCCGGCACCGGACGGCCCGAAACCCCGGGGACCGCCGTGCCCTGGGTGCTCACCGCCCGTACCGAGGAGGCGCTGGCCGCCCAGGCCGACCGCCTGCTCGGCCACCTCACCGCCCGCCCCGACCTGACCGCCCAGGACATCGGTCTGGCCCTGGCCACCACCCGCACCCGGTTCGAGCGGCGCGCCGTGCTGCCGGCCGCGGACCGTGACACGCGAATGGCCGGGCTGCGCGCCCTCGCCGCCGGCGAGCCCGGACCCGAGGTCGTCCACGGCACCGCCCACGACGGCCACCGGGTGGTCTTCGTCTTCCCGGGCCAGGGCTCCGAGTGGCAGGGCATGGCCCTGGACCTGATGGCCTCCGCCACGGTCTTCCGGGAACACCTGCACACCTGCGCCGACATCATCGCCCGGCACACCGGCTGGTCACTGCTGGACGTGCTGCGCGGCGCGCCCGGCGCGCCCCCGCTGGAACGCCCCGAGATCGTCCAGCCGGCCCTGGTGGCGGTGATGACCTCCCTGGCGGCCCTGTGGCGCTCCTGCGGCGTGGAGCCCGACGCGGTGGTCGGCACCTCCATGGGCGAGATCGCCGCCGCCCACGTCTGCGGCGCCCTCTCCCTGGAGGACGCCCTCGCCCTGGTCATCCGGTGGAGCGCCGCCCAGGGGCTGTTGTTCGCCCAGGGCGACCTCGCCTCCGTCATGCTGCCCCGGGACGAGCTGGAGACGGAGCTGGCCCGCTGGGGCGACCGGCTGGCCGTCGCCGGCGTCAACGGCCCCCGGGCCACCCTCGTCTCCGGGGAGGCCGACGCCGTCCAGGAACTGATCGCCCACTTCACGGCCCGAGGCGTACGCGCCCGGCGGACCGCCGTGCGGGTGCCGGTGCATTCCCGCCTCATCAAGCGGATCGAGGACGATCTGCTGGAGGCCGCCGCCCCGTTCCCCGGCCGTCCGTCGGACGTTCCGTTCCACTCCACCGTCACCGGGCGCAGACTGGACACCGCCGGACTCGACGCCGGGTACTGGAACGCCAACCTCCAGGGCGAGATCCGCTTCGACGAGGCGGTCCGCGCCCTGCTGGCCGACGGGTACACCACCTTCGTCGAGATGAGCCCGCACCCTCTGCTCACCGTGGGCGTCCAGGAGACCGCCGAGCGCGCCGCCGCTGACCGGACGACGGTCGTCGTCGGCTCCCTCCGCCGCGACCAGGGCGGCCTGGACCGCTTCCTCACCGCCACCGCCGAACTCCACGTACGCGGGGTGCCGGTCGACTGGACCGCCCTCTGCCCGGCCCCGGGGGACCGGCGGGCCGAACTGCCGACCTACCCGTTCCACGTCCCCGCACCCGGACCCGGTGCCCCGGCCGCCACGGCCGGCCCGCGGCTGCCCCTGGGCCGCCGGCTTGCCGCCGTCCCGGAGGCCGAACAGCGGCGCCTGCTGACGGAACTGGTGCGCACCCAGGTCACCGCGCTGCGCGGCCCCGCCGCGACGGGCGCCTTCGCGGCCCACCGGTCCTTCCGCGACCTCGGCTTCGACTCGGTCACCGCGGTCGAACTGCGCAACCGCCTCAACGCGGCGACCGGCCTGGACGCACCGTCCGCGCTCGTCTTCGACCACCCCACCCCGGCCGCGCTCGTGGACCATCTCCGCCGGACCCTGCTGGGGCTGCCCGGCCCCGGCCACATCGAGGCCGGCACCGCCCCGGCGGCCCCCGCGGCGGACGGCGAACCGATCGCCGTCGTCTCGATCGCCTGCCGGTTCCCCGGCGACGTCCGCGGCCCCGAGGACCTGTGGCGCCTGGTCGCCGAGGAACGGGAGGCGATCACCGGCTTCCCCACGGACCGCGGCTGGGACACCGACGGCCTCTACGACCCCGAACCGGGCGTCCCCGGCCGTACCTACGTCCGCCACGGCGCCTTCGTGCCCGACGCCGACCGGTTCGACGCGGCCCTGTTCGGCATCAGCCCGCGCGAGGCACTCGCCATGGACCCGCAGCAGCGGCTGCTGCTGGAGACCGCGTGGGAGGCCTTCGAACGGGCGGGCATCGACCCGACCGGCCGCCGCGGCAGCCGCACCGGCGTCTTCATCGGCGGCATGGCCCAGGACTACGGCTCGCCCATGGACCGGCCGGCCCCGGGATCCGACGGTCATCTGCTGACCGGCACCACCGTCAGCGTCCTGTCCGGCCGGCTCTCCTACGTCCTCGGACTGGAGGGCCCGGCGATCACCGTGGACACCGCCTGCTCCTCCTCCCTCACCGCGCTCCACCTGGCGTGCCAGGCACTGCGCCGCGGCGAGTGCTCGACGGCGCTGGCCGGCGGGGTGGCGGTGATGGCGACCCCCGGCATGTTCGTGGAGTTCTCCCGGCAGCGCGGACTGGCCCCCGACGGCCGCTGCAAGCCGTTCGCGGCGGCGGCGGACGGCACCTCCTGGGGCGAGGGCGCCGGCATCCTGCTGCTGGAGAAGCTGTCCGACGCCCGCCGCCACGGCCACCGGGTGCTCGCCGTCATCCGGGGCTCGGCGCTCAACCAGGACGGCGCCTCCAACGGGCTGAGCGCCCCCAACGGCCCCTCCCAGCAACGGCTGGTCCTCCAGGCGCTCGCCGACGCACGCCTCACCGCGGCCGACGTGGACGTGGTGGAGGCGCACGGGACGGGGACGAAGCTGGGTGATCCGATCGAGGCGCAGGCGCTGCTGGCCACCTACGGCCAGGGGCGGCCGGACGACCGTCCGCTGTGGCTGGGCTCGGTGAAGTCCAACATCGGGCACACCCAGGCCGCCGCCGGCATCGCCGGTGTGATCAAGATGGTGATGGCGCTGCGCCACGGCGTCCTCCCGCGCACCCTGCACGTGGACGAGCCCACCCCGCACGTGGACTGGTCGGCGGGTGCGGTGCGGCTGCTGACCGAGGCGCGGGAATGGCCGGCGGGTGACCGGCCGCGCCGGGCCGGTGTCTCGGCCTTCGGCATCAGCGGCACCAACGCCCACCTCATCCTGGAGGAGGCGCCCGCCGAGGAGACCACCGGCGAGGTGCCCGCGTCCGGCGACGACCCGGAGGGGGAGCGGGAGGTACCGGGCGGCGTGGTGCCGTGGATCGTGTCGGGCCGGGACGAGCGGGCGCTGCGGGCGCAGGCGGAGCGGCTGGCGGCGTTCGTTGTGGAGTCGCCCGATGCGGGTGTGGCGGAGGTGGCGCGGTCGCTGGTGGTCTCCCGTGCGGCACTGGAGCACCGCGCGGTGGTGATCGGCTCCGACCGTGCGGAGCTGCTGTCGGGCCTGCGGGCGGTGGCGCGGGGCGAGACCCCGGCGGGAACCGCGACCGGCCGGGCCGCGGCCACCGGCAACCCGGTGTTCGTCTTCCCCGGTCAGGGGTCGCAGTGGGTGGGTATGGCGGTGGAGTTGCTGGACGCGGGTGGGGTGTTCGCCGAGGCCCTGGCCGAGTGCGCCGAGGCGTTGGCGGAGTTCGTGGAGTGGCGCCTGGAGGACGTGCTGCGGGGTGCGGCGAGCGCTCCGGGGTTGGGGCGGGTGGATGTGGTGCAGCCGGTGTTGTGGGCGGTGATGGTGTCGTTGGCGCGGGTGTGGCGGTCGGTGGGGGTGGAGCCGGCTGCGGTGGTGGGGCATTCGCAGGGGGAGATCGCGGCGGCGTGTGTGGCGGGTGCGTTGTCGGTGCGGGATGCGGCGCGGGTGGTGGCGCTGCGGTCCAAGGCGCTGCTGGAGATCGCCGGCGACGGCGGCATGGCGTCGGTACCGCTGCCCGTGGTCGAGGTGGAGAAGGCGCTGACCGCCGCCGGGCTGGAGGGCCGGCTGTCGGTGGCCGCCCTCAACGGCCCGTCCTCGACGGTGGTGGCCGGTGACGCGGCGGCGATCGAGGGCATCGTGGCCGACCTGGTGGCCCGGGAGGTGCGGGCGAAGAAGATCCCGGTGGACTACGCCTCCCATTCGTCCCATGTGGAAGCGATCCGGGAGCGGTTGCTCGCCGATCTGGTGGACATCCGCCCGGTCGCCGCGCAGGTGCCGTTCCACTCCACCGTCACCGGTGAACTGCTGGACACGACCGGTCTGGACGCGGAGTACTGGTACACCAACCTGCGGCAGCCGGTGCGTTTCGAGCCGGTGGTGCGTGGTCTGCTCGCCGACGGGCTGGGCGGGTTCATCGAGTGCACCCCGCACCAGGTGCTGACCGTGGCCGTCGAGGAGACCGCCGAGGACGCCGGAGCCACCGCCGTCGTGGTCGGCTCGCTGCGCCGGGACGAGGGCGGTCCGCGGCGGATGCTCACCTCCCTGGCCCAGGCGTATGCCCGCGGCGTCGACGTGGACTGGACGGCGCTGCTCCCGCAGATCCCGCGGCGGGACCTGCCGGACCTGCCCACCTACGCCTTCCAGCGGGAGCGGTTCTGGGTGGGGCGGTCGGTGGGTGCGGGTGATGTGCGGTCGGTGGGGTTGTCGGTGACGGGGCATGCGTGGGTGGGTGCGGGTGTGGTGCTGGCGGAGGGGATGGGGGTGGTGCTGGCGGGTCGGTTGTCGGTGGAGTCGCAGGGTTGGCTGGCCGATCACGCGGTGTGGGGGTTCGGTGCTGGTGCCGGGACGGGGTTGGTGGAGCTGGCGTTGCGGGCGGGTGGTGAGGTGGGGTGTGGCCGGGTGGAGGAGCTGACGCTCCAGGCGCCGTTGGTGCTGCCCGAGGTGGGGGGCGTGCAGGTGCAGGTGCGGGTGGGTGGCCCGGACGGGTCCGGCCACCGCACCGTCACCATCCACTCCCGCCCGGAACCCGCCGGACCGGCCCCGGACCGTACCGGTGCGGCGGGGGACGAGGGCGAGCCGTGGACCCGGCACGCCGAGGGCGTCCTGACGCCCGTCACCGAGGAGGCGCCGGCGTCCGCCGTCCCCGCCTCGCCGTGGCCCCCGCCGGGCGCCGAGGCCGTCGCCCTGGACGGACACTACGAGCGCCTCGCCGAGGTCGGCTTCACCTACGGGCCGGTCTTCCAGGGATTGCGCGCCATGTGGCGGCGCGGCGACGAGGTGTACGCCGAGATCCGCCTGCCGCAGGAGCAGCACGCCGACGCCGACCGCTTCGGCATCCATCCGGCGCTCTTCGACGCCGCCCTCCACACCGTCCTGCTGCTCGACGGGGCGGACCAGGTCCGGCTGCCGTTCGCCTGGAGCGACGTCACCGTGCTCCCCGGCACCACCACCGCGCTCCGGGCCCGGCTGACCGCCGACGGGGACACGCTCTCCCTCACCGCGACCGACGGCACGGGCCGCCCGGTGCTCACGGTCGGCTCGCTCACCCTGCGCCGGACCACCCCCGGCCGGCTGGCGGCGGCCGGCAGCCGGACCGCCGACGCCCTGCACCACCTGGAGTGGGTGGACCCGCCCGCGGCCCCCGGCGACCGGCCGGCTACGCCCCCGACCGCGGCCCTGGCCGGCCCCGACCACCTGTGCCGCGCCGACGACCTCGGCGCCCCCGGGCCGGTCCGGTACGCCGACCTCATGGCGCTGACCGAGGCGGTCGCCGCCGGCACCGCCGCCCCCGACGTGGTGGTCATGGCCGTCCCGGCGGCACCGGACGCGGCTTACGCCCAGGAGCCGGCCGGCGACGGCACCGTGCCCGCCGTGTACGACACCGGGCGGCGCGCCCTGGCGCTGGTGCAGTCCTGGCTGACCGACGAGCGGTACGCGGGCTCCCGCCTGGTCCTGCTCACCGGCGGCGCGGTCACCGCCGAGGCCGGGGACCCGGCACCCGACCCGGCCCAGGCGGCCGTCTGGGGCCTGGTCCGCTCGGCCCAGACCGAACACCCCGGACGGCTGGTCCTGGTGGACACCGACGGCGCCGCCGCCTCCTCGGCGGCCCTGCTCGCGGCGCTCGCCACCGACGAGCCCCAGCTGGCCGTGCGCGCCGGGCGGGTACGCGCCGCCCGGCTCGTCCGGACGGCGTCCGCGACCGCGGAGGCCGCCCCCGGCACGGCCGGTCCCGGCGGGGCCGCGGCCACCGAGCCGCCCGCCTTCGGCGGCGACGGCACCGTCCTGGTCACCGGCGGCACCGGCGTCCTCGGCCGGCTGATCACCCGCCACCTGGTGGCGCGGCACGGGGTGCGGAACCTGCTGCTGCTCAGCCGCAGCGGCACCGCCGCGGACGGCGTCGCCGAGCAGACCGCCGAACTCACCGCGCTGGGCGCCCACGTCACCGTCGCCGCGTGCGACGCCGCGGACCGCGACGCCCTCGCCGCGGTGCTCGCCGCCATCCCCGCCGACCACCCGCTCACCGGCGTGGTGCACGCCGCCGGGGTGCTGGACGACGGGGTGATCGGATCGCTCACCCCAGAACGCCTCGCCCGGGTGTTCCGGCCCAAGGTGGACGCGGCCTGGAACCTGCACCGGCTGACCCGCGACGCCGGACTGACCGCCTTCGTGCTGTTCTCCTCGGCCGCCGGGGTGCTCGGCAACGCGGGGCAGGCCGGCTACGCCGCGGCCAACACCTTCCTCGACGCGCTGGCGGAACTCCGCCGCTCGGCGGGGCTGCCCGCCACCTCCCTCGCCTGGGGCCTGTGGGCGCAGGCCAGCGGCATGACCCAGCACCTCGGCACCGCCGACGTGCGGCGGCTCGGACGGACCGGACTGCTGCCCATGGAGAGTGACCAGGGCCTCGCGCTCCTCGACGCCGCCCTCGCCACCGGCCGGCCGGTGCTGATGCCCGCCCGGCTCGACACCGCCGGCATGCGGCAGCGCGGCGAGGTCCCGCCGCTGCTGCGCGGCCTGGTCCGGGTACCGCAGCGCCCCGCCACCGCCGAGGACCCGGCGGACGCCCTGCGGGAACGGCTGGCCGGGCGGCCCGACGCCGAACGGGAACGGGTGCTGCTGGACCTCACCCGCGGCCACCTCGCCGCGGTGCTCGGCCACGCCACGCCCGAGGCGATCGTCCCCGACCGCGGCCTGCTCGACCTCGGCCTGGACTCGCTCACCGCACTGGAGTTCCGCAACCGGCTCGGCGCCGCCACCGGCCTGCGGCTGTCCCCCACCCTCATCTTCGACCACCCCACCCCCACCGCGGTCGCCGGCCACCTGCACGGCCGGCTCTTCACCGACGGCCCGGCAGAGCCCGCGACGGCGGACGGCGAGGGCACACCGGCACCCGACGAGGCGGAGTTCCGCGCCGCCCTGGCCACCATCCCGCTCGCCCGCTTCCAGCAGGCCGGACTGGTCGAAACGCTGCTGCGGCTGGCCGGACCCGGCACCGGGGAACCGGCCGGCGCGGAGGCCGGCGAGGACGGCGAACCCGGCGAGTCCCTGGACTCCATGGACCTGGCCGACCTGGTCCGCGTAGCACTCGGCGACAACTGACCCTCACCCTTGACCTCAGGTTCGGAGTTGTTGATGACCACCAGCAGTGAAGATGTCGTCAGGGCGCTGCGGACCTCCCTCAAGGAGGTGGAGCAGCTACGGCAGCAGAACCGCAAGCTGGCCGCGGCCGCGTCGGAACCCATCGCCATCATCGGCATGGCCTGCCGCTACCCCGGGAACGTCGGCTCCCCCGAGGACCTGTGGCGCCTCGTCGCCGCCGGGAGCGACGTCATCACGCCGTTCCCCACCGACCGCGGCTGGGACGTGGAGAACCTCTACGACCCCGACCCCGACGCGCTGGGCAAGAGCTACGTCCGCGAGGGCGGCTTCCTGAACGACGCCGCCCTCTTCGACGCCGACTTCTTCGGCATCAACCCGCGCGAGGCCGCGGCCATGCACCCCCAGCAGCGGCTGCTGCTGGAGACCTCCTGGGAGGCCTTCGAACGCGCCGGGATCGACCCCGCCTCCGTCCGCGGCTCCCGGACCGGCGTCTTCGCCGGAGTGATGCACCAGGACTACGCCGCCCGCGTCCGCCGCGTCCCGGACGAGCTGGAGGGCTATGTGCTCACCGGCGACTCCGGCAGCGTGGTCTCCGGCCGCGTCGCCTACGCCCTCGGCCTCGAAGGCCCCGCCCTCACCATCGACACCGCCTGCTCCTCCTCCCTGGTCGCCCTCCACCTCGCCGCCCAGGCACTGCGCCAGGGCGAGTGCACCCTCGCCCTGGCCGGCGGCGTCACCGTCATGACCGGCCCCATCGGCTTCGTGGAGTTCTCCCGGCAGGGCGGGCTCTCCCGCGACGGCCGCTGCAAGTCCTTCGCCGCCCGGGCCGACGGCACCGGCTGGGCCGAGGGCGCCGGCGTCCTCCTCGTCGAGAAGCTGAGCGACGCCCGGCGCAACGGCCACCGCGTCCTGGCCGTGGTGCGCGGCTCCGCGGTGAACCAGGACGGCGGCAGCAGCGGATTCTCCGCCCCCAACGGCCCCGCCCAGCAGCGCGCCATCCGCCAGGCACTGGCCGGCGCCGGGCTCGCGCCGGGGGACGTGGACGCGGTGGAGGCGCACGGGACGGGGACGAAGCTGGGCGACCCGATCGAGGCGCAGGCACTGCTGGCCACCTACGGCCAGGACCGCCCGGACGGCCGTCCGCTCTGGCTGGGCTCGCTGAAGTCCAACATCGGCCACGCCCAGGCCGCCGCCGGCGTCGGCGGTGTGATCAAGATGGTGATGGCGCTGCGCCACGGTGTGCTGCCCCGGACGTTGCACGTGGACGAGCCGAGCCCGCACGTGGACTGGTCGGCGGGCGCGGTTCAGCTGCTGACCGAGGAGCGGCCGTGGCCGGAGACCGGCCGGCCGCGCCGCGCCGCGGTCTCCTCCTTCGGGGTCAGCGGCACCAACGCCCATGTGATCCTCGAACAGGCCCCGGCCGAGGAGACCACGTCCGGCACGGTCCCGGCCGAAGCTCCCGGTGGTGTGGTGCCGTGGGTGGTGTCGGGCCGTGGTGCGGAGGCGTTGCGGGCGCAGGCCGGCCGGCTGGCGGAGGCGGTGGCCGGCTCCGAGCGGTGGGGCGTGGCGGAGGTGGCGCGGTCGCTGGTGGTTTCGCGGGCGGCGCTGGAGCACCGGGCGGTGGTGATCGGTTCGGACCGTGCGGAGCTGCTGTCGGGCCTGCAAGCCGTTGCCGCGGGGGAGACCGCGGGCGCTTCCCAGGTGGTGGTGGGGGAGCGGACCGGCCGTCGTCAGGCGGTGTTCGTCTTCCCCGGTCAGGGGTCGCAGTGGGTGGGTATGGCGGTGGAGTTGCTGGATGCCGGTGGGGTGTTCGCGGAGGCGTTGGCGGAGTGTGGTGAGGCGTTGTCGGAGTTCGTGGAGTGGCGTCTGGAGGATGTGTTGCGGGGTGTGGTGGGTGCGCCGGGTTGGGGCGGGTGGATGTGGTGCAGCCGGTGTTGTGGGCGGTGATGGTGTCGTTGGCGCGGGGTGTGGCGGTCGGTGGGGGTGGAGCCGGCTGCGGTGGTGGGGCATTCGCAGGGGGAGATCGCGGCGGCGTGTGTGGCGGGTGCGTTGTCGGTGCGGGATGCGGCGCGGGTGGTGGCGCTGCGGTCCAAGGCACTGCTGGAGATCGCCGGCGACGGCGGCATGGCGTCGATCCCGCTGCCCGTGGTCGAGGTGGAGAAGCTGCTGGGTACCGGTGCGTGGGCGGGCCGGCTGTCGGTGGCCGCGCTGAACGGCCCGTCCTCGACGGTGGTGGCCGGGGATGCCGAGGCGATCGAGGGCATCGTGGCCGACCTGGTGGCCCGGGAGGTGCGGGCGAAGAAGATCCCGGTGGACTACGCCTCCCATTCGTCCCATGTGGAAGCGATCCGGGAGCGGCTGCTGACGGACCTGGCGGACATCCGCCCGGTCGCCGCGCAGGTGCCGTTCCACTCCACCGTCACCGGTGAACTGCTGGACACGACCGGGCTGGACGCGGAGTACTGGTACACCAACCTGCGGCAGCCGGTGCGCTTCGAGCCGGTGGTGCGTGGTCTGCTCGCCGACGGGCTGGGCGGGTTCATCGAGTGCACCCCGCACCCGGTGCTGACCGTGGCCGTCGAGGAGACCGCCGAGGACACCGGAGCCACCGCCGTCGTGGTCGGCTCGCTGCGCCGGGACGAGGGCGGCCCGCGACGGATGCTCACCTCCCTGGCCCAGGCCTACGCCCGCGGCGTCGACGTGGACTGGACGGCGCTGCTCCCGCAGATCCCGCGGCGGGACCTGCCGGACCTGCCCACCTACGCCTTCCAGCACCAGCGGTACTGGATCGAGGAGGCCGCCTCCGACCCCGCCGGTACCGCGGCGACCACGGCCGACCCCCGGGAGACCGGGTTCTGGGTCGCGGTGGAGAACGCCGACGGCACCGCCCTGGCCCGGACCCTCCGCATCGAGGACGACGACCGGCGGGCGTCCCTCGACTCCCTGCTGCCCTTGCTGTCGTCGTGGCGCAAGCAGAGCCGCGAGGAGTCGGTCATCGACGGCTGGCGCTACCGCATCGCCTGGAAGCCGGTGACCGAGACCCCGGGGCCCGGCCTCTCCGGCACCTGGGTGATCGCCGTACCGCACGGCCACACCGACACCCCGTGGGTCACCACCGCCCGGCAGGCGCTCACCGACCGCGGCGCGCACACCGTCACCCTGGAACTCGCCGCGGCGGACGCCGACCGGACCGTGATCGCCGCCCGCCTGCACGACTTGCTCGGCGAGTCGCCCGACGCCCCGCCGGCCACCCCCTCCGGTGTGCTCTCGCTCCTCGGCCTGGACGAGGAACCCCACCCCGGGCACCCCGCACTGGCCACCGGCGTCGCCCTCAACCTCACCCTCGCCCAGGCACTGGCCGACACCGACCTGCGGACCCCGCTGTGGTGCGCCACCCGCGGCGCGGTCGCCACCGGACCGTCCGAACACCTCGCCGGCGCCGTCCAGGCGCAGATCTGGGGCATGGGCCGGGTCATCGCCCTGGAGCACCCGCACCACTGGGGCGGCCTCGTCGACCTGCCCGAACACGCCGACGGGACCGCCGCGGCACGGCTGTGCCGGGTACTGGCCGGCCTCGACGGCGAGGACCAGATGGCCATCCGCCCGGCCGGGCTCTACGCCCGGCGCATGGTCGCCGCGCCCCTCGCCGGCACCCGGCCGGTGCGGAACTGGCGCCCGCGGGGCACCGTCCTGGTCACCGGTGCCACCGGAAGCCTGGGGCCCCGGATCGCCCGCTGGCTGGCCGGCGCCGGCGCCGAACACCTGGTCCTGGTCAGCCGCTCCGGACCGGACGCACCGGGTGCGGCGGAGCTGGAGGCCGAGCTCACCGCGGCGGGCGCCCGGGTCACCCTCGCCGCCTGCGACATCTCCGACCGCGACGCCGTCGCCGCCCTGCTCGGCGGCCTCACCGCGGCGGGCGACACCGTGAACGCGGTGCTGCACACCGCCGCGTACATCGAACTCGGACCGGTCGCCGGGACCTCCCTCGACGGATTCGCCGCGGTCCTGGGCGCCAAGGTCTCCGGCGCCCGGCACCTGGCCGACCTGCTCGACCCCGAGGCGCTCGACGCCTTCGTGATGTTCTCCTCCATCGCCGGGGTGTGGGGCAGCGGCGACCACCTCGCGTACGCCGCCGCCAACGCCGGCCTGGACGCCCTCGCCCAACACGGCCGCGCCCGCGGCCTGCCCATGACCTCCGTCGCCTGGGGGGTGTGGGAGGACGCCCTGAAGACCTGGGAGCAGCTGGGCGGACTCGACGTCGCCGAGCGGCAGCGCCGGGTCCGCGGCCAGGGCCTGCCGCTGATGCCGCACACCTCGGCGATCGCCGCCCTCCAGCAGAGCCTGGACCACGACGAGACCTTCGTCGCCGTGGCCGACATCGACTGGGAGCCCTTCGTCTCGCTCTTCACCGCGATGCGCCCCAGCCGGCTCCTCGACGACATCCCCGAGGCCCGCCGCTTCCTGGACCCCGCCGCGGCCGCCCCCCGGCGCACCGGCGCCGAGGACGGACCCGCCGGCAACGAGCTGCGGCAGCGGCTGGCGGAACTCCCCGAGGCCGGCCGGCGGCGGGCCCTGCTGGACCTGGTGGTCGCCCACGCGGCGGCCGTCCTCGGCCGCCAGGCGGCCACCATCGGCCACGAACGGGCCTTCAAGGAGCTGGGGTTCGAGTCGATGACGGCGGTCGAGCTGCGCAACCGGCTCGCCACCGCCACCGGACTGAAGCTCCCCGCCACCCTGGTCTTCGACCACCCGAACCCGCTGGCCCTCGTCGACCACCTGCTGGGCGAACTGCGGCTGTCCGGCGGATCCACCGCGGCGGTGGCCACCCCCGCCGCCGCCCCGGCCGGGCCGCCCGCCGACGACGAACCCATCGCCGTCGTCAGCATGGCCTGCCGCTTCCCCGGCGGCATCGAGACCCCCGAGGACCTGTGGCGGCTGCTCGCCGACGGCGGGGACGCGGTCACCGCGTTCCCCGAGGACCGCGGCTGGAACACCGCCGAACTGTTCGACCCCGACCCGGGCCGCAAGGGCCGCAGCTACGTCCGCGAGGGCGGCTTCCTCACCGGCGTCGACCGGTTCGACGCCGAATTCTTCGGCATCAGCCCCCGCGAGGCCATCGCCATGGACCCCCAGCAGCGGCTGCTGCTGGAGACCTCCTGGGAGGCGTTCGAACGAGCCGGCATCAACCCCGCCGGCCTCCGCGGCAGCCGTACCGGCACCTTCGTCGGCGCGATGACCCACGGGTACGGGGTGGAGGCGCACGAGGCGCCCGAGGCCATCGAGGACTACGTGGTGACCGGAAGTGTCACCAGCGTGATCTCCGGCCGCGTCGCGTACGCGCTCGGACTGGAGGGCCCGGCGATCACCGTGGACACCGCCTGCTCCTCCTCCCTCACCGCGCTCCACCTGGCGTGCCAGGCCCTGCGCAACGGGGAGTGCGTCACCGCCATCGCCGGCGGCGCGGTGGTGATGCCCACCCCCGGCGCGTTCATCGGCTTCAGCCGGCTGCGCTCCCTCGCCGTCGACGGACGGTGCAAGGCGTTCTCCGACGACGCCGACGGGTTCGGTCTCGCCGAGGGTGTCGGCGTGGTCCTGCTGGAGAAGCTCTCCGACGCCCGGCGCCACGGCCACCGGGTGCTCGCCGTCATCCGGGGCTCGGCGCTCAACCAGGACGGTGCCTCCAACGGCCTCACCGCCCCCAACGGCCCCTCCCAGCAGCGGGTGATCCGCGACGCGCTCGCCAACGCCCGGCTCACCCCCGCGGACATCGACGTGGTGGAGGCGCACGGGACGGGGACGAAGCTGGGCGATCCGATCGAGGCCCAGGCGCTGCTGGCCACCTACGGCCGGGACCGCCCGGACGACCGTCCGCTGTGGCTGGGCTCGCTGAAGTCCAACATCGGCCACACCCAGGCGACCGCCGGCATCGCCGGCGTCATCAAGATGGTGCTGGCGCTGCGGCACGGCACCCTGCCCCGCACCCTCCACGTCTCCCGGCCGAGCACCCATGTGGACTGGTCGGCCGGCGCGGTGCGGCTGCTGACCGAGGCGCGGGAATGGCCGGCGGGTGACCGGCCGCGCCGGGCTGGTGTCTCGGCCTTCGGCATCAGCGGTACCAACGCCCACCTCATCCTGGAGGAGGCCCCGGCCGATGCCGCCCCCGACGACGCGGTGACGGAGGTCCGGCAGGCGCCGGGTGGGGTGGTGCCGTGGGTGGTGTCGGGCCGTGGCGCGGAGGCGCTGCGGGCACAGGCCGACCGGCTGGCGGCGTTCGTGACCCAGTCGCCCGATGCGGGTGTGGCGGAGGTGGCGCGTTCGCTGGTGGTCTCGCGGGCGGCGCTGGAGCACCGGGCGGTGGTGATCGGTTCGGACCGTGCGGAGCTGCTGTCGGGCCTGCAAGCCGTTGCCGCGGGGGAGACCGCGGGCGCTTCCCAGGTGGTGGTGGGGGAGCGGACCGGACGTCGTCAGGCGGTGTTCGTCTTCCCCGGTCAGGGGTCGCAGTGGGTGGGTATGGCGGTGGAGTTGCTGGATGCGGGTGGGGTGTTCGCGGAGGCCCTGGCCGAGTGTGGTGAGGCGTTGGCGGAGTTCGTGGAGTGGCGCCTGGAGGATGTGCTGCGGGGTGCGGCGAGCGCTCCGGGGTTGGGGGCGGGTGGATGTGGTGCAGCCGGTGTTGTGGGCGGTGATGGTGTCGTTGGCGCGGGTGTGGCGGTCGGTGGGGGTGGAGCCGGCTGCGGTGGTGGGGCATTCGCAGGGGGAGATCGCGGCGGCGTGTGTGGCGGGTGCGTTGTCGGTGCGGGATGCGGCGCGGGTGGTGGCGCTGCGGTCCAAGGCACTGCTGGAGATCGCCGGCGACGGCGGCATGGCATCGATACCGCTGCCCGTCGCGCAGGTGGAGAGGCTGGCGGCCACCGGCCCGTGGGCGGGCCGGTTGTCGGTGGCCGCACTGAACGGCCCGTCCTCGACGGTGGTGGCCGGGGATGCGGCGGCGGTCGACGGCATCGTGGCCGACCTGGTCGCCCGGGGGATACGGGCCAAGCGCATACCGGTGGACTACGCCTCGCACTCCGCGCACGTGGAAGCGATCCGGGAGCGGCTGCTGGCGGACCTGGCGGACATCCGTCCGGTCGCCGCGCAGGTGCCGTTCCACTCCACGGTCACCGGCGAGCTGCTGGACACCACGCGGCTGGACGCGGAGTACTGGTACACCAACCTGCGGCAGCCGGTCCGCTTCGAACCGGTCGTCCGGGCGCTGCTCACCGAGGCCCATGACGCGTTCATCGAGTGCACCCCGCACCAGGTGCTCACCGTCGCCGTCGAGGAGACCGCCGAGGACGCGGGCGCCACCGGCGTCGTCGTGGTGGGGTCGCTGCGCCGTGGGGAGGGCGGTCCGCGGCGGATGCTCATCTCCCTCGCGCAGGCCTACGCCCGGGGCGTCGATGTGGACTGGACGGCGCTGCTGCCGGAGGTTCCGCGCCACGGGCTTCCCGAGTTGCCGACGTACGCCTTCCAGCGGGAGCGGTTCTGGGTGGGGCGGTCGGTGGGTGCGGGTGATGTGCGGTCGGTGGGGTTGTCGGTGACGGGGCATGCGTGGGTGGGTGCGGGTGTGGTGCTGGCGGAGGGGGATGGGGTGGTGCTGGCGGGTCGGTTGTCGGTGGAGTCGCAGGGTTGGCTGGCCGATCATGCGGTGTGGGGTTCGGTGCTGGTGCCGGGGACGGGGTTGGTGGAGCTGGCGTTGCGGGCGGGTGGTGAGGTGGGGTGTGGCCGGGTGGAGGAGCTGACGCTTCAGGCGCCGTTGGTGCTTCCCGAGGTGGGGGGTGTGCAGGTGCAGGTGCGGGTGGGCGGCCCCGACGGGTCCGGCCACCGCACCGTCACCATCCACTCCCGGCCCGACCAGGACACCGCCGGCCCCCTGCCGGCCCCCTGGACCTGCCACGCCACCGGCACGCTCACCGGCCCCGCCACCGAACCGGGGTGGGACCTGGCGGGCACCTGGCCGCCCGCCGGAGCCACCCCGGCCGACCCGGACGGACTCTACGAGCGGCTCCGCGGCGACGGGCTGGAGTACGGGCCGGCCTTCCAGGGCCTGCACGCCGCCTGGCGGCGCGGCGACGAGGTGTACGCCGAGATCCGCCTGCCCGAGGACCGGCACGCCGACACCGACCGCTTCGGCATCCACCCCGCGCTGCTCGATGCCGCCCTGCACTCCTGCCTGCTCGACGGCATGGCCGAGGTCGTCCTGCCCTTCTCCTGGACCGGGGTGGAGCTGTACGCCACCGGTGCCACCGCCGTCCGGGTCGCGATGGCGCGCACCCCGGACGGGTGGTCGCTGCGGCTCGCCGACCCCACCGGGGCACCGGTCGCGGCGGTCGGCACCCTGGTGGCCCGACCGGTCCGCCCCGAGCAGCTGCGGGCCGCCGCCGGCCGCCGGGACGCGCTGTTCCACCTGGACTGGACGCCGGTCGCCGCGGGCGCCACCGGTCCGGCCGCCGCGGGCTGGGCGCTGCTCGGTGACGACCGCCTCGGCCTCGGGGCGGCCCTCGACGGCACACCGGCCGGCGAACCGCCGGCACCCTTCCCCGGCCTCGACGCCCTCGCCGGGGCGATCGACCGCGGCGAGACGCCGGCCCCCGGCCACGTCCTGCTGCCCTGGGCCCCGCCGCCCGGAGCGGCGGACACCGCCGAGGACGTCCACCGGTCGGTGACGGCCGCGGTGTCGCTGCTCCGGTCCTGGCTCGCCGACCCGCGCTGGGAGTCCGCGCGGCTGGTGTGGGTCACCCGCGGCGCCGTCACCGCCACGGACACCGACCCGGTGACCGACCTGGCGGGCGCGGCGGTCTGGGGCGCGGTGCGCTCCGCCCAGGCCGAACACCCCGGCCGGTTCCTGCTGCTCGACCTGGACGCCGACGACGCCTCCGCCCGGGCGCTGCCCGCCGCGGTGGCCGCCGCGGAACCGCAGACCGCGATCCGCGCCGGACGCCCGCTCGCCCCGCGGCTGGCCCGGTCCCCCGGCGCCCCCGGGGACGCACCGGCGCTGCCGGCGGGACCCGGCACCGTCCTGGTCACCGGCGGCACCGGCACCCTCGGCGCCCTGGTGGCCCGGCACCTGGTCACCCGGCACGGCGTACGGGACCTGCTGCTGCTCAGCCGCCGCGGTCCGGACGCCGCGGGGGCGGCGGAGCTGGTCGCCGAACTCGACGCGCTGGGCGCCCGTACCACGGTGGCCGCCTGTGACGCGGCCGACCGGGACGCCCTCGCCGCGGTGCTCGCCGCCATCCCCGCCGACCGCCCGCTCACCGGCGTGGTGCACGCCGCCGGGGTGCTGGACGACGGCGTGCTCACCTCGCTCACCCCGGACCGGATACGCGCGGTGCTGCGCCCCAAGGTGGACGCGGCCCGGAACCTCCACGAGCTGACCCGGGACGCCGGCCCGCGGCTGTTCGTCCTGTTCTCTGCGGCGGGCGGCATCCTCGGCAACGCCGGCCAGGCCAACTACGCGGCGGCCAACGGCTACCTGGACGCCCTGGCCCACCACCGCCGGTCCCAGGGACTGCCCGCAACCTCCCTGGCCTGGGGCCTGTGGGCCGACGCGAGCGGGATGACCGGCGGCCTGGACGAGGCGGACCGGCTGCGGATGCGCCGCTCCGGGGTGCTGCCGATGTCCGCGGCCGAAGCCCTCGACCTGTTCGACGCGGCCCTGGCCCAGGACCGTCCGCTGGTGCTGCCGGTCCGGCTCGACCTCACCGGTCCCGACGACGGGACGCGCTCCCCGCTGCTGCGCGGGCTCGCGACCGACGCCGCACCCCGGCGCGCCGCCCGGACCGCCGCCGCACCGCAGGCCGCCCCCGGCGACCTGCGCGACCGGCTGGCCGCCCTGCCCAGGGCGGAGCGGGAGCACGCGCTGGCGGACCTGATCCGCGACCACATCGCCGCCGTCCTCGGGTACGCCTCGCCCGACGCGGTCGATCTGGGCCGGGGCTTCCTGGAGTCCGGCTTCGACTCGCTGCGCGCCGTGGAACTGCGCAACCGGCTCGCGACCGCCACCGGCCTGCGGCTGCCCGCCACCCTCGTCTTCGACCACCCCACCCCGGCCGCCCTCGCCGACCTGCTCCGCACCGAACTGCTGGGCGGCGGCGACCGGGACCACGCGGCGGCACCGGCCGGCCCGGCGGCCCCGGACGACCAGGTGATGCCGGCCGGCTTCGAGGCCCTGGAGGCGGAGGTGCGGGCCATCGCCGCCGACGACCCGCGCCGCGAACAGCTCGCCGCCCGCCTGCACACCCTCCTCACCGACCTGGGCGCGGCGCCCGGCCCGGGCGGCCCGCAACGGGCCGCGGACACCGGCGAGGCGGCCGGCGCCGGCGGCGCCGACGAGGTGGAAGCCGCGACGCTGGACGAGATGCTCGCCATCGTCGATGAGGAACTACGGAACTCCTGAACTCCTGAACCCGTCGGGACCGGACTTGCGTCGTGCGGAAGGGCACAACTGACAATGACCAGTGACCAGAAGGTTCTCGACACCCTCAAGCGCCTCACGGTGGACCTGCGCCGCACCCGCCAGCGGCTGAAGGAGACCGAGGACCGGGCGCGCGAGCCGATCGCCATCGTCGGCATGGCGTGCCGCTACCCCGGCGACGTCCGCTCCCCCGAGGACCTGTGGCGGCTGCTGGCGGACGGCACGGACGCCATCTCCCCGTTCCCCGCCAACCGCGGCTGGGACGAGGACCTCTACGACCCCGACCCGGCCCGGCCCGGCCACGTCACCGTGCGGGAGGGCGGCTTCCTGCACGACGCGGACCTGTTCGACGCCGAGTTCTTCGGCATCGGCAGCCGCGAGGCTCTGGCCATGGACCCGCAGCAGCGGCTGCTGCTGGAGACCTCCTGGGAGGCGTGCGAACGCGCCGGCATCGACCCCGGGTCGCTGCGCGGCAGCGGTACCGGCGTCTTCGCCGGACTCATCGGCCAGGACTACGCCGCCCGGCTGCGCCAAGCCCCGCACGACCTGGAGGGCTACCTGGGCAACGGCAGCACCGGCAGCGTCGCCTCCGGCCGGGTCGCCTACGCCCTGGGCCTGGAGGGGCCCGCGGTCACCATCGACACCGCCTGCTCCTCCTCCCTGGTCGCCCTCCACCTGGCGTGCCGCTCACTGCGCCAGGACGAGTGCTCGCTGGCGCTGGCCGGCGGCGTCACGGTGATGGCGTCCCCGCTGGCCCTGGTGGAGTTCAGCCGGCAGCGCGGACTGTCCGGCCGCGCCCGCTGCATGGCCTTCGCAGAACAGGCCGACGGCACCGCGCTCGGCGAGGGCGCGGGCATGCTGCTGCTGGAGCGGCTGTCGGACGCGCGCCGCAACGGCCACCGGGTGCTCGCGGTGATCCGGGGCAGCGCCGTCAACCAGGACGGGGCCAGCAGCGGCCTGACCGCCCCCAGCGGCCCCGCGCAGGCCCGCGTCATCCGCCGGGCCCTGGACGACGCCGGACTCACCCCGGCGGACGTGGACGCGGTGGAGGCGCACGGCACCGGAACCTCCCTCGGCGACCCCATCGAGGCCCAGGCACTGCTGGCCACCTACGGCCGCGGCCGCCCGGCCGGCCGGCCGCTGCGGCTGGGCTCGGTGAAGTCCAACATCGGGCACGCCCAGGCGGCGGCCGGTGTCGCCGGCGTCATCAAGATGGTGCTGGCGATCCGGCACGGCCTGCTGCCGCGCACCCTGCACATCGACGCGCCCACCTCCCGGGTGGACTGGTCGGCGGGCGCGGTTCAGCTGCTGACCGAGGAACAGCCGTGGCCGCGGACCGGCCGGCCGCGCCGCGCCGCGGTCTCCTCCTTCGGGGTCAGCGGCACCAACGCCCACCTGGTCCTCGAAGAGGCCCCCGCCGAACCGCCCGCCGAAACCCCCCGCCGCCCCTGAAGCGCCCGCCACCGCCGCCCGCCCGCCCGTACCCGGGCTCGTACCGTGGCCGCTGTCGGCACGCACCGAGGCCGCGCTGCGCGAACAGGCCGACCGGCTCCACGCCCGCCTCACCGGTGACCGGCCCGGGCCCGCCGCGACCGAGGTGGGCGCCGCCCTCGCGCTGACCCGCACCGCCTTCGAGCACCGGGCCGTCGTCCTCGGCGAGGACCGCGACACCCTGCTGGCCGGCCTGGCCGCGCTCGCCGCCGGCCGGTCCGCCCCCGGCGTCCGGCAGGGCCTGGCCCGGCCCCGGGGACGGGTGACCCTGGTGATCCCCGGGCCCGACACCGGCTGGCGGGAGGCCGCCGCCGAACTGCTGGACAGCGCGCCGGTCTTCGCCCGGCGGATGGCCGAGTGCGCCGACGCCCTCACCGCCGCCGGGGCCGGGTGGTCCCTGCCCGACGTGATCCGCGCGGCCCCCGGCGCCCCGGCGGCCGACCACCCGGACGTCCGCCACGCCGCCCACTGGGCGGTGGCCCTCTCCCTGGTGGCGCTCTGGGAGGGGTACGGGCTGCGGCCCGCCGCGGTCGTCGGCCACGGCGGCGGGCAGCTCGCCGCGCTCTGCGCGGCCGGCGCGCTGTCCCCGGCCGACGCCGCCGCGCTGCTCACCTCCGGCGGAACCCGGCAGGTCACCCCGCGCACCCCCGAACTGCCCTGCTACTCCACCACCGAGGACGGCCCGGTGGACGCCACCGGGCCGGACCCCGCCCACTGGTGCGAGGACCGGCCCGCCGGGCGCCTGGACCGGACCGTCGCCGTCCTGGCGGAGCGCGGCCACCGGGTGTACGTCGAGATCGCCGCCGCCCCCGTGGCGGACGGCGTCCACCGCGCCGTGGCGGCCCACCCCGACCGGGAGGTGCTCGCCGTGCCCGCCGCCGGGACCGTGCCGGGGGACACCCCCGCGGCGGACCCGGCCGGCACCCCCGCGGCCCCGGCCGCCGCCCGCCCGCTCGACCGGGTGCTGGACGCGCTGGCCCGCCTGCACGTCCACGGCGTCCCGGTGGACTGGTCCGCGGTCTTCCCGGCCGGCCCCGCCCACCCGGTGGACCTGCCCACCTACCCGTTCCAGCGGCAGCGGTTCTGGCTCGACAACCCGCCCGCCGACACCGGGGTGGGCGCCGCCGGCCTGGATCCGGCAGGCCACCCGCTGCTGGGCGCCCTGGTGGAACTCCCGGACACCGGTGGCCTGCTGTGCACCGGCGTGCTCTCGGTCCGCACCCACCCCTGGCTCGCCGACCACACCGTCGCCGGCCGCGTCCTGCTGCCCGGCACCGCGTACCTGGAACTGGCGCTGTGGGCCGGCGCGCGCACCGGCTGCGGCCTGCTGGAGGACCTCACCCTGCACACCCCGCTGGTCCTCCCCGGCCCGGACGCCCCCGCCGACGGCGTGCGCGTCCGGCTGGCGGTCGGCGGCCCGGACGCCTCCGGACGCCGCCGGATCACCCTGGAGTCGCGGCCGGCGGCCGGCCACGGCACCCCGCCGTGGACCCGGCACGTCACCGGCACCCTCGCCGCGGACGCCGCCCCGGCCGCCTTCGACCTGATGGACTGGCCGCCGGAGGACGCCGAACCGGTCCCGGTGGCGGAGCTGTACCGGCGGGCCGACGCCCGCGGCTTCGGCTACGGCCCCGCGTTCCGCGGCCTGCGCGCGGTCTGGCGCCACGGCACCGAGGTCTTCGCCGAGGTCGCGCTCGACCCGGCGGCGGGACAGCCGGAGGCCGGCCCCCGGTTCTCCCTCCACCCCGCGCTGCTCGACGCGGCGGTCCAGGCGCTCGGCGCCGCGCCGCCGGGCGGCCCCGACGACACCCGGATGCCGTTCTCCTGGCAGGGCGTGGCGGTGCACGCCACCGGCACCCCCGGCCTCCGCGTCCGGCTGACGCCGGCCGGCCCGGACGGGGTCACGATACGGATCGCCGACGCCGCCGGCGCGCCCGTGGCGTCCGTCGAACGGCTGCTGCTGCGGCAGGCTGCCGGCGGACCGCGGCGGACCGGACCCGCGGACCTGCGCTCCGGCACCCTGCTGCGCACCCGGTGGCGGCCCGCCCCGGACACCGGCGCCCGGCCGGGCCGGGTCGCCGTACTGGACGGGCCGTCCGGCGACCCGCAGGCCCACTCCCAGGCCGCCCTCTCGGCGGTCCTCACCGACGACGCCGCCACCCGCCCGGACACGGTGTTCGCCCTGGCCGGTCCGGTCGCCGTCGACGGGGCAGCGGGCCCCGACCGAGCCGGCGCCGCCCCCACCACCGGTGACGTCCCCGGGGAGGTGCGCGCCGCCACCACCGCCGTACTGCGGCTGCTGCAGGCCTGGCTGGCGGACCCGCGCACCGGCGCCACCCGGCTGGTAGTGGTCACCCGCGGTGCGGTGGCCACCGAGGGGGACGAGGCCGTGGACCTGGCCGGCGCCGCCGTGTGGGGGCTGGTCCGGGCCGCCCAGGCCGAACACCCCGACCGCTTCGCCCTGCTCGACCTGGAGACCGGCGGCCCCGAACCGGCGGCGGTCCTGGCGGCCGCGGACGGCCGGCCCCACGACCCCGGCGCCGGCTCCGGTGCCGGGGCGCGGTGGGCCGCCGCGCTGGCCTCGGGCGAGCCGCAGCTCGCCGTGCGCCGGGGGGACGCGCTCGTACCCGGCCTGGAGCCGGCCCCGGCCGGGCCGGCCCTGGAGTCCCGTCCGGCCGCCGCGACGGCCGGCGCCCCCGGCGCGCCGGACCGCACCACCACCCCGGACCCGGCCCCGTCCCCGGACCCGGAAGGCACCGTTCTGATCACCGGCGGCACCGGCACCCTCGGCGCCGCCGTCGCCCGCCACCTCGTCACCGAACACGGCGCCCGGCACCTGCTGCTGGTCAGCCGCCGGGGCGACCGGGCGCCCGGCGCCGCCGGACTCGTGGCCGACCTGACCGCGCTCGGCGCCCGGGTCACCGTCACCGCCTGCGACATCTCCGACCGGGCCGCGCTCGCCGCGGTGCTGGACGCGGTCCCCGCCGCGCACCCGCTCACCACCGTGGTGCACACCGCGGGGGTGGCCGACGACGGGCTGCTCCCCGCCCTGACGCCCGAACGGATCGACACCGTGCTGCGCCCCAAGGCCGACGCCGCCTGGCATCTGCACGAACTCACCCGCGACCGGCCCGCCGTCACCACGTTCGTGCTCTTCTCCTCCGCCGCCGGCACCCTCGGCTCACCCGGCCAGGCCAACTACGCCGCCGCCAACGCCTTCCTGGACGCCCTGGCGCGGCACCGCCGCGCCCGGGGGCTGCCCGCCCACTCCCTCGCCTGGGGCCTGTGGGAGGAACGCAGCGCGCTGACCGGCGCGCTGGACGACGCCGACCTGGCCCGCTTCGCCCGCAGCGGCGTACTGCCGCTGCCCACCGCGACCGCCCTGGCCCTGCTCGACGCCGCCCGTACCACGGCGGAACCGGCCCTGGTCCCGCTCCGGCTGGACACCTCGGCCCTGCGCGGCCCGGCCGCCGGCCACCGCGCCCCCGCGCTGCTGCGCGACCTGGCCGGCACCGGACCCGCCGGGCCCGCCGACACCGCCGGGACGGGGACGGCCACCCGAGCCGACCGCGCCGGGACCACCGGCGGCACCACACGGCTGGGCGACCGGCTGGCCGCCATGGACGACGAACAGCGCCGGCGCGTCCTGCTCGACCTGGTGCGCACCCACGGGGCGGCCGTGCTCGGCCAGACCGAGCCGCCCCGCATCGACCCCGAGAAGGGCTTCCTCGACCTGGGGTTCGACTCGCTCGCCGACCTGGAACTGCGCGACCGGCTCCAGGAGATCACCGGCCTGGAGCTGGCCGCCACCCTCATCTTCGACCACCCCACCGCGCTCGCCCTCGCCGATCACCTGTGCGAGCAGTACGCCGTGGACGACACCGTGCGGCTGGGCCCCGCGCTGGAGGAACTGGACCGGCTGGAGACCTTCCTGACCCCGTTCGCCGCCGACGAGGAGGCGCGGAGCACCATCGCCCTGCGCCTGGCGGACCTCCTCACCCGCTGGGGCGGCGAGGCCCGCGCCACCCTCGGCCCGGGGACCGGCTCCCCGGACGCCCCCGCCGGACGCGCCGACCTCGCCTCGGCCACCGACGACGAGTTGTTCGACCTGCTCGAAGACCTGCGCGCCGGAGGCGGCGACACCCCGCCCGCCCCGCCCGCCCCGTCCGACCCGCACGGCCGTTAGGAGCTGCTGACAGTGGCGAACGAAGACAAGCTTCGCGAGAACCTCCGGTGGGCGGCGGCCGAACTCGGCGAGACCCGCCGCCGGGTGCGCGAACTGGAGGACGCCGCCCGGGAACCCATCGCCATCATCGGGATGAGCTGCCGCTTCCCCGGCGGCATCAGCTCCCCCGAAGGACTGTGGGACCTGGTCGCCGCCGGCCGGGAGGCGATCGGCGAACCCCCCGCCCACCGGGGCTGGCGGGCCGAGGAGTGCTACGACCCCGAGGGCCGCCGCCCGCGCACCTCCTACGTCTGGGAAGGCGGCTTCCTCGCCGACGCGGACGCCTTCGACCCCACCCTGTTCGACATCAGCCCGCGCGAGGCGCTCGCCATGGACCCGCAGCAGCGGCTGCTGCTGGAGACCTCCTGGGAGGCGTTCGAACGCGCCGGGATCGACCCCGGGCGGGTGCGCGGCGAGCGGATCGGCGTCTACGCCGGTCTCATGTACCACGACTACGCGTCCCGGCTGACCTCGGTGCCCGAGGCCGTCGAGGGATTCGTCGGCAGCGGCAGCTCCGCCAGCGTCGCCTCCGGCCGCATCGCCTACGTGCTCGGCCTGGAGGGGCCCGCCGTCACCCTCGACACGGCCTGCTCCTCCTCCCTGGTCACGCTCCACCTGGCCGCCCAGGCGCTGCGTCGCGGCGACTGCCGGATGGCCCTGGCCGGCGGCGTCACCGTGATGGCCACCCCCGGCAGCTTCATCGAGTTCAGCCGGCAGAACGGACTGGCCCGGGACGGCCGGGTCAAGGCGTTCGCCGAGGCCGCGGACGGCACCGGCTGGGGCGAGGGCGTCGGCATGCTCCTGGTCGAGCGGCTCTCCGACGCCCTCCGCAACGGCCACCCGGTGCTGGCCGTGCTGCGCGGTTCCGCGGTGAACCAGGACGGCGCCAGCAGCGGCCTGTCCGCCCCCAACGGCCCCTCCCAGCAACGCGTCATCCGTCAGGCTCTGGCCGACGCCGGCCTCTCCGCGGACCTGGTGGACGCGGTGGAGGCGCACGGGACGGGGACGAAACTGGGTGACCCGATCGAGGCGCAGGCGCTGCTGGCCACCTACGGCCAGGGCCGGCCCGCCGACCGTCCGCTCTGGCTGGGCTCCCTGAAGTCCAACATCGGGCACACCCAGGCCGCCGCCGGCGTCGGCGGTGTGATCAAGATGGTGATGGCGATGCGGCACGGCACCCTGCCGCGCACCCTCCACGTCGACCGGCCGACCTCCCACGTCAACTGGTCGGCGGGCGCGGTGGAGCTGCTGACCGAGGAGCGGCCGTGGCCGGAGACCGGCCGGCCGCGCCGCGCCGCGGTCTCCTCCTTCGGGGTCAGCGGCACCAACGCCCATGTGATCCTCGAACAGGCCCCGGCCGAGCGGACCACCGCCGATGCCGCCCCCGACGACGCGGTGACGGAGGTCCGGCAGGCGCCGGGTGGGGTGGTGCCGTGGGTGGTGTCGGGCCGTGGCGCGGAGGCGCTGCGGGCACAGGCCGACCGGCTGGCGGCGTTCGTGACCCAGTCGCCCGATGCGGGTGTGGCGGAGGTGGCGCGTTCGCTGGTGGTCTCGCGGGCGGCGCTGGAGCACCGGGCGGTGGTGATCGGTTCGGACCGTGCGGAGCTGCTGTCGGGCCTGCAAGCCGTTGCCGCGGGGGAGACCGCGGGCGCTTCCCAGGTGGTGGTGGGGGAGCGGACCGGACGTCGTCAGGCGGTGTTCGTCTTCCCCGGTCAGGGGTCGCAGTGGGTGGGTATGGCGGTGGAGTTGCTGGATGCGGGTGGGGTGTTCGCGGAGGCCCTGGCCGAGTGTGGTGAGGCGTTGGCGGAGTTCGTGGAGTGGCGCCTGGAGGATGTGCTGCGGGGTGCGGCGAGCGCTCCGGGGTTGGGGCGGGTGGATGTGGTGCAGCCGGTGTTGTGGGCGGTGATGGTGTCGTTGGCGCGGGTGTGGCGGTCAGTGGGGGTGGAGCCGGCTGCGGTGGTGGGGCATTCGCAGGGGGAGATCGCGGCGGCGTGTGTGGCGGGTGCGTTGTCGGTGCGGGACGCGGCGCGGGTGGTGGCGCTGCGGTCCAAGGCACTGCTGGAGATCGCCGGCGACGGCGGCATGGCATCGATACCGCTGCCCGTGGGCGAGGTGGAGAAGGCGCTGACCGCCGCCGGGCTGGAGGGCCGGCTGTCGGTGGCCGCCCTCAACGGTCCGTCCTCCACGGTGGTGGCCGGTGACGCGGCGGCGATCGAGGGCATCGTGGCCGACCTGGTGGCCCGGGAGGTACGGGCGAAGAAGATCCCGGTGGACTACGCCTCCCATTCGTCCCATGTGGAAGCGATCCGGGGGCGGCTGCTGGCCGATCTCGCGGACATCCGCCCCCTCGCCTCACAGGTGCCCTTCCACTCCACCGTCACCGGTGAAGTGCTGGACACCACGCGGCTGGACGCGGAGTACTGGTACACCAACCTGCGGCAGCCGGTCCGCTTCGCACCGGTCGTCCGGGCGCTGCTCACCGAGGCCCATGACGCGTTCATCGAGTGCACCCCGCACCCGGTGCTCACCGTCGCCGTCGAGGAGACCGCAGAGGACACCGGCACCACCGCCGTCGTGGTCGGCTCACTGCGCCGGGACGAGGGCGGCCCACGGCGGATGCTCACCTCCCTCGCCCAGGCCTACACCCGGGGCGTCCACGTGGACTGGACGGCCCTGCTGCCGCAGGTTCCGCACCGCCACCTGGACCTGCCCACCTACGCCTTCCAGCACCAGCGGCTGTGGCTCCACGACGCCGCCACCGCCGGCGATGTCCGGTCCGCCGGACTCCAGGCCGCCACGCACCCGCTGCTGGGCGCCGCGCTGCCGCTGGCCGGCGAGGACGAACTCGTGCTGGCCGGCCGGATCTCCGTCGAGGCCCACCCCTGGCTCGCCGACCACGCCGTCTTCGGCACCGTGCTGGTTCCCGGCACCGCCCTGGTGGAGCTCGCCGTCCACGCCGGTGACCAGGTGGGCTGCCCGCACCTGGACGAGCTGACGCTGAGCGCCCCGATGGTGCTGCCCGAACGCGGCGGCATCCAGCTGCAGCTGGCCGTCGGCGCGCCCGACGACACCGGCCGCCGCCCGCTGACCGTGCACTCCCGCCCCGAGCAGGCCGCCGCGGACACCCCCTGGACCTGCCACGCCACCGGCGCCCTCACCCCCGCCGGGGCCCGGCCCGACAACGGCCTCACCGCCTGGCCGCCGCCCGGCGCCACCCCGGTGGACCTGGACGGGCTCTACCCGCGGCTGGCCGCCGACGGCCTCGGCTACGGCCCGGCGTTCCAGGGCCTGAAGGCGGCCTGGCGGCGCGGCGACGAGGTGTACGCGGAGGTCGCCCTGGACGCCGACCGGCACGAGGACGCCGCCCGGTTCGGAATCCACCCGGCGCTGCTCGACGCCGCCCTGCACGCCGCCGGGCTGCGCACCGACGGCGAGGTGCGGCTGCCGTTCTCCTGGTCCGGGGTGACCCTGCACGCCACCGGCGCCACCGCGCTGCGGGTCCGCCTGGCCCCGGCCGGCACCGACACCATCACCCTGACGGTGGCCGACGGCGCCGGCGGCCCGGTGGCAACGGTCACCTCCCTGGTGAGCCGCCCGGTCTCCGCCGAGCAGCTGCGGGCCGCCCGGGACGACGCCGGTGACGCGCTGCTGCACCTGGAGTGGACCGGGACGGCCGCCGAACGGCAGGCCCCGGCCGCCCGGTGGGCGCTGGTCGGCCCCGACCCGCTGGGCCTGGCCGCCGCCCTCACCGGTGCCGGCCACCAGGTCACCACCCACCCCGACCTGGACGCGCTCGCCGCCGCCACCGCCGCCGGCGACCCGCTGCCGGACACGGTCCTGCTCGGCCGCGCGGCCCCGGAGCCGGCCGGCAGCCCCGGACCGCACCTCGCCGATGAGGTGCGGGAGACCACCCACCGTACCCTCGCCGCCCTCCAGCGGTGGCTGGCCGACGAGGCCTTCACCGCCGCCCGGCTGGCACTGGTCACCCGGGGCGCGGTGGCCGCCGCCCCCGGTGAGCCGGTGACCGACCTGGTGCACGCCCCGGTGTGGGGGCTGATCCGTTCCGCCCAGACCGAGAACCCGGACCGGTTCGTCCTGCTCGACCTCGACGCGCGCGCCGACTCGGCGGCGGCCGTGCCCGCCGCCCTGGCCACCGGCGAACCGCAACTGGCCGTGCGCGCCGGACAGGTCCTCGTACCCCGGCTGGTGCGCTCCGGCACCACGCCCGGCCTGGGCCCGGTGCCCCGGGAACCCGGCTGGCGGCTCGACGTCACCGCCAAGGGCACCCTGGAGAACCTGGCCCTGCTGCCGTACCCGGAGGCCACCCGGCCCCTGGAGCCGGGACAGATCCGGCTCGCGGTGCGCTCCGCCGGCATGAACTTCCGGGACGTGCTGCTCGCCCTGGGCATGGTCGACCAGGAGACGATGGGCGGCGAGGCGGCCGGCATCGTGCTGGAGACCGGGCCCGGCGTCACCGGATTCGCCCCCGGCGACCGCGTCATGGGCATGGTGCCCGGCGCCTTCGGACCGGTCGTCGTGGTGGACCGGCGACTGGTCTTCCCGCTCCCCGCCGACTGGACCTTCACCCAGGGCGCCACCGTACCGATCGCCTTCCTCACCGCCTACTACGGACTGGTGGACCTCGCCCGCCTGCGGGCCGGCGAGTCGGTCCTCATCCACGCCGCCACCGGCGGTGTGGGCATCGCCGCCGTCCAGCTCGCCCGGCACCTGGGCGCCGAGGTGTACGTCACGGCCGGCCCCGCCAAGTGGGACACGCTGCGGGCCATGGGCATCCCCGAGGACCGCATCGCCTCCTCCCGCTCCCTCGACTTCGAGGAGCACATCCGCGCCGCCACCGGCGGGCGGGGCGTCGACGTGGTGCTCAACTCGCTGGCCAACGAGTTCGTGGACGCCTCGCTGCGGCTGCTCGCCGACGGCGGACGCTTCATCGAGATGGGCAAGACCGACATCCGCGACCCGCAGGCCGTCACCGCGGCCCACCCGGGGGTCGGCTACCAGTGGTTCGACCTCATCGAGGCCGGCCACGACCGCATCGGCGAGATGCTCGACGCCCTCATGGACCTCTTCCACGGCGGCGCGCTGGCACCGCTGCCCGCCGCCACCTGGGACCTGCGGCGCGCCCCGGAGGCCTTCCGGCACATGAGCCAGGCCCGGCACGTCGGCAAGCTCGTCCTCACCGTCCCGCGGCCGCTCGACCCCGAGGGCACCGTCCTGATCACCGGCGGCACCGGAGTGCTCGGCGGCCTGGTGGCCCGGGAGCTGGTGCGGCGGCACGGCGCCCGGCACCTGCTGCTGGTCGGCCGGCAGGGCGGGGCCTCCGCCCGCGCCCGGGAACTCGCCGACGAACTCACCGGTCTGGGCGCCCGGGTGACCCTCGCCGCCTGCGACGCGGCCGACGCCGAGGCGCTGGCCGCGGTGCTCGACGCGGTACCCGACCGGCACCCGCTCACCGCCGTGGTGCACGCCGCGGGCGTCCTCGACGACGCCGTCATCGCCTCGCTCACCCCCCGGCAGGTGGACGCGGTGCTGCGCCCCAAGGTGGACGCCGCCTGGAACCTGCACCGGCTGACCGCCCACCTCGACCTCACCGCGTTCGTGATGTTCTCCTCCTCCGCGGCGATCCTCGGCGGCGGCGGCCAGGGCAACTACGCGGCGGCCAACGCCTTCCTGGACGCCCTGGCCCAGCACCGCCGGGCCCACGGACTGCCCGGCCTGTCCATCGCCTGGGGCCTGTGGGAGCAGTCCAGCGGCATGACCGGCCACCTCGCCGAGACCGACCTGACCCGGATGCGCCGCTCCGGGATCACCCCGCTGTCCGACGCCGACGGAGTGGCGCTGTTCAGCGCAGCCCTCGACGCCGACCGGGCGCTCCAGGTCGCGATGGGCCTGGACGTCGCGGCGCTGCGCACCGCGAGCGGCGCCGGGGGCACGGTGCCGGTGCTGCTCGGCGCGCTGGTCGGCCCGCCCGCCCGGCGCACCGCGAGCGCCCGGGCGGCCTCCGGCGAGCAGGAACTGGCCCGCCGCCTGGCCCGGCTCAGCGGCGCCGAGCGCGACCGGGCCCTGCTGCAGCTCGTACGGGAGCACGCCGCGACCGTCCTCGGACACGCATCGCCCCAGGCCGTCCACCCCGACCAGGCGTTCAAGCAGCTGGGCTTCGACTCGCTGACCGCGGTGGAGCTGCGGAACCGGATCTCCGCCGCCACCGGGCTGCGGCTGCCGGCCACCATGGTCTTCGACCACCCCACCCCCACCGCGCTCGCCGCGCTGCTGCGCTCCCGGCTCGCCCCCCAGGACCCGGCGCCCACCGGGGCGGACCTCCCCGACGACGCGGTGCGGCGCCTGCTCGGCGCCATCGAGCCGGCCCGGCTGCGGGAGGCCGGGCTCCTCGACACCCTGCTGGAGCTGGCCGGCGCCGCCGGGGTGTCCGGTCCGGCGGCGGACGACGGCCCGCACGGCCCCGGCGCGACGGCCGACGACGGCGACGGCACCGGCGACGACATCGACGAGGTCGACGACCTGGACCTCGACGAGCTGGTGGACCTGGCACTCGACACCACCGACCAGTGACGACGCGCCCACCGGTGCGCGGATGTGCGGAGACGACGGGACGACGGGACGACATGGCGACATCGAACGAGAAGGTCCTTGAGGCGCTGCGGGCATCGGTCAAGGAGACCAAGCGGCTGCGCCGGCAGAACCGGCAGCTGACCGAGGCGATGCGGGAACCGGTCGCCATCGTCGGCATGGCCTGCCGCTTCCCCGGTGACGTCCGGTCACCGGAGGACTTCTGGCGGCTGCTCGCCTCCGGCGGCGACGCGATCGGCGACTTCCCCACCGACCGCGGCTGGGACGTGGACGGCCTGTACGACCCCGACCCCGACCGGCTCGGCAAGAGCTACGTGCGGCACGGCGGGTTCGTCCGCGGCGCCGACCGCTTCGACGCCGAGTTCTTCGGCATCAGCCCGCGCGAGGCCCAGGCGATGGACCCGCAGCAGCGGCTGCTGCTGGAGACCTCCTGGGAGGCGTTCGAACGCGCCGGGATCGACCCGGCGTCGGTACGCTCCAGCAGGACCGGGGTCTTCGTCAGCGCGGCCCCCCTCGGCTACGCCACCGGCGACCAGACCTCCGACGGCGCCGAGGGGTACCGGCTGACCGGCACCACCGTCAGCGTCGCCTCCGGCCGGCTCGCCTACGTCTACGGGCTGGAGGGGCCCGCGGTCACCATCGACACCGCCTGCTCCTCCTCCCTGGTCGCCCTCCACCTGGCGTGCCGCTCGCTGCGGCTGGGGGAGTGCTCGCTCGCCCTGGCCGGCGGCGCCGCGGTGATGGCCGCACCGCACATGTTCGTGGAGTTCAGCCGGCAGCGCGGACTCGCCCCGGACGGCCGCTGCAAGGCGTTCGCCGGCGCGGCCGACGGCACCTCCTGGGGCGAGGGCGCCGGCATCCTGCTGCTGGAGAAGCTCTCCGACGCCCGCCGCCACGGCCACCCCGTCCTCGCCGTGGTCCGCGGCACCGCGGTCAACCAGGACGGCGCCTCCAACGGGCTGACCGCCCCCAGCGGCCCCGCCCAGCAGCGGGTCATCACCGAGGCGCTGGCCGACGCCCGGCTGACCGCCGGTGAGGTCGACGCGGTGGAGGCGCACGGGACCGGGACGAAACTGGGCGACCCGATCGAGGCCCAGGCGCTGCTGGCCACCTACGGCCAGGGCCGGCCCGAGGACCGGCCGCTGTGGCTGGGGTCGGTGAAGTCCAACATCGGCCACACCCAGCTCGCCGCCGGCGCCGCCGGGGTGATCAAGATGGTGCTGGCCATGCGTCACGGCCTGCTGCCGCAGACCCTCCACGTCGACGAGCCGACCCCGCACGTGGACTGGGAGGCCGGCGCGGTGCGGCTGCTGACCCGGGCCCGCGAGTGGCCCGAGACCGGCCGTCCCCGGCGCGCCGGGGTGTCCTCCTTCGGCATCAGCGGCACCAACGCCCACGTCATCCTGGAACTCCCCGACCCCGACGGGGCACCGGCGGCCGACGAGGAGGCCCCGGACTCCCCGGACGACGCCACCGCCACCGGTGCCGCCGCCCCCGCCGTCACCGTCACCGACGCCGCGGACGCCGGCCCCGCCCCGGGGCCCGCCGCGCCGGAGCCGGCCGCCGAGGGCCCGCTGCTGTGGCCGGTCAGCGCCCACGACCCCGAGGCGCTGACCGACCAGGCCGCCCGTCTCCACGACGCGGTCCGGGCCAACCCCGACTGGCACCCCCACGACATCGGCTGGTCCCTGGCCACCACCCGGGCCGCGCTGCCGCACCGCGCGGTGTTGCTGGGCGCCGACCGCGACGAACTGCTGGCCGGACTCGGCGCGCTGCGCGACGGCCGGCCCGGCCCCGCGACGGTCCTGGGCACCACCGCCCACGGCGGCTCCGTCGCCTTCCTCCTCACCGGCCAGGGCGCCCAGCGCGCCGGTGCCGGACGCGACCTCCACCGCCACCACCCGGTCTTCGCCCGGGCCCTGGACGACGCCTGCGAACGCCTCTCCGCCCACCTGGGCCGGCCGCTGCGGGACATCCTGCTGGCCGAACCGGACACCCCCGAGGCCGCCCTGCTGGACCGCACCGCCTACACCCAGGCCGGCCTGTTCGCCCTGGAGGTGGCGCTCTTCCGGCTCCTGGAGTCCTGGGGGGTGCGCCCCGACTACCTGCTGGGCCACTCCATCGGCGAACTGGCCGCCGTCCACGTCGCCGGCGCCATCGGCCTGGACGACGCCGCGGCCGTGGTCGCCGCCCGCGGCACCCTGATGCAGAACCTGCCGCCCGGCGGTGCGATGGTCGCCCTCCAGGCCACCGAGGACGAGGTCCGGGCCCTGCTGACCGGCGACCACGAACGGCGGGCGAGCATCGCCGCCGTCAACGGCCCCGCCTCGGTCGTCCTGTCCGGCGACGAGGAGACGGTGCTCGGCATCGCCGGGCGGCTGGGCGCCGACGGCCGGAAGACCAAGCGGCTGCGGGTCAGCCACGCCTTCCACTCCCCGCACATGGACCCCATGCTCGAACCGTTCCGCGCCGCCGTCGCCCGGGCGGACTGGACGGAGCCGGTCATCCCGGTGGTCTCCAACCTCACCGGCCGCCCCCTCACCGGCGACCAGGTGCGCTCCGCCGACTACTGGGTACGCCACGTCCGGCACGCCGTCCGCTTCCACGACGGCGTACGCCACCTGGTGGACCAGCAGGTGACCACCCTGGTGGAACTGGGCCCCGGCGGCGTGCTCTCCGCCATGGCGCAGGACTGCCTCACCGAGGACGACCCCGGCACGGTGGCCCTGCCGCTGCTCCGCCGCGACCAGCCGGAGACCACCAGCACCCGCACCGCCCTGGCCCGGCTCTTCGCCCGGGGCGTGCCCCTGGACCGGCGGGCGCTCAGCCCCGGCGGCCCCGGCCGCCGCCTCGACCTGCCCACCTACGCCTTCCGGGGCACCCGGCACTGGACCACCGCCGCCACCGGCGCCCCGACCGACGCCACCGGCCTGGGCCTGGACACCGCGGACCACCCGCTGCTCGGGGCCGCCGTCACCCCCGCCGACGGCGACGGCCTCATCCTCACCGGGCGGCTGTCCCGGCGTTCCCCCGGCTGGCTCGCCGACCACGTGGTGCTCGGCACCGTCGTCGTCCCCGGCACCGCCTACCTGGACCTGGCCCTGCACGCCGCCCGCCGGGTGGGCTGCGACACGGTGGAGGAGCTCACCCAGGAGGCCCCGCTGATCCTCCCCGAGCACGGCGCGGTGCGCATCCAGCTGACCGTCGGCGCCGCCGACCCGGACGGGCGCCGCCCGGTGCGCGTCCACTCCCGCCCCGACGACGACGAACCGCACCCGTGGACCCGGCACGCCGACGGCGTCCTCACCACCGGCGGCACAAACACCCCGGCCGCGCCCCCCGGCCCCGCCCGGGAGCTGGCCGGCAGCTGGCCCCCGCCCGGTGCCACCGCGGTGGACATCGCCGACTTCTACCCCTCCGTCGTCGAGGACGGCTTCGCCTACGGCCCCTCCTTCCGCGGCCTGCGCGCCGTGTGGCGCGCCGGCGACCGGACGTACGCCGAGGTCGTCCTGCCCGACGGGGAGCCCGCCGACGGCTACGGGCTGCACCCCGCCCTGCTGGACGCCGCCCTGCACGCCGGTCTCGTCGGCAACACCGGCGACCAGGTCCGGCTGCCGTTCGCCTGGAGCGGCGTCCGCCTCCACGCCACCGGCGCCACCACCCTGCGGGTACGGACCGAACCCACCGGCCCCGACACCATCACCCTCACCGTGGCGAGCCCGGCCGGCCGGCCGGTGGCCTCGGTGGACGCCCTGCGGGCCCGCCCGGTCTCCCTCGCCCAGCTCCGCGCCGCCGGCCGCCGCGGCCTGGACGCCCTCCACCAGCTCACCTGGACCCCGCCGGCGGACGGGCCGGCCGCCGCGCCCCGCACCCGGGACTGCGTCCTGCTCGGGCCGGACGCCACCGGCCGGCTGGACGGCACCGCCACGGCCGACCACCACCCGGACCTGGCCGCCCTGGCCCGGGCCGTGGACGCCGGCCGGGCGGTGCCCGACACCGTCGTCCTCCACCTCCCGGGCCCCGGCGACGGGCCGACCGTGCCGGACGCCGTCCGCCACACCCTCCGCCACACCCTCACCGAACTGCGCGGCTGGCTCGCCGACGAACGGTTCGCCACCTCCCGGCTGGTGGTGGTCACCCACCACGCCGTCACCACCGGCCCGCACGACACCCCGCCCGAACCGGCCCTCGCCCCGGTGTGGGGCCTGGTCCGCGCCGCCCAGGCCGAACACCCCGACCGCGTGGTCCTGCTCGACCTGGACGACACCCGGCGGGCGCTGACCGACCTGCTGGCCGCCGCGGACCGCGACGAACCGCAGCTCGCCGCCCGCGGGGACGGCTGGCTCACCCCCGGCTGGCCCCCGGCGCGCCCCGCCGCCCCCCGACCCGGACCGGGCCCCGGTCCTCGACCCGGACGGCACCGTACTGATCACCGGCGGCACCGGCTCGCTGGGCCGCCTGGTCGCCCGCCACCTGGCCACCACCCACGGCATCCGGCACCTGCTGCTGATCGGCCGCCGCGGGCCGGACGCCGAGGGGGCCGGCGAACTGCGCGAGGAACTCACCGCCCTGGGCGCCGAGGTGACCCTGACCGCCTGCGACGCCTCCGACCGCGACGCGCTCGCCGCGGTACTGGACGCGGTCCCCGCCGCGCACCCGCTGACCGCGGTGGTGCACACCGCCGGCGTGGTGGACGACGCGGTCGTCACCCAGCTGACCCCCGAACGGCTCGGCACCGTCCTGGCGGCCAAGGCGGACGCCGCCTGGCACCTGCACGAACTCACCCGGGACCGGGACCTCGCCGCGTTCGTGCTGTTCTCCTCGGCCACCGCCACCCTCGGCGGCGCCGGCCAGGGCAACTACGCCGCGGCCAACCTGTTCCTGGACGCCCTCGCCCAGTACCGCGCCGCGCACGGCCTGCCCGCCCTCTCCCTCGCCTGGGGCCTGTGGGAGCAGACCGGCGGCATGGCCGGGGAACTGGACGCCACCGCACTGCGCCGGATGCGCCGGTCTGGGGTGCTGCCGCTGACCGCCGACGACGGCCTCGCGCTGCTGGACACCGCGCTGGCCGGCGACCAACCGCTGCTGCTGCCGGTCCGGCTCGACCTCGCCGCGCTGCGCACCGCCACAGGCCCGGTGCCCCCGCTGCTGCGCGGCCTGGTCCGCGCCCCCGCCGCGACCGCCGCCGACCCCGGCGGCAGCGGCACCCCGGAACTGGCGCACCGGCTCGCCGGGCTGTCCCCGGACAAACGGCGGGAGGCGCTGCTGGAGGTGGTCCGCACCCAGGTGGCCCAGGTGCTCGGCCACGGCACCGCCCAGGCCGTCGCCCCCGAGCGCGCCTTCGACGAACTGGGCTTCGACTCGCTGACCGCGGTGGAACTGCGCAACCGGCTCACCGCCGCCACCGGACTGCGCCTGCCCACCACCCTGATCTTCGACCACCCCACCTCCGCCGCGCTCGCCCGCCACCTGGACGCCGCGCTGCCCACCGACGGCGCGCCCGCGGCCAACCCCGTGCTGGAGGAGCTGGACAAACTGGAGGCGGTGCTCGACGGGATCGGTGCCGACGACCCGGAACAGGCGCGGATCGCCACCCGGCTGCGGGCGCTGGCCGCCCGGTGGGGCGGGCGGCACGACACCGTGCCCCCGGACGGCGGCACCCAGGGCCTGGCCGGGGACCTGGAATCCGCCCCCGACGAGGAGGTCTTCGCCTTCATCGAGCGGGAACTGGGCATCTCCTGACCCCTCGGCAGCAGGCCGCCGCCCCGGCGGCGGCCTGCTGCCAACCGGTGCCGCCGCTTCCGGGCACCGCCGGCCGCCCCGCCTGACCGTGCGCCACCGCCCGCCCGGTGGCGGCGCACGCACCCCGGCGGGCCGGCCGCACCCGCGGTCACCGCCTGCCCGCCCGGCGGCGGCACCGCGCCCCGAGGCGCGTGCACACGTTCCGCACCCGGTGCCCCGCACCCGTGGCCCCTACCGGGAGTCGCGGCCCGGACACCGGGTAGGCGCACGGTCGGCCCGCCGGTGAGCCGGGCGGGTGACCCGGAAGCCCCGGCCCCGCGCCGGGCACCCGCCGCCCCGCCCGGCCTGGTTACCGTCCCAGGAGTCCGGGACGACCGTCGGGCCCGCCGGCGCCAGCACGGAACGAAAGGAAGACCTGTGGCCATCAAGGTGTCCGACTTCATCCTCCGGCGACTGCGCGAATGGGACGTCGACCACGTCTTCGGCTACCCGGGTGACGGGATCAACGGCCTGCTCGCGGCGTGGGCCCGCGCCGAGGACCGGCCGTCGTTCATCCAGGCCCGGCACGAGGAGATGGCCGCCTTCGAGGCCGTCGGCTACGCCAAGTTCTCCGGCAAGGTCGGGGTGTGCGTGGCCACCTCCGGACCCGGCGCGATCCACCTCCTCAACGGCCTGTACGACGCCAAGCTCGACCATGTGCCGGTGGTCGCGATCGTCGGCCAGACCGACCGCAGCGCCATGGGCGGCTCCTACCAGCAGGAGGTGGACCTGCTCAGCCTCTTCAAGGACGTGGCCGCCGACTTCTGCGAGATGGTCACCGTCCCCGAACAGCTGCCCAACGTCCTGGACCGGGCCATCCGCACCGCCTACAGCCGGCGGACCGTCACCGCCGTGATCGTCCCCGGCGACGTGCAGCAGCTGGACCACCGCGCCCCCTCGCACGCCTTCAAGATGGTCCCCTCCAGCCTCGGCGTCTCCGACTACGCGCCGCTGCCCGCCCCCGCGGACGTGGAGCGCGCCGCCCAGCTCCTCAACGAGGGCGAGAAGGTCGCGATCCTGGCGGGCCAGGGCGCCCGCGGCGCCCGCGCCCAGCTGGAGGCGGTCGCCGAGACGCTCGGCGCCGGCGTGGCCAAGGCCCTGCTGGGCAAGGACGTGCTCCCCGACGACCTGCCCTACGTCACCGGCGCCATCGGCCTGCTCGGCACCCGGCCCAGCTACGAACTCATGCGGGACTGCGACACCCTGCTGGTGATCGGCTCCAGCTTCCCCTACAGCCAGTTCCTCCCGGAGTTCGACCAGGCCCGCGCGGTACAGATCGACATCGACCCGTTCATGGTCGGCCTGCGCTACCCCTTCGAGGTCAACCTGGTCGGGGACGCCGCCGTCACCCTGGACCGGCTGCTGCCGCTGCTGCGGCGGAAGAAGAACCGCAAGTGGCGCGGGCAGGTCGAGGCGAACGTGGCCCGGTGGTGGCAGGTGATGGAACGCCGGGCCACCGTCGAGGCCGACCCGGTCAACCCCGAGTACGTGGTGCACACCCTCGACGCCCAGCTGCCCGAGGACGCCGTCGTCACCGCCGACTCCGGCTCCGCGGCCAACTGGTACGCCCGCCACCTGCGGATGCGGGGCACCATGCGCGGCTCGCTCTCCGGCACCCTGGCCACCATGGGCCCGGGCGTGCCCTACGCCATCGGCGCCAAGTTCGCCGACCCCGGCCGCCCGGCCATCGCCCTGGTCGGCGACGGCGCCATGCAGATGAACGGCATGGCCGAACTCGTCACCGTCGCCAAGTACTGGCGCCGCTGGGGCGACCCCCGGCTGGTCGTGGCGGTGCTCAACAACCAGGACCTCAACCAGGTGACCTGGGAGATGCGCGCGATGTCCGGCTCACCGCAGTTCGAGCCGTCCCAGCACCTGCCCGACGTGCGGTACGCCGACTTCGCCACCTCCCTCGGACTGCTGGGCCTGCGCGTGGAGAAGCCCGAGCAGGTCACCGACGCCTGGCGTCGGGCGCTCGCCGCGGACCGGCCCGCCGTCCTGGACTTCCGCACCGACCCCGACGTGCCGCCGATCCCGCCGCACTCCAGCTGGGACGAGATCGAGTCGACCGCCGCCGCCCTCCTGAAGGGTGACTCGAACCGCGCCGGGGTGCTCAAGCAGGGCGTGAAGGCCAAGCTCCAGGAGATGCTCCCCGGCGGACGCCGCCGGGAGGAGCGCCCGGACCACTGACCGGACCGGTACACCGGCGGGCTCCGCCGGCGTACCGGCCGCGGCCGGGGCCCCGCGCCCGGCCCCTTCCGCCGCCGCGCCCTCGGGCCCCGCACCCCGGGCCGGGACCCGGGCGCGGCGGCGCCGGCCGCTACGCGGTCCAGCCCAGCAGCGGCTCCTGCCGCTCCGGCGACCGCAGATGGGCCAGTGCCTGCTTCTCCAGCTGCCGCACCCGCTCGCGGGTCAGCCCCACCTGGTCGGCGATCTGCTGGAAGGTGTGCGACCGGCCGTCGTGCAGGCCGTAGCGCAGGCTGAGGATCATCGCCTCCCGGGGGGAGAGGGTGCCGACGGTGGCCCGCAGGTCCTCCGCGAGCGCCCGGTACTCCACCACCTCGGGCGCCTGCAGCGCCTCCACATCCTCGATCAGGTCCCCCACCACCGTCTCGCCGTCCTCGCCGACCGGGGTGTCCAGGCTGATCGCCTCCCGGCCCACCCGGCGCAGCTCCAGGACCTTCTCCACGGTGAACCCGCTCTCCGCCGACACCTCCTCGGGGGTCGGCTCACGGCCCAGGGACAGATGCAGCCGCCGCTCGACCCGGCCCACCTTGGACAGGTCCTCCACCACGTGCGCGGGCAGCCGCACCGTCCGGGCGTGGGTGGACACCCCGCGGTCGATCGCCTGCCGGATCCACCAGGTGGCGTAGGTGGAGAACTTGTACCCCTTGGCGTAGTCGAACTTCTCCACCGCCCGGATCAGCCCCAGGTTGCCCTCCTGCACCAGGTCCAGGAAGGGCAGTCCGCGGCGGCTGTACTTCTTGGCGACGGAGACCACCAGGCGCAGGTTGGCGCGGATCATGTGGTCCTTGGCGTGCTGCCCGTCCACGGCCAGCGCCCGGAGCTCCCACGCCAGCCGCCCGGGCAGCTCCCGGCGGTCCGCCTCGGCCTCCCGCAGCAGCTCGTCGGCGTACACCCCCGCCTCGATCCGCTTGGACAGCTCCACCTCCTGCTCCGCGGTGAGCAGCGGCGTGGCCCCGATCTGGTCCAGGTAGCGGCGGACCAGGTCCGGATCCTCGTGCGGTTCCCGCGGCTCGGCGCGGTGGCGTGCGGCGGTCTGCGACGACATGATCATCGGCCTCCATCGGCGGTGACGGGGGAGCGCCACCGCCCTCAAGCCCGGCCGGTACGGGACGGGTGTCCGGCCGGTACGGGAACGGGCCTCGCCACCCACCCTACGCCCGCCCCGGCGTCCCGTCCGGGGCCGCCGCGGAGGCGGGTCCGGACACCGGGTGGGCCGGTGGGTCCGGGCCGGCCGGGACGGGACCCGGTGGGCCCGGGGAGCGTCCGGAGCCCGGCCGGTGCGGGCCGGGCCGGTGCCCGGCGCTCAGGCGGGCTTGAGCGGGTCGTGCCCGATGTTCATCAGCCGGTGCCGCCAGCCGGCCCCGCCGGCCTCCGGGTCCAGCTCCGCGTTGCGCTGGGTCCGCACGATCTCGCAGACCCGTCGCATCACCTCGACGTCGTCCTCGGTGAGGTCGGTGCGGCGCTTGCCCAGGATCTCCAGGACCCGCCGCCCGGTGGGGCTGCCGGCCTGGTCCGGGGGCTCCTCGGTGTCCTCACCCGCTGCCTGGACGCTGAGCCAGTCCTGCAGCTCGCGGGAGGTCATGTTGACGACCGTGTGGAACTCGTCCCACAGCTCGGCGCTGACCTGTGCTGCCATGGCGTGTCTCTCCGTACGTGGTGTGGCGTCGGGTGCCCCGGCCCGCGGCCGGCCCGCGGGAGGCGGAGGCGGCGGGGGGAGGGGCCGGGGCGCGGGAGAGGGGGAGCGGCCGGAAGCCCGGCCGGGAACAGGGGCGACCGGAGGGCCGGGACGGTGCGGACGCCACCTCTTCGGTGCCCGCCACGCCGGCCCCGGGCCGTGTCCGCCCCGGGGCCGGCCGGGTCCGACCCGACGGTCCCCGGGTGGCACGTACGGTCCGCCGCCCGCGCCCGCGCCTGCCGACCGTCCCCGACCCCGCGGCGGGCATCCCGCACCGGTCCGTCCGCGGGCCGGAAACCCCGATGGTTCACGGCGGCCCGGCGCAGCCGCGCGGCCGCCGGTCGTGGCGTCCCGCTGCCGGGCTCGGGCACGGTGCCCACCTCCTTCGCGCCCACGGGTTTCCGCCGGGCGGAACGGCAAAACCTCGCCGGTCCGCACCTCCGCCGGCCTTTCCGCCGGCCCGCCGGAGGTGCGGACCGGCGGAAAGGGGGAACCCGGGCCTCATGATGGAGAACAATCCCGATCCCCGTTCCACCGGTACGGCGCGGCGGCAGGCCGGCAGGCGGGTGCCGCCCGGCGAGACCCCGCCCGGCGAGTCCAGCATGTCCGGGGCCGGCCCGAACGAGACCCACAACCCCACCAAGGGCTGGGGCAAGGGGCCGACCATCGCCATCTGGCTGCTCGTCCTCTGTTTCGCCGTGTTCTTCGTGGCCTACGCCGTGGTGCTGCTGTAGCCCTCGGCCGCCGGTCCGTGCCGGCCGCGCCCGGCGCGGTGCGGCGGCCGAGGTGTGCCCGGCCGCGCCCGGCACGACCGTGGCCGGTTCGGCGGCGTCCGGTGCGGGGGATGCCGGGAGCACCGGCGTCCGGCGACGTGCGGGGCGGCTTCCGGCGGCGGTGCGAGGTGCGCCGGGGTGACCGGATGCCGCCCGCGAGGAACGCGCGGCAGCACTCCGCGGTCCACCGCCCGGTCGGTGACGGCCGCCCACCCCACCGGGCTCTCCGGCTCCGGTGACGGGACGCCGCACGGCCGGGTGCGGCACGGCGTCGGCGGCACGGCGACCGGTCGCCACGAGCTTCCGGCGCCGGCCCGGTGCGGTGTGCCGTCCGCAGCCGGCGCCTCCCGCCGCCGCGGAACCACCAGCCCCATCGGCGGGCCCGGTGCCGCACGACCGCCCGCCCGGGCGGACACGTCGGGCTGTCGGCCGGTTGCCGGCCGGGCGGGGAGCCCCTGTTCCCGGGCAGCCCGTGCCGGCGCGGTCGGGCGAGCCCCCGTCCGAACCCCCGCCCGAACCCCCGGGCGGGCACGGCCGGCCGCGCAGACGCTCCTCCGCCGGAGGCCGAACGGGGTACCGCCCTTCCGCCGGGACCGGCACCCCACGTCGTCGGCGCCCCACCTGCCTGGCCGGCACCCCGGGCGCCCGGCACCCCGCGCGCCCGGCGTAGGTAAGCGTGCCCCCGCCTCCCGGCCACCGCGGTGCCGGGCCCGTTCTCAGCCGACGTAGCGCCGGGCCCGGGAGTGCACCTGGGAGTACTCCAGCAGCCGCAGCCGGGCCTCCACCTCGGGCGGCAGCGTGCGCCGCTCCCGCAGCACCCAGGGCAGGCCGCGTGCCGCGTCGGCGAACGCCCGTACCGAGACCAGGTCCTTGGGCACGGCGGCGACGAGCAGCGCGGTACGCCGCAGCGCGGTCGGCACCGGCCGGCGCAGCCAGGTGAACCACAGAGTGTTCCGGATGCCGTGCCGGCGGCGCAGGGTGGCGTCACGGTGCGGGGACGCCCGGTGGTGGGCGGTCAGATGATCGGCGTAGACCAGCCACCAGCCCTCCGCCGCGAGGTCGGCGGCGAGCAGTTCCTCCTCCCCGCCGAGCACCAGCCGGGGCGAGAAGCCGCCCGCCGCGCGGAACGCGTCGGTGCGCAGGACGGTCGCCGCCGCCAGGAACGAACCCAGGGCGGGCCCGGGCAGCCACCGGGGTGCCGGCAGCGGTGACCGGCGGAGTTCGGCGACGACCGGGTCCTCGTAGGGCCGCCCCCGGTGCCGGGCCCATGCCCCCGGGCTGTCGGGGTGCGGATGCGCCACGATCCGGGCGGTCACGCTCACCAGCCGCTCGTGGGCGTCCAGCAGGTCGGCGGCACCGGCCAGCGATCCCGGTTCCCACCACGAGTCGTCGTCGCAGAAGGCCAGGTAGGGGGTGGTGACGTAGCGGGCCGCGAGATTCCGCCCCAGTGCGCCGAGGTTGCGGCCGGGGGTCAGCAGCCGGACCCACGGGTGGCACGCCCGCACCGCGGCGGCGGTCCCGTCCCGGGAGGCGTTGTCCACCACCGTGACCGGCGGCCGCTCGGGCAGCTCCGCCAGCCGTCCCAGGGTGTGCAGCAGGTCGTCGCGGCGGTTGTGGGTGATGACCACCACGGTGGTACGCGGGTCCGGTCCGCCGGGCGGGCGTGGGGTCGGGGTCATCCGTGCTCCTCCGTGCTCCTCCGGTTCCTCGTCCGTTCGCCGCCGCCCCTCACGGCGCCGACTCCAGCAGCCGCAGGCGGCGTTCCAGCCGGGCCGGGGCGGGGCGGCGCCGGCTGAGTGCCGCGGGCAGCAGCCGCACCGCCTCGGACAGCGCCTTCCGGGCCGCCGGGTCGCGCCGTCCGTCGGCCGCCAGCCGCACGGTGGCCGCCAGCGCGGTGCCCGCCGGCCGCCGCAGCCAGGTGGTGAGCAGGGCGTTCCGCAGCATCCGGGCCTCCCGCCCGGGGCGCGGGCCGGTGTGCGGATCGTGGTGGGCCACCACCTCGGGGCAGTGCACCACGCCCCAGCCGTGGGCGGCCAGGTCGATCGCCAGCAGCGACTCCTCACCGCCCACCCCGAGCAGCGGGTGGAAGCCGCCGGCCTGGAGGTACGCGTCCCGGCGCACCACCGAGGCGCAGGCCAGGAAACCGAGCACGGACCGCCCGGGCAGGTCCGGCTCCCGGCCCAGCGGTGACGTGCCCAGCAGCGCGTTCAGTGGGTCCGGCCGCTCCTCGGCGCCCACCAGCAGGCTCGCCGCCAGCAGCCCCACGCGCGGATGGGCCCGGAGGATCCGCACCGCCCGCCCCAGCGCCCCCGGCTCCCACCAGGAGTCGTCGTCGCTGAAGGCGATGTACGGGGTGCGCAGCGCGGCGGCGCCGTAGGTGCGCCCGGCCGCGGCCAGGTTCCGCCCCGGCCGCAGGACACGGACCCGCGGGTACCGGGCCCGCACCGCCTCCGCCGTTCCGTCCCGGGAGGCGTTGTCCACGACGACCACCGGCGGCCGCTCCGGGAGCCCGGTCAGGCGCTCCAGCGTACGCAGCAGGCTGGCGCGCCGGTCACGGGTGATCACCACGATGCCCAGGTCGGGGACGTGCGCCGACCCGGTCATCAGGTCGGGGCCGTGCGCCGGGGACGTGTCCATGACGACCTCTTCTCGTCGGTGTACGGGTCGGTGGACGCCTTCCGGCCGTCCGGTACGGGACCGCACCCGTTGGCCGGCACCTCACGGTTCGGCACGCACGGTCGGGCACCGCACGGTCCGGCACCGGTCCGCCGGTCCCGCCCCCCGACGCGGGGCGGCGGGCGGGACGGCCCGGAGGCCGCCCACGTGGGCCGGTGGCACCGCGGGGGGCACGCGGCGGCCGGGCCGTGTTGTCGGGCACCGCGCGGACCGGGCCCGGCCGGCGGCACAACCGCTCGGCGCAACCGCTCGGCACCACCGCGCGGTCCCGTCCGCGGACACGGACGCCGCTCACCTGGGTACCGCGCCACGGGCCGGCGAAACCTGCGCCGCCCGTCACCGGCGGGCGAGGGTGGCGGTTTCCTCCTCCCGCGAGCGGTAACCCGGGAGGGGACCCACGAACCCACCGAGGAGCGGAGACCGATGAGCGGTGTGTACCGCCCCCAGGGCGATGACCGACCGGATGACGACCGACCGGACCGCGGCGGGACGGCCGGGCCCGGGCCGCGCGAGGACGACGGGCGCTCCCGGGCGACGGAGCCGGGCCGCGACGGCGTGACCGGCCCCGGCGGCCGGGGCACGGAGGAGCCCGGTCGCCACGAGACGGCCGATGACCGGGACGGCGCACCGGAGGGGCCCACGGACCTGCCCCGGCGGTCCTGGAAGGACGCCGCCAAGCGCACAGTGAAGGAGTTCAAGGCCGACAACCTCACCGACTGGGCCGCGGCGCTCACCTACTACGGGGTGCTGTCGGTCGTCCCGGCGATGCTGGCGCTGGTCTCCATCCTCGGCCTGCTGGGCAAGTCCAGCGTCCAGTCGCTGCTGGACAACCTGAAGGGCCTGGCGCCCGGGGCGGTCCGGGACACCTTGAGCACCATGCTGGAGCAACTGGAGAAGAACCAGGGCAAGGCGGGCATCGCGCTGGCCATCAGCCTCCTGGTCGCCCTCTGGTCCGCGTCCGGCTACATCGCCGCCTTCATGCGGGCCTCCAACGCCGTCTACGACATCGGCGAGGGCAGGCCGGTGTGGAAGACGCTGCCCACCCGGCTCGGCGTCACCGTGGTGGTCCTGGTCCTGCTGGCGCTCATCGCGGTCGGCGTGGTGTTCACCGGCACCCTGGCCCGCCGCACCGGTGAGGTGCTGGGGCTGGGCGACACCGCCATCACGGTGTGGAACATCGCCAAGTGGCCGGTGATGCTGCTGCTGTTCTCCCTGGTCATCGCCCTGCTCTACTGGGCGTGCCCGAACGTGCGGCGCGGCTTCACCTGGGTCACCCCCGGCAGCCTCTTCGCCGTCGTCATCTGGGTCATCGCCTCCGCGGGGTTCGCGCTGTACGTGGCGACCTTCGGCAGCTACGACAAGACCTACGGCAGTCTCGCCGGTATCGTCGTCTTCCTGGTCTGGCTGTGGATCTCCAACATCGCCATCCTGTTCGGGCTGGAGTTCGACGCGGAGCTGGAGCGCGCGCGGGCCATCGAGGCCGGGCACCCGGCCGACGAGGAGCCCTACGTCGAGCCGCGCGACGACCGCAAGCTCTGAACCGCCCGCGCGGGGCCCGCGGCCGGCACCACGGGCCGGACGCACGGCCCCGCGCGGGGCCGTGCGCACGGGGCCGGACCGTGCGGGCGGGGGACCGGGGGGTGCCTCCGCGCGGCCGGAGCACCGAAGATGCTCCCATGGAATCGACGCAGGACAAGGCGCGGCGGCTGGCCGCGGTCAACGCGTGCGACCGGGTGCTCTCCACCGGCAAACGCCCCACGATGCGGGAACGGCTGGCCTCGCTCGCCCGCCACGAGGGCCTGGACGCGCAGCCCGACCTCTACGGGGACGGGGTGGTGGCCGAACTGGAGCGGCGGGTGGCGGACCTGCTGGCCGCGGAGGACGCGGCGTTCTTCCCCACCGGCACGATGGCCCAGCAGGTGGCGCTGCGTTGCTGGGCGGGGCGGACCGGCAGCGACACCGTGGCGCTCCACCCGCTGGCCCACCCGGAGGTGCACGAACGGGACGCGCTGTCGGTCCTCACCGGGCTGCGCACCGTCCACCCCACCACCGAACCGCGGCTGCCGAACGCGGCGGAGGTCCGCGACCTCGACGAGCCGTTCGGCACCCTGATGCTGGAACTGCCGCTGCGCGACGCCGGCTTCGTGCTGCCCACCTGGGACGAGCTGTGCGACACCGTCGAGGCGGCGCGGGAGCGGGACGCGGTGGTCCACTTCGACGGCGCCCGCCTGTGGGAGTGCGCGCCGCACTTCGGGCGCCCGCTGCCGGAGGTGGCCGAGCTGGCGGACAGCTGCTACGTGTCGTTCTACAAGTCGCTCGGAGGAATCTCCGGCGCCGCCCTCGCCGCGTCCGCGGACCTGGTGGCCGAGGCCAAGGCGTGGCGGCACCGGTACGGCGGGCTGCTCCACCAGCAGTGGCCGGCGGTCGTGGCGGCGCTCGACGGCCTGAACCGGGAACTGCCCCGGCTCCCGGAGTACGTGGCGCACGCCGCGACGGTCGCCGCCGCACTCGGCGAGGCGCTGGAGGGAGCGGGGGGCTTCTTCCGCATCCACCCGGACCCGCCGCACACCCACCAGTTCCGGCTCTGGCTGCCGTACCCGGCCCGGGTGCTGAACGCGGCCGGCCTCGCACAGGCCGAGGAGACCCGGACCAGCGTCTTCGGTACCTGGTCCGGCTCCGGGCTGCCGGGGGTGGCGGTCACCGAGGTGACGGTCGCCGCCTCGGCGCTGGAGTGGAGTGCCCAGGACGTCGCCGAGGCGACCGGGACGTTCCTGGAGTACGTCCGCCGCGCCGCCGCGCCGGCCGGCTGACCCCGGCCCCGGCCCGCTGACCCCCGGCCCTCCGGCCGGCGGGCCGCGGGAAGAGATCCAACCGACGGGCCGCGCCCGGGGTGCAGGACCGGTCCGGGCGACGGGCCGTGCCTGCCACCCGGCCCCGCCTTCACCCCGAAGACCCCGAAGACGGGGACGGGCACGGCCGGTGCGGCGCCACCGGCCCCGCCCCGGCCGCCCGGTGCCGCGGGCCCCGCGCCGGCCCGGACGCCCCCGCCCGCAGCCCGCCGCGAGGGCGGGCGGGGGCCGACGTCCGGCGGACCGGATCAGTTGAGGATGCGGGCTATGAGGCGGCCGAAGCCCGCCAGCGCGTGACCGATCATCCGGAAGACGCCCAGCTCCGCCGCGTCCGCGACGTACCCGCCGGCGTCCGCCGCCGTCTCCGCCCGGTCGTACCCCGTTCGGCAGCGGGAGCAGGTTCTGCGCCACCAGCGCTTCCGCCCCCCGCACTTGCCGCACCTCGCCATGGAACCATCCTTCCGTCGTGCCGGCACGGCGTGCGTGCCCGGTTCCACCGGCGGTGCCGTCCCGGCCCTCCGTCGGCGGCGGGCAGGCTGGTCATGACCTGCCGGGCAGGAGCGTCCGAGGTTCCGGCCGGCTCCGCGGGAAGCCGCCGACGCAGGCTTCCGGCACGGTCGGCCGGTGGAGTACATGGAGTCGGTCGTGTCCTGCTGAACTGCTGTGGATCCCGCAGGTGACCTCGCGAAACGAGCCCCCGGGAGAACCGGCGTCAGCATAGCGGCCACCGGAACGGACGAGGCACCGGCCCGGATGACCGACGCCCCGCCGGAGGCCGGCAGCGGACACACGCCGTGTACCGACATGACGATCACGGCGCCCGGGCAGGGCCGGCGGGTCATGTGACGGCCGGATCTCCGGAAGGTCCCGCCACGGTGTGCCCGTCCTCACCCGGAACATCGTCCAGGGGCTTCACGACCGTCGCAGCAGTCGGCTCCGGCTCCGGGCAATGGATCCATTATCTCGGCGCGGCGAGACGCCTGTCACCGTTCTCCGGAATGATCTTCACGCCCGAGGTGCGCCTCTAGGCTTGCCGGCGGACGCACAGCACCGACCCGACCCGGGAGATTCGTAAGTGACGCACGACGTTGCCGCACTGAGGGCGGAACTCACGGAGATGGCTGCGGCCGATCACCGGTCGGCGGTCCGCGCCAACAGCGACGACCCTGCCGAGCAGTTGGCCTGGCGGCGACTGACCGCCCGGCACGGTGACCGCCTGCGCGAGATCATGGACGAGTACGGCTGGCCGACGGCTGAACTGGTCGGCGAGGACGCCGCACGCGCGGCATGGCTCATCGCTCAGCACGCCGACCGGCAGCTCGACGTCCAGCGCCGCGCCCTCCAGCTGATGCAGCAGGCGGTGTCGGAAGGCAAGGCCGCCCCGCGCGAGCTGGCCTTCCTGCGCGACCGCACGTTGGTCAACGAGGGCCGCAAGCAGATCTACGGCACGCAGATCGCCGGCGTGAAGGACGGTGCGCCGGTTCCGTGGCCCTGTGAGGAGCCCGATCGCATGGACGAACTCCGTGCGGAGGTCGGCATCGAGCCCTTCGACGCGTACGTCGCCAGGTTCTCCATCACCTGACCCCCTGTGCCGGTCGCATCCGGCTCGCTGCTACTGCCGGCCCGGGGCGGACCGCCCGGGCCGGCGTCCCCCCGCGGGACCCGGCGGCCCTGCCCTCCGTGGCGCCGTTCCGGCCCGCAGGCCCGGCGGTACGGAGTCGCGGGGGTCTCCGCTCGCCGTCGGGTCAGCGGCGCCCGACGCACCGTGGGACCGGAGGGCCCCGACCGACCGCCGACCGCACCAGGCCGCCACGGAGGCGCTGGAGCGCCACCGTGTCCCACGGTCCCGCGGCGCCGGGCGCCGGATACCGTCGCACCGTGCGCCTGCTGCTGATGTCCGACACCCACGTACCGGTCCGCGCCCGGGCCCTCCCGGCCGGGCTCCTCGACGAGGTGCCCCGCGCCGATGTGGTGATCCACGCCGGCGACTGGGTCGACACCGCCACCGTGGAGCTGCTGCGGTCCCGCGCGCGGCGGCTGATCGGGGTCCACGGCAACAACGACGGTCCCGAACTGCGGGCCATGCTGCCGGAGGTGGCCTTCGCCGAGCTGGGCGGGCTGCGGTTCGGCGTGGTCCACGAGACCGGCCCGGCCCGGGGCCGGGAGAGCCGCTGCGCCCACCGGTTCCCGGACCTGGACGTCCTGGTGTTCGGCCACAGCCACATCCCGTGGGACACCACCGCCGGGAGCGGGCTGCGACTGCTCAACCCCGGCTCCCCGACGGACCGCAGGCGCCAGCCGTACCGCACCTACATGACGGCGCGGGTGTCGGAGGGGCGGCTCACCGAGGTGGAGCTGCACCGGCTGCCGCACCCCGGCTGACCCCGTCCCGTCGGGCCGGGGACGCGGCTTTCGTTGCACAACCGTCATCGATGCGACCCTTGATCGTCCATGAGTTCGATGGCTAGCTTCGTCCGTCAACACCATCCGGTAATCGGGCGGCTCCGTCCGGTCCGGACCAGGACGAAGTGGAGACCTCATGACCTCGCGCTCTTCGCGCATGCGCCGCGTCGTCGTTCCCGTCGGCATGGCCATGGCCACCGCGCTGGCCTTCCTTCCCGCCACGGCCTCGGCGACCTCCGCGGACCGGGGCACGGCCGCGGACACCACCGCCGCGCCGGCGGCCGCCGGGGAGAAGCTGAGCTACGTGGTCAACGTCAAGAAGGGCAAGGGGCACCTCGCCCCGGTCAAGAAGGCGATCGTCCGGGCCGGCGGCACCATCGTGATGGCCTACGACCAGATCGGCGTCATCGTCGTCCACGCGACCGACCCCGGCTTCGCCGCGAAGATACGCGACGTCAAGCACGTGGACTCCGCGGGGGCCACCCGCACCGCCCCGATCGCCGCGCAGGGCGCCACCGGCGCCGGCGCCGCCGCCCAGCCGCTCACCGCCGAGCAGGCCGCGGCCGCCGCCGCGCAGGCGGAGGCCGGCCAGGACCCGATGGAGCCGCTCCAGTGGGACCTGCCCGCCATCAAGGCGGACAAGGCGCACCAGAAGAGCCTGGGCAGCCGGGACGTCACCGTCGCCGTCATCGACACCGGCGTGGACGACACCCACCCGGACCTCGCCCCCAACTTCGACCGGGCCGCGTCGGTGGACTGCGTCGGCGGCAAGCCGAACACCGCGGACGGCGCCTGGCGCCCGTACGCCACCGGCGGCAGCTCGCACGGCACCCACGTCGCGGGCACCATCGCCGCGGCGAAGAACGGCACCGGCGTCACCGGCGTCGCGCCCGGCGTCAAGGTCGCCGGCATCAAGGTCTCCACCCAGAACGACGGCATGTTCTACACCGAGGCGGTGGTCTGCGGCTTCGTGTGGGCGGCCGAGCACGGCGCGGACATCACCAACAACAGCTACTACGTCGACCCGTGGATGTTCAACTGCACCACCGACCCCGACCAGAAGGCCCTGGTCGAGGCGGTCTCCCGGGCGACCCGGTACGCCGAGCGCAAGGGCGCGGTGAACGTGGCCGCGGCCGGCAACTCCGCCTTCGACCTGGCCGCCGACACCATCCTCGACAAGTCCAGCCCCAACGACACCGTCCCCGGCCCCCGGGAGATCGACCCGTCGGTCTGCCTCGACCTCCCGCGCCAGGTGGACGGCGTGCTCACCGTCTCCTCGACCGGCGCCAAGGGCCTGAAGTCCTCCTTCTCCAACTACGGGCTCGGCGTCATCGACATCGCGGCGCCCGGCGGCGACGCCACCCGTTTCCAGAAGCCGGATGCCCCGGCCGTGGACGGGCGCATCCTGAGCACGGTGCCCGGCGGCGGCTACGGCTACGCGGCCGGCACCTCCATGGCCTCCCCGCACGTGGCCGGTGTCGCGGCGCTCATCAAGAGCACCCACCCCAACGCCTCGCCGCAGCAGGTCAAGCGGCTGCTCCTGGGCCAGGCGGACCCCATGGCGTGCCCGACCTCGTACGACCTGGACGGCGACGGCAAGACCGACGCGGTGTGCCAGGCGGACGCCGACGGCACCAACTTCTACGGTGCCGGCATGGCCGACGCCCTGGACGCGGTCGAGAAGTGACCGCCCGGTCGCGCCGGGCCGCGGGTCCGGCGCGACCGTCCGCACCGATGGTGCCGACGCGGCCCGCCCCCGCCGGGGTCCCGGCGGGGGCGGTTCCCTGAGCGGACGCGCGCCCGCTTCCGCCGCCGCGGGTCACCGGCCGGCTGTCACCGGCTCACCCGTCGGCGGCCGGGCCCGCCACTTTCGGGCAGGCGCGGCCCGGGGCCGGGCCGTCACGGGACCACTCGCCACCGGCCGGGGCCGCCACCGTGCACCGGCCACCAGCCGTGGCGGTCACCTGCCGCCCGCGGCCGCCCGCGTCCGGCACCGCGCCGGTGCGGCAGCCCGGCCGGGTGCGGCGCCTCCGCCGGCGTACGGCCACCCCGGCGGGACGCGGCAGCCGGCGGGAGCGTGGCGGCTCCGGCCGCGACCGCCGGGGTAACCACACACGGTGGCCGGCCGCCTCACTTCGCGGTCGCCGTGACCCCCTTGCCGGAGGCGGCGGTCAGCAAGAGGCCGCCGTCGTCCTGCCGGTAGCGGACCGGCCCGTCGGTGAGCACCTCGCGGACCCGGTTCTCGACCTCCGTCGCCGGCCCGGGGCACGCCTTGCGGGTGCTGGCGAGCGGACCGAACTCGATCCGGCCGCCCTCGACCACCGCGTCGGCGCTGAAGGTGTTGCAGCCCAGACTGCCGGTGACCTGCCCGTCCCGGTCCAGCGTGAAGTGCGCCCGGCCCGCGGTGCCGGCCGGCAGCGACCGGGTGGTCTGCCCTTCCGAGAAGCCGGTCACCGTCCACCGGGTGCCCTTCAGGGGCTCGGCCGGCTTCTCCTCCCGGGCGTCGAACTCGATCCGGTCACCGTTGTCCTTGGACAGGGTGAGCCGCTCGCCGCCGCCGGAGACCTTCGCCGTGAGCTTGCCGGTGAACACCTTCATGAACCTGTCCTCGAACCGCTGGCGCTCACCCGTACAGGCCATGGCGGTCAGGGCGGTGTCGCGGATGTTCACGGTGTCGCCGTCGACGTCCACGTCGGCGCCCAGGTGGTTGCAGCCCGGACTGCCGCCGGAACCGCCGCCCGGCCCCTTCTTCTCGGTGAGGTCGAAGGTGATGTGGGCCTCGGCGTCGGACGGCCGCCGGTGGGTCGCGCCGTCCACGGTGACGCTCCGGGGGACCCAGCGCACGCCCGTCACCTGGACGTCGCTCCCCACCGTCTCGGTGTCGTCGGACCCGCTGCCGCAGGCGGCCAGGACTGCCCCGCAGACCACGGCCGCGGCGGTGTATGTCGCCTTGGTGTGTCGCTTCACGCCGGTGTGACGTGGCCGGGCCCGAACCGGTTCCACCGGCACCGGACGCGGCCGAGCCGGTGACCGCCACTGCCGGTGTGCCCCGCCGGGCGGTGCGGCCGGGGGCGCGGGCCGCCACGCCCCCGGCCGGGACGCCGTTACTCGGTCAGGTCCAGCGCGGCCCGGACGATGCTGTCGGCGTCGATCCCGTGGTACCGGTAGACCTCCTCCAGCGACCCGGACTGGCCGAACCGGGTCACCCCCAGCGCCCGGTGCGGCACCTGCCGCACGGTGGCCAGGAAGGCCAGCGTGTGCGGGTGCCCGTCCACCACGGTGACCAGCGGCGTCGGCCGGGCGGCGGGGAAGAGCTGGTCGAGGATCCAGGTGTCGCCCGCACCCTGGCCGTGCCGGGCCTGGAGCGCCTGGTGGAGCAGCCCGGGGCTGGTCACACAGACCACGTCCGCCACCGTGCCCGCCTGCTCCAGCCGGTCGGCCGCGGCCAGCGCCTCGGTCATCATCGCGCCCATGGCCGCGATCGTCACGGTGGCGTCCGCCCGGCGGCGCAGCGCGTAACCCCCCGCCACCACCTGCCGGCGCCGCCGCTCCCGGGCCGCCGGGTCGGCGGGCACCGCGGCCAGCGTCTGGTCCACCGGCCGGGTGGACAGCCGCAGGTAGGCCGAGCAGCCGTCGGGTCGGCCCAGCCGGGCGAGCGAGGCCAGCAGCGTCCACTCCGCGTCCACGGCGAACGCCGGCTCGTAGGTGACGCAGCCCGGCTGCTCGATGCCGATCGACGGGGTGGTGATCGACTGGTGCGCCCCGCCCTCCGGGGCCAGGGTCACCCCCGAGGGGGTACCGACCAGGATGGACTGGCCGCCCGCGTAGATGCCGAACGACCACGGCTCCAGCGCCCGCGTGACGAACGGGTCGTACATCACGCCGATGGGCAGCAGCGGCTCCCCCCACCGGCTCCAGGTGGCGCCCAGCTCGCCGAGGAGACCGACCAGGTTGGTCTCCGCGATGCCCAGCTCGATGTGCTGGCCCGTCGGCTTCTCGCGCCAGTGCAGGATGGTCTCCGCGTCGTCGGCGAACCAGTCCACCCGCTCGGTGCTGGACCACACCCCCACCTTGTTGACCCAGCCGCCCAGGTTGGTGGAGGAGGAGACGTCCGGGCTGACCGTGACGACCCGGCGGGCCGCCTCCGGGGCCTGCCGGGTGAGGTCGAGCAGCGCCCGGCCCAGCGCGGCCTGGGTCGTCGCCACCCCGCTCGGCGTCCGCCCCAGGTCCACCGGGAGCTCCGGCACCGGCGCCGCGGCCGGCTGCCGCCGGGACAGCCGGGCCGCCGTCCGCGCGCACAGCTCGGCCGCCGCGGAACCGGCCGGGAACCGCGCCCACGGCCGGTCCGGGTCGGCACCCACCCGCGCGGCCAGCTCCGTCATCTGCTCCGTCGTCAGCAGCGAGGAGTGGTTCTGCGGATGGCCCTCGGTGGGCAGCCCGTGGCCCTTGACGGTGTAGGCGAAGATCACCGTGGGCCGGTCGTCGTCGATCGCGGCGAACGCGGCGTCCAGCGCGGCCAGGTCGTGCCCGCCCAGGTTGCGCAGGGCCCGCACCAGCGTGGCGTCGTCCAGCTCCGCCAGCAGCCCGGCGATCGCGCCCGCCCCGGGACCGTCCCCCGGCAGCCGCCGCCGCAGCTCGCCCGCGGCACAGCGCAGCAGCCGCTGGAACTCCGCGTTCGGCATCGCGTCGATGCGCCGCCGCAGCTCGGCGCCGCCCGGACGGCCGAACAGCTCCTCCAGCAGCCGGCCGTACTTCACGTTCAGCACCTGCCAGCCCGCCGCGGCGAACATCCCCTGCAGCCGGTCGGCGGCCAGCACCGGCACGACCCGGTCCAGCGACTGCCGGTTGAGGTCCACCACCCACACCAGCTCGCCCAGCTCGGCCACCGCCGGGTCGAGCACCGCCTCCCACACCGCGCCCTCGTCCAGTTCGGCGTCGCCCACCAGGGCGTACTGCCGTCCCCGGCCGCCGCGACCCGTGGTGTTCTCCACATAGCGGCGTGCCAGCGCGCCCCAGATGGTCGCGGTGGCCCCGATGCCCACCGATCCGGTGGAGTAGTCCACCGGATCGGGGTCCTTGGAGCGGCTGGGGTAGCTCTGCAGGCCGCCGAACGCGCGCAGCGTGGTCAGATAGGACTCGTCCAGCTCGCCGAGCAGGTAGTTGACCGCATGGAGCACCGGCGAGGCGTGCGGCTTCACCGACACCCGGTCCTCCGCCCGCAGGTGCCGGAACCAGAGCGTGGACATGATCGACACCATGGACGCGGACGACGCCTGGTGGCCGCCCACCTTCAGCCCCGAGGGGTTGGGGCGCACCCGGTTGGCGTGGTGCACGATCGCGCTGGACAGCCACAGCACCCGCTGTTCGACGTCGCGCAGGACGTCGTCGGACCCGGAACCGGCCAGGTCGGTGCCGGGCTGCTGACTGAGGGGGGTTGCGCTGGTCATGGACTGACGGGCCTCCAGGGACGGGTCACCGCCCCGCACGGGACGGCGACCTTCGAGGGTGCGGTGCCCCGAGCGGTACGTGGAGGCTCCGTGCGGCGCGAGGGCGTCTCGGCGGCGCGCCGACCGCGTCACGGCCGACCGGCGCTCCATGCTCCTCGTAGGCACTTGGTGCGTATGAGGACAGCACGGCCCGATGATGTGCACAAGACCGGCGATGATATTTGAGCAGAATGCTCAACCGCCCGCCGTCCCGACCCGCCAGGGAGTGCACTGTGCCCAGTGGCCGCACGATCGATCCCACCGACGCCCGCCTGCTGCTCGCGCTCGCCGGCCAGCCCCGGGCCACCACCATCGCCCTCGCCGAACAGGCCGGCCTGTCCCGGAACACCGTCCAGGCCCGCCTGAGCGGATTCGAACAGCACGGTGCCCTGCAGTCCTTCGAGCGGTGCGTGGACCCGGCGGTCCTCGGCTACCCGCTCACCGCGTTCATCACCACCCAGGTCACCCAGCGCCGGATGGACGGGGTGGCGACCGCCCTCGCCGGCATCCCCGAGGTGCTCCAGGTGCACGGGCTGAGCGGGCAGACCGACCTGCTGGTGCACGTGGTCGCCAAGGACGCCGACGACCTCTACCGCGTCGCCGACCAGATCCTGGGCATCCCGGGCGTGGAACGGACCAACACCGCGCTGGTGATGCGGCAACTGGTCGACTACCGGATCACCCCGCTGCTGCGGCGCGCGGCCGGCACCCGGTGAGCGGCCACGGTTCCGGCACCCGGTGAGTCCTGCGGTCCCGGCATCCGGTGAGCCCTGTGGTCCCGGAATCCGGTGAGCCCTGCGGTTCCGGCAACGGGTGGGAGCCGCGGGGACGGTGAGCGGTGAGGTCCGCCGGGATCGCCGCATCCGTCCGCTCCGGCCGCGCCGGCCCGGTCCTGTTGCGCCGGCCCGGTCCGCCGGGCCCGCCGGTCCGTCGTGCCGGTCGCGGCCCCGGACCGGCCGACGGTCCCGGCTCCGCCCGCCCGGTCACCCGTCCCCACCCGGCCGGCCGGTATCGCCGGGGTGGCCCGTGCCGCCGGGGTGGCCGGTGTCGCCGAGGTGGCCGGTGTCACCGAACACCTCCAGCCGCAGCCGGCCCCGGTCCGCCACCCAGCGGGTCACCGAGGCGTTGGGCACCGGCGGCAGGTCCTCCGGCACCGGGGCACCGATGCCGTCCAGCACGTGCCGCAGCGCCGTCACCACGGCGTCGTGCGCCACCACCAGGACCCGCGCTCCGCCGGCCACCGCGTCCAGCCGGGTCAGCAGGTCGCCGACCCGCAGCGCCACATCGGCGTGCGACTCGCCCCCCGGCGGGCGGTAGAACCACTCCCCGGTACGGGCCCGGCGCCGCGCCTCCTCCGGGGCGGCGGCCGCGATCGCGGCGGGGGTGAGCAGCTCGAAGACGCCCATCTCCCGGTCGCGCAGCCGCGCGTCGAACAGCGGTCGCGCCGCCGGGTGGCCGCGCCGGGCCGCCTCCCGGGCCATGACCGACCAGGTCTGCCGTGCCCGGCGGTACGGGGAGCAGAGCACCAGGTCCGGGCGGTGGGCCGGGAGGAGTGCCGCGAGCCAGGCCCCGAGCGTGACCGCCTGCCGGACCCCGCGATCGGACAGCGGCACCAGGGCGTCCGCCTCCCACAGCGGCACTTGGGCATCCGACTCCCGGTCCGGCGGGCGGTGCCGGTCCGTCGCGCCGCGCGCCGCCGCGGCGAAACGCTCGTTGGCCACGCTCTCGGCGTGGCGCACCGCGGTCAGCCCGCCCAGCCGGTGACGGTGGACCGGCGGTTCCCCCCGCTCCGCGGCCGACGACGGCTCGGTCACGACGGACACCTCCTCGGTTCGTACGGGACGGACTCGTACGGGACGGACTGCCGGCCGGACGATCCGGACGGCCCGGACGGCCCGGACGCGGCGGGCACCGGCCACGGCCGGTGTGCGGGCCCGCCGCCGCTCCGCGCGCCGGCCGGCTCAGCGCAGCGCGGAGAAGTTCTCCACGGCGGACGTCCGGCCGGTGACGATGATGACGTCGCCCTGGTGCACCACCGTCTCGGCCGTGGCGTGGGTGAAGTTCTCACCCAGCCGCTTGATCCCCACGATGGTGACGCCGTAGACGCTGCGCAGCCGGCTCTCGCCCAGCGGGATCCCGCGCACCACACTCGGCGCGATCGTCTTCACCAGCGCGTAGTCGCTGTCGAACCGGATGAAGTCCAGCATCCGCCCGGTCACCAGATGGGCCACCCGCTCGCCCATCTCGTGCTCGGGCAGCACCACGTGGTGGGCGCCCAGACGCTCCAGCACCTGACCGTGCTGGCGGCTGACCGCCATCCCCCAGATGTTGGGCACCCCCGCGTCCACCAGGTTGGACGTCACCAGCATGCTCGCCTCGACGGCGCTGCCGATGCCCACCACGGCGCTGGTGAACTCGTGGACCCCCAGCTGCGCCAGCGCCTCCGGGTCGGTGCCGTCGGCCACCACCGCGTGGGTGAGCAGCTCGCTGTGGCGCCGCACCACCCGGTCGTCGACGTCCACCCCCAGCACGTCCCAGCCGTGCCGCATCAGCTCGCCGGCGAGCGACCGGCCGAACCGGCCCAGGCCGATGACGGCGACCCGCTGCTCCCGGGGGAGCGCGGGCCCGTCCGTCCGCCGCCGGCGCCGGCGGAACAGGGCGCGCAGGTGACCTGCCGGGGTCGGGTGCTCAGCCAATGACGGGTCGCTCCTCGGGCAGCTGGTAACGGCGGGTCCGCTCCCGCAGGGCGAGCGCGGAGACCAGGGTGACCGGGCCGAGCCGGCCCACGAACATCAGCAGGACCAGGACCAGTCGCCCGGAGGCGGGCAGCTCGGTGGTGATGCCGGTGGTCAGCCCCACCGTGCCGAAGGCGGAGACGGCTTCGAAGAGCACCGCCTCGAACATCTCGTCCGTCACGGTCAGCAGCACCATCGTGGCGGACATCACCAGGCCCACCCCCAGCAGCGCCACCGTGAGCGCCTGCCGCAGCACCTGGGACGACAGCCGCCGGCCGAGGATCACCGAGTCCCGCTCGCCGCGCACCTCGGCGACGATGGCGGCGGCCAGCACCGCGAACGTGGTGATCTTGATGCCGCCGGCGGTGCCCGCGCTGCCGCCGCCGATGAACATCAGCACACAGCTGAACAGCAGGGTCGCGGGCTCCAGAGCGCCGATGTCGATGCTGTTGAAACCCGCGGTCCGGGTCATGGCGGCGGCGAAGAAACCGTTCAGCAGCTTGTCCCCGGTGCCGAACGGGCCCAGGGTGCCGGCGTTGGTCCACTCCAGCGCACAGGTGACGGCCGTGCCGACGGCCAGCAGCAGCCCGGTGGTGAGCAGCGTGAGCCGGGTGTGCAGGGACCAGGCCCGCCGGCCGGCGCGCCGCCGGTGCCGGTGGCGCAACAGCTCCAGCAGGACCGGGAAGCCCAGCCCGCCGAGGATGACGGCGACGGCGACCGGCAGCACCACCCAGGGGTCCCGCTGGTAGGGCGTCAGATTCGTCGCGTCCAGCCCGAATCCGGCGTTGTTGAAGGCCGACACGGCGGTGAAGAGCCCGTGGTACGCGGCGTCCGCCGGGGACCGGCCGTAGCGCACGCCGAAGCGGAGCGCGAGGACGGCCGCCACCACCAGCTCCACCACCGCGGTGGTCCCGGCCACCCCCAGCAGCACCCGGCGGGTCTGCCCGATGCCCAGGCTCCGGGTCTCCGCCTGGGCGGTGAGCTGCAGCCGCAGCCGCAGCCGGCCGGAGACCAGCAGCGCCAGCAGCGAGGCCAGGGTCATGATGCCGAAGCCACCGACCTGGATCAGGCCGAGGATGACGCCCTCGCCGAAACCGCTCCAGTGGGCACCGGTGTCCACCACCGCCAGCCCGGTGACGCAGACCGCCGAGACCGCGGTGAACAGGGAGGTGAGGGCGCCGGACGAGCCGCCGTGCGCGGCGGCCGCGGGCAGCGCCAGCAGCCCGGTGCCGACCAGCACCGCCACGGCGAAGGCGAGGACGACGGTGCGCGCCGGATGCGCGGTGAACAGGCGGAGCAGCACCCGCACGCGACGGTCCACCGGCAGGTCTCCTCGTACACACCCCTTGAACACGTGTCAAATCAGACTTTAACCGCATGTGGCGTTGGGCCCGCGTACCCGGACGCGGGCGAGCCGGGCCCCGGCCGGCGGCCGGCGCACCGTCGGCGCGCCGAGCGGCCCGGCACCCGGCGCCGGGGGAGGGGCGCGCCGGCCACGGGACCGCCGGCCGGGGCTCGACCGAACGCCGGACCGGGTGGGAGGAGGGACGGCCGGGGCGCCGCGGGGCCGGCCGGTACGGGGAGCGCGCAGGCGCCCGGGCCCGGTGCGGCGGTGTCCCGGGGCGCCGCCGCCGTCGGGAGGGGTGAGGGGCGGGGACGGCCGGCGCACCGCGGGGACGCCCCGCACGGAAGAGGCGGTCCGGGCGCCCCTGCCGCGACGGTCCCGGGCCGGGTGGCCGGGAGCGCCGTGGGGGCCGGCCGGGGCGGGGGAGCGCCCGGGAGACGGTGCGGTGAGCGGTCCGTGCGCGGTCAGCCGCGCGGCGTCAGCCGGGGGTGGGCGCCGTTGAGGTAGTGGTCACCGATGTCCCGCAGCCGGTGCGCCGGGGAGCCGTGCGCGGTGAGCACCCGGGCGTTGCGCCAGAAGCGGTCGAACCCCGGGCCGCCGGGGAAGGATCCGGAACCGTCGGTCAGCTCCAGCACCCGGGTGGTGATGTGCACCGCGGCCCGGCTGGTCACCGCCTCGGCCGCGGCGACCAGCACCGCGATGTCGGCGCGCTCGTCCACGCCGAGGTCGGGCCCCGCGAGGAGGCCCCGCTCCAGCGCCTCCGTCGCCCGTTCCAGCACCGCCGCCGCGGCGTGCGCGGCGGTGGCCAGCTCGCCGTAGGCCAGCAGCAGATACGGGTCCTCGCCGGGCCGTTCCGGCCGGCCGCCGTCCCGCCACGGCGCCGCCGACCAGCCCGCCCGGCTGACGTCGCGGGCCTCCGCCAGCGCCCCCTCCGCGATGCCCAGTCCGACGTGGACCAGGGCGAGTTGCAGCGCCAGCGGGGCGAGCGTGGCGTGGGCGGGGGCGTCGTGCTCGTCCCGCGGCACCACGCCCAGCAACTGGTCCCGGTCCACCGGCACATCGTCGAAACCGGCGCTGCCGGCCCCGGTGAGCCGCTGGCCGAGCCGCTCCGGCGCGCGCTCGGTGGACACCCCCGGGTGCGCCGGGTCCACCAGCGCGACCAGTGACTCGCCGGTCTCGGCCGAACGGGCGCCGACCACCAGCCGGTCGGCGACGGTGACGCCCGCCGCGAAGCTCCGCCGCCCGTTGAGGACGAACCCGCCGTCGGCCGGGGTGAGGGTCAGTCCGGGGCCGGCGCCGGGCTCGAACGGCTCGACACCGCCGCCCAGCAGCCACCGCCGCCGGGCGGTGGCCGACTCCAGCGCCGCGGCGCTCTCGGGGGTGCCGAAGAACCGGGCGCTCCAGGCCAGGACGTAGTGGTGGGCCAGCAGCTCGCCGATGGAGCCGTCCGCCGCCGCGATCTCCCGTATCACCGCACAGGCGGCCCGCCAGCCCGCGCCGTGCCGGCCCGGTCCGGGCGGCGTGAGCAGCGCCGGCAGCCCCGACTCCCGCAGCCGGCCCGCCTCGTCGAACGGCGGCTCCCCGGCCCGGTCCCGGGCGGACGCGTCGACGGCCAGGTCGTCCGCCACCTCATGGGCCACCCGGGCCCACAACTCGTCGTCGGGAAAACGCTCGGCCGCCCGCTCGGCGACCCGGTCCCCCGGGCGGCCGGCCGGGCGCTCGGCCCCCGTGCCGGTGCCGCGTTCGAGCGAGAACCCCGTGGGCGCGGGGCCGATCCGTACTGCGGAATGCCTCGGCATACGCCGTTCACCTTCCCCTCGGGTGTGCCGTCCGCAGGTGCGCGCGACGACGGTGGTCGGGCCGTTGACGCCGGAACCGCAGGTAGCGGATGTCATTCCCAGTTTTCCCACGGGAATGGTAGGGATACTGCCAGAGGGAGAGCCGCGCCCCAAGGGGCAGTTCGCCATATGGACCGAGCCGTTCGAAATCCGGGACGACGCGTCGCCCCCCCGCCCGCCGGGGCCGCGTCCGGCGGGGCCCGCGTCGCCCGGCGCGTGTCCCGGCGCCGCCCGCACGCCGTCCGGCGCATCCCGCTCCGCCCGGAACCCGTCGGGAGCCCGGCCCGTCACGGCCTGCTGTGGTTCGCCGGGGCCCGCCGCGCCCTGCCGTCCGGCGCGGTGTCCTGGGATCCGCCGCGTTCCGGCGCCCGTCGGGGCGGAGTCACGCCTCGTCAGGGGTTCGTCCACGCCTCCGGGTTCTCGGCCAGCGCCGAGACCTGCGGCGGCAGCTCCGCCGACGCCACGTCCGCCAGCGTCACCCCCTCCAGGATCTGCCGGACGTTGGCCCGCACGGCGATCCACAGCGGCAGCAGCGACCGGGCCGGACCGGTGTAGGACAGCTCCGGCGGGCGCACCCCGCGGACCGAGACCAGCGGCCCGTCCACCACCCGGATGACATCGGCCACGCTGATCGCGTCCGCGGGCCTGGCCAGCCAGTACCCGCCGTTGCCGCCCCGCTGGCTGAGCACCAGCCCACCGCGGCGCATGTCGTTGAGGATGCCTTCCAGGAACTTGTGCGGAATGCCCTGGGACTCGGCGATGGCCTCCGCCTTCAGCGGCCCCTCGTCCTGGGACGCGGCGAGTCGCAGTGCGGCGCGCACCGCGTAGTCGGCCCTGGCTGAAATCCGCATGCCGGCATTATCCCGTACCGCTGATCCGCACGGGGCCGCCCACCGTCCGTGACCAGCCCGCCCCGCGGTGGCCGGCACGGTCTTGCCGGCCACCGCGGTCCGGGCTAGGAAGGGCCCATGACCACTCTCGGTGCCGTCTTCCGGCCGCAGTTGCCACCCGAACGACTCCACGGCGTCGCCCGCGCGGCCGACGAGGCAGGCCTGGCCGAACTGTGGCTGTGGGAGGACTGCTTCTTCGAAAGCGGCATCGCCGCCACCGCCGCCGCGCTGGCCGCCACCGAACGGCTGCGGGTCGGCGTCGGCCTGCTGCCGGTGCCGCTGCGCAACGTCGCCCTCACCGCCATGGAGACCGCCACCCTGCACCGGCTTTTCCCCGGCCGGGCGCTGGTCGGTGTCGGCCACGGCGTGCAGGACTGGATGGGCCAGGTCGGCGCGCGGGTGGAGTCGCCCATGACCCTGCTGCGCGAGTACCTGGCGGCGCTGCGCGCCCTGCTGCGCGGTGAGCGGGTGACGGTGCAGGGCCGTTACGTGCGGCTGGACCAGGTCGCCCTCTCATGGCCGCCGGCGACCGCGCCGGGCGTGCTGGCCGGGGCCACCGGGCCGCGCTCGCTGCGGCTGTCCGGCGAGGCCGCCGACGGCACCATCCTGGACGCCGGCACGACGCCGGACCGCGTGCGACGGGCCCGCGAGTTGATCGAGGAGGGGCGCCGGGCGGCCGGGCGCACCGACCCCCACCGGGTGGTGGTCTACCTCCGCGCGGCCACCGGACCGGACGCCGCCGCCCGGGTCGCGGCCGAAACGGCCGCCGGGGGAGGGGCCGGCGGGCCGGAGCCGGACGCCGCCGCGGCCGGCGGCGCCGAGGAGATCGCGGCCGTGGTGCGGCGGCTGGCGGAGGCCGGTGCCGACACCGTGGTCCTGCAGCCGACCGCCGACGAACCGGACCCCGAGGGCTTCGTGCGCTTCGCCGCCGAAGAGGTCCGACCGCTCGTCGGCTGACCGGTCTCCCCGGCCCCGGCCGGGACGAGGCGGCCGGGCCCGGCGCCGGTCGAGGTGATGGCCCCGGCCGCTCCGGCTGCTGCGGGCAGCCCCGGCCTCCCGGCCCTGTCGCCCCGCGCATCCGTCCCGTGCGGGGCCCGGCCGGCGTCAGGCCTGGTCAGCCGGGCCTCTGCCCGCCGGGAGCCGGGCCGGGCCCGCCTAGGTTCTGTCTCTTTGGTCAGCGTCGGGTCCAGATGAGGATGCCCGCGAGGTGGAGTGCGGCCTGGTAGGCGATGGCGAGTTTGTCGGTTCGTGTGGCCAGGCCGCGCCACTGCTTGAGGCGGTTGATGCACCGCTCGACGGTGTTCCGCTGCTTGTAGGTCTCGCGGTCGAAGCCGGGCGGGCGGCCACCGAGCCGCCCGCGCCGCAGGCGGTGGCCGACTTGGTCGGACGGCTGCGGGATGACCGCGCGGATGCCCCGGCGCCGCAGGTGGCTGCGGATGGCACGTGAGGAATAAGCGCGGTCGGCCAGAACGGCCCCGGGTCGGGTCCGGGGCCTACCGGGGCCCGTCCGGGGCACGCGGATGCGGGACATCACCGTCTCGAAGGCGGGTGCGTCACCCGCCTGGCCTGCGGTGACGACGAAGGCGAGGGGCCGTGCGTGGCCGTCCGCGGCCAAGTGGACCTTGGTGCTCAGCCCGCCGTGTGAGCGTCCGAGCGCGTGATCGGCGGGCTCGCCGGATCGGGTCGCCCCTTTTTGCGTGCTCCGGCGGCGTGCTGGTGAGCCCTGACGACTGTGGAGTCCACCGACACCGTCCAGTCGATGTCGTCGTCGGCGTCCGCCGCCGCCAGGACAGCGGCAAGGACCACCTCCCAGGTGCCGTCGAGGGCCCATCTGATCAGCCGCTTGTGGGCGGTCTGGAATGAGCCGAGCTCATCGGGGAGGTCCCGCCAGGGCAAGTTGGTGCGGTACTTCCACGCGATGGCCTCAAGCGCGCGGCGGTGATCAGCCCACCGCCTGCCGCGGACCGGATCGGCCGGCATCAGCGGCGCGATCCGGGCCCACATCGCATCAGTGATCACTAATCGGGCAGACACATCCGATCAACTGACCAACCCACCAAAGAGACACGCGCTAGACCTGGGCGGTCCCACTCGCGGGCCCCCGCCGTGCTCTCCCGCTCCGGCTCTCGGCTCTCCTGCTCCACCAGCGCCCCGCACCCGCCCGTGGGTTTGCCGGACACCGCGTTCCGGGCATCTGGTAGGTCCATGTGAAGTCGCCGCGCGTGGAGCACCTGGTGGCCGCGCACGGCCCTTGGGGGGCATATGGCCATGACCGAACCGGGCCCCGCACGGCCCGAAGAGGAACCAGAAGCCACATCCGGTGAGCCCGGCGGCGCCGCCCGGAGCGGCCCTGACACACACTCCGGGAACGGCCCTGACGCACGCTCCGGGACGGGCCCGGACGGGCAGCGGGCAGCGGGACCGGAGCGGGAACCGGAAACGGGCCCGGCGGGGCGGGCGGGTACCGGCCCCGCACCACCGGATGACACCGCGGGGTGTGGCGGCCGGGACGACGGGGAACCCGCCGCGGCCGGTGGGCCCGGGCCCGGCCCCGGCGCGCGCCCGGAAGGTGAGCCCCAGGGCGCCCCCGGAGCGCGCCCCGGAGACAGGCCCGGAAACGAGCCCGGGGACGAACCCGGGGACGAACCCGGGGACGAACCCGGCAACGAGCGCGGCGCGAGAGCGCGATGGGGCACCCGCGCGGTGACAGCCCTCGCCTCGCTCACCGGAATCGTGGTGAGCGCGGTCGTGGCGGCGATCCTCACGGTGTACTTCGAGATCTGGACCACCAGCGGCGACGCACCAGGCACCCGCGGCCTCAGCGCGCAGTCGGAGACCTGGTGGGACGTCGAGCGCGACGCACGCGTGGTACGCGCGACCAGTACCGAGGCCGACCGCACGGCGTGGTCCTTCCGGCAGGCTGATGCCTGGGGAGACATGGACGCCATGGTGGCGGGTGGCGGACTCCACGCAGGCGGCCTGCGCGTCCGCGTCACCCTGATGAACTTCTCCAAGGCGCCCGCCGTGATCACGTCCGTGCGGGCCAAGGTGTTGCGCGAACGCGCCATACCCGCCGGGCCGGTCTTCCGTTGCGGCGGCCCGCAGGGCGGCGTCGCGGTGAGCCGGATCCGGATGAATCTGGGGAGCGCGGACAGGGCGGCGGTGGAGTACGACGAGGAGAAGGTCCTCGGCCAGTACCCCACGCAGCAGATCCAGCTGTCCAAGCAGGACGAGCCGGCGATCTTCGACATCGAGATCCGCGCCGGGCGGGTGGCCTACGACTTCGCCATCGAAGTCCGGTACACGCAGGGCCGCCACAAGGAGACCATGCTCGTGGACGATTCGGGCAAGCCGTTCACGCTCGCCCCGGACGTCGACGAGCGGGCCCCCGCCTACCGCTGCTCCGTCAACGAAGGCGTCTGGACCCGGTCATGAGGGCGCGACGCGCGGCCGCCGCGGGGAACCGCCCGGCGCGCCGCTCACTGGTGAGCTTCGTCGCCGTCGCCACGGCCGTGGCCATGCTGGGCTCCTCCCTGGCGGCGGGGTTCCTGCGGCACCGGTACGACACCGGCCCGGCGCCCGGCATAGCCGCCGTCGGCAAGCCGCTCATGGACGGCGAGGGCGCGCTGTGGACCGCCACCGTCCCTCACGCCGGAGCCGCCGCCCCGCGGCACACCCTCAAGGTCACCCGGGGCTGCGGCGACCTGTACCGCTGGGCGACGAGCCGGGGCGCGGTACCTCGCGGCACGGCGGCGGTGGCGTACAGCGTCGCCGCACCCGCCGACACCTCGGTCGTCATCGAGGGGATCAGGGTGGTGAAGGGCGCCCGCATCGCCACGCCACGGGGTGACGACGTCGGCTGTGCCGGCGCGGTGGACCCCACCGTGGCGGGTCTGCCGGAGCCCGACCGCCTGGACCTGGATGGCAGGAGCCCGGAGAAGCGGGTGCTGCGCCCGGTGCGGCCCGGCGGGACCACCGGCGGCACCTTGCACATCACGACCCGTACGTGCTGGTGCGAGTGGTGGGTGGAGCTGGATGTCGTGCAGGACGGCAAGGCGCGGACGATACGTGTCGATGACGGCGGCGAGCCGTTCCGCGTGGCGCCGCCCGCGCGCCGCCTCGCGTCCGGCGCCGACCTGGACGTCAGTGCGCCGGTGCCGCTCTCCCGGGCCAACGGTGATCCGCGGGAGCAAGGCGGCGTCTCCGTCCGCGGCTACCCCGACCCGGTCGAATTCGGCCACGGCAGGTGGCTGATGGAGACCCAGCGCCCGGTGGACGCGCCCGGTGCGATCGGGGGAAACCTGGACGTGGCCGGTGTGTCCTGCGCCCGGATGCGGCGCGCGGTGACCGCGGCCGGCGGGATCACGGCCGGTCACACCACCTTCGACCTCCAGATAACGGCTCCCGTCGAAGCCGTCACCGTCGACGCCGCCGTCCACATCCACCGGGTATGGGCGGGCACCCCACGACGGCACCACTACGGATGCGCTGCCCCGGGCTGGAGGGACGATTTCGAGTATCCGCTGGAGGATCGCGGCCTCTATCTCGACACCCTGCACGTCATCGGCGTTCCCGGAGGGGGTTCCCTGAAGTACGACCCGGACTGGAGGCCGGAGGACGGCGAGGGCAAGCGGATCCTCTTCTCCAACCGTGAATCACTCACGCTCCACCGCCGGCCCGATCGCTGGTCGAGGGACATCTTCGGAGGCGTGAACGCCCAGCAGGCCACGTTCTCCTTCTCCCTGGAGGTGACCGTGACGCTGCCGTCCGGGGAGGCACGGCACTTCACCGTGGACGACAACGGCGAACCGTTCGTCCTCGCCCCAGGGGCGGAGAAGTCCCCGCCCCTGGTGAGTGAGGAGTACCGAGAGGTCCACCGGCGCTAGGTGTATTGACCCGCAGCGTTGTTAACACGGCTGATGGGCGGGTGCCCGTCGAGTGCGGTGTGGCAGCGGTGGTGGTTGTAGGTGTGGAGGAAGTCTGTCAGGGCTGCTGTCCGCTCGTTGTTCGAGGTGTAGGGCCGTAGGTAGGCCCATGCGTCGAGCAGGGTGCGGTTGAAGCGTTCGACTTTGCCGTTCGTCTGGGGGCGGTAGGCGCGGGTGAGCTTGCCCGTCGCGCGGAGTTCTGCCAGGACGGCCTTCCAGGCCAGGCCCTTGCGGTAGGGCCATGCGTTGTCCGTGAGCACCCGTTCGATTCGGGGGATGCCGTGGCTGTGGAAGAACGCGGCTGCGCGGGTGAGGAAGCCCGCACAGGTCGCGACCTTCTCGTCGGGGTGGATCTCGCTGTAGGCCAGCCGGCTGTGGTCGTCGATCGCGGAGTGGACGTGGTCGAAGCCCATGGCGGAGCGGGTGGCCCGGCCGGCCTGGCGGCCCAGGGTCTTGTGGCCGCCACCGTTGGGAATCCGGCCGAGCTTCTTCACATCGATGTGGACGGGTTCGCCGGGTCGTTCGCGTTCGTGGCGGCGGATGACCTGACCGGTCGGACGGTCGATCCAAGCCAGCCGGTTCAGTCGGTGGCGGGTGAGGATCCGGTGGACGGTGGATGAGGGCAGCCCCAGGATCGGGCCGATCCGAGCGGGCCCGAGCTTGCGGGTCCGCCGCAGGTCACAGACCCCTTCTTCGACGTCGGCCGCTGTCCGGTGAGGGATCGTGCGCGGCCTGCTGGAGCGGTCGGCCAGGCCCGCGTCGCCTTCGGCCCGCCAGCGGCGGACCCACTTGTGGGCCGTGGGACGGGATATGCCCATCTCCGCGGCCACATGCGCGACCGGACGACCGGCCAGGACACGCTCGACCAGGATCCGCCTGCCGTGAACGGTCAGCCGGGCATTACGGTGGGACACGAAGACCTCCGTGTGCGGTGAAGCCTAGACACCTCCACCACACCGGAGGTCTTCGCCATGATCAAGACCAGCCAGCGTTAACAACGCTTGTGATCAATACAGCTAGCCCGCGCCCGGCCCCGCACCGGGCCCCGCCGGCCCCGTGCCCGGTTCCGGCGCTCACGTCCGGCCCCGCACCGGGATCGCGGTCCTCGGTCAGCCCGGGTCGGGGCCGTCCGCCGACGTGGTGTCCGCGACGAGGTCCAGCAGGGCGTCGAAGTCCGCCGGACCCGCCTGGGGGTGGAGCAGCGTGGTCTTGAGCCACAGGGCGGGGCGGCCGTCGGCGTCCTCGGCGACCGCCCGGCCGAGCACCGCCCGGCCCTCCTCCAGCAGCCGCCGCCGGACGGCCGCCACACATGCGTCCCCCCGCGCACCGGGCAGCGCGTCGGCGGCCACCGGCCGGAACAGCACGGTGCTGATCCCGACGGGCCCCGGGCGACGGCGCAGCCCCGGGTGGGTGTCGATGCGGGCCGCCAGTCCCTCCGCGGAGTCCACGCAGTGCTCGACGAGCGCGCCCAGCCCGGCCCGGCCCAGCGCCCGCAGGGTGACCGCGATCTTCAGGGCGTCGGGACGCCGGGAGGTGCGCAGGGAACGCCCCAGCAGATCGGGGAGCCCGGCCTCGGTGTCGTCCTCGGCGTTGAGGTAGTCCGCGCGCGCCGACAGCGGCTCCAGCAGGCCGGTGTCGGCCACCGCCAGCACCCCCGCGGCGATCGGCTGCCAGCCCAGCTTGTGCAGGTCGAGGGTGACCGACACCGCCGAGCCGATGCCCCGCAGCCGCTCCGCGAGCCGCTCGCTGAACAGCAGCGGACCGCCGTAGGCGGCGTCGACATGGAGCTCGGCGCCGTACCGGGCGGTGATCTCCGCGAGTTCCGGCAACGGGTCGATCAGGCCCTCGTCGGTGGTGCCGGCCGTGGCCACCACCAGCGCCGGACCCTCGGCGCCGCGCAGCGCCCGGTCCAGCTCCGCGGGCACCATCCGCCCCGCCCGGCACGCCACGGTGACCGGCGCGGGCAGCCCCAGCAGCCAGGCGGCGCGGTGCACGCTGTGATGGGCGTTGGCGCCGCACAGCACCCGCACCGTCCGGGCGCCCCGCCGGCCCGCCCGTTCCCGGGCCAGCAGCAGCGCCACCAGGTTCGACTCGGTGCCGCCGCCGGTGAGCAGCGCGTCCGGCCGGGGCCGGTCCGGGTGGACCAGCCGGGCCAGCGCGGCGGTCACCCGCTCCTCGACCACCGTGGCGGCCGGCGCCTGGTCCCAGGAGTCCATCGAGGGGTTGAGCGCGGCCGCGGCCAGCTCCGCGGCGGCGGCGACCGCCAGCGGTGGGCAGTGCAGATGACCGGCGCACCAGGGGTGACCCGGGTCGGCGGCCCCCTCGGCGACCGCGCGGACGATCTCGTACAGGGCGGTCCTGGCCCCGATCCCGTGCTCCGGGAGCAGCGGGTCGCACACCGGGCCGACCCGCGCGGCCACCCCCTCCGGGCCGCCGGCGGGCAGTGGCCCGCCACGGGCGGCGGTGCCGCCGGCCAGCGCGTCCAGCGCCACCTCGGTCAGCGCCCGCAGCCCGTCCGGGCCCCGCAGCCCGCCCGTGGCGGTGTCCGGGCACCCCGGTGCCGCGGCCGTTCCCGGGAGGGCCGCGCCGTACCCCCTCATCCGCGGCCGCGCAGGTCGCGGGAGCCGGCGGTCGGCCCGCGCCGGCCGGAGCGGCACGGAGAAAACTGTGGTCCGCGCATCACACGGAAATCCTTTCGTCGTATCGGCCCACCGCTGACGGCCCGGCCTCAGGCGCCCCCGCCGGGCCGGCGTCCTACGTCGTGGCCCGCCGCGGTGGCGTACGGGCCGGGGACGGGCGCAAGGTGACGGCCCGTCACATGACGGGCCGGCGGTGGAGCCGTGTCGCTCAACGCCTCCCGGTGCCCGGACGTCACGCCCACCGGCACCCCCTCGGCGCCCGGCGCCGGTCCCCGCACACGCGGGTGGTGCCGGTGGCGGACGACCCGTCCGCCATCCGAGCGGCAGCGTCGGGAAGTTGACGGCGATATGCAAAGAAAAGCATGGGATGGGCGTTTAAGGTCCTGGCGAACCGCCCCGACCGGGCGGAGACCGTCTCACGCGACCCTTCGTCGCCCACTCCCCGGAGGACCCGATGACCTTCGTCCGTACCGCCGCGCTCGCCGTCGCCACGGCGGCCTGTGCCCTGCTGCCGCTCGCCCCCGCCGTCGCCCTCGACCAGCACGCCCCGCTCCCGGTCGAGCAGACCCGTTCCGCCTCCGCCGAGCAGACCGGGGCCGGCGCCGACGAGGAGAACGCGGCCGCCCCCGGGGAGCGGATCCGTGCCGTTTCGTCGGAGGAGAGCGCCCCCGCGACCGCGGAGCGGCCCCCCGCCACCTCCGGGGAGCGGGCCCCCGCCACCTCGGGGGAGCAGACCCTGGCCGGCGCCGAGGAGCAGCAGGCGCCCGAGGGGCGGAACCAGGCCGAGCCGGAGGGCCTGAGCGGAATCCTCGGCGACTGGGAGGGCGAGGAGTTCTGCTTCTGCTACCCGGATTCCTTCGAGGTGACGTTCACCCCCTTCAGCGCCTGAGCCCGGGGCACGGGGCCGGTCGTCAGAGCCGCGGGGCCACCGCCCCGGCGGCTCCGGACCGGCCCCGTCGTCACGTCGCCCTGCCTCACGGGGCCCGTCTCGCGCGTCCTTGCCGCTGCTGACGTGACGTCAAGTGGCCCTTCTTCGCGTGGCCGCCCCGCCCCCGCCGCCTGACCTCACCGTCCGCCCCGCCCGTTCCCCGGTCACGCCGGGCTTGTCCGCCGCGCGGGGACTCCGCCGCTCCGTCGCCGCGCCCCCTGCCCGCTCGCCCTGCCGCCCGTGCCGTCCCTCCCCGACATTCCGCGGCACCTGGACGACGACCGGCCTGCCCCCCCAACTGCTGCCGGCGGTGCCGCACGCCGCGCCGGAGGCAGCGGTTCACCACCGGCTCCCGCCGCACCCGTGCTCCGCATTGCGAACGCGTGCCTCCCGTCCGCCCCGGAGGACACCGGGAGACCGCCCACCACGACGCCGGAGAACCGGCCCCCGCTGACGGGGGAGGCCGCCCGGAGAGCCGTGTGAGA